>JAZLHZ010000348.1:0-3394 GCA_045617085.1 Clostridia bacterium
GAAGAAAAGGTTCTGCAGAAGCAGTCCTTTACCTCCGAAAAGCCGGATGCCCATCAGATCGGCGTATTTGCCGCCCGGCTTCCCGAAGGCAAGCCGCTGCTGATCCTGAAAACGTCGATCAACGGCACGGGGTATTCACTCAAACGGCTGATCTACACCGGAAAGGGAAGCATTCTCTCTGAAGACATCACCAATGAACTATTACAGATACTAACAACCGAATAAAACAATGGACTGTTACAGAGCAATTGTTCTGTAGCAGTCCATTGTTACTTCGATTATCAAACCAAATCGATCTCCCCGCATAATGTATCCCGTCCATAAACCTGTCCTTTCGTCATCCTTATCCCATTATGCTTAATACAAAAATATGATCTGCGTCAGTAGTCGACTCCGGGGATCCGGAACCAAAGCGTCCATCCGCCGTCTCCTATTGACGATATTGTAACGCCGATCGATTCGTTTTCTGCACTGACCGCCATTCCACCCCCCACATATACGCCCACATGGCCGGACTTATAGAGACCGAGTCCGGGTTGATCAGGCATCGTGGAAATCGAGCCTGACACGGATGCGTTGGCGATCATTGCCTCTGAGGTACGGGCTCCACCGGCATAAGAATAGATGAGACCGGAAGCATCTACACCGCCGGGTGCCGCTCCGCCCCAAACATACGACCACCCCTCACTATATGCCCGCAATGCCCAGGAAGCCATTCCGGCGCCTGTACCACTGCCGCCGACGACCTGCTCTAATTTCTTTTCGGACAGTTCATTTTTGTTTTTCATAACTTTTTTCTCCTTTGCTGTTTTCATCTGTTTATACGAAGAAGTAAGAAAAATGGCTGCTGATTTTCAAAAAAGAAGGCTCTTCACGGAATCGTAGAGTGAAAAAAAGTTATGTTGATGCTACTGCCGAACCCTGACTGAGCCGCAGCGAGAACGAGCGAAAGCGAGTTGGGTTCGGTAGTGAATGACAGCACGGTGTGCTGTCAGAGCCGAACCCTGACTGAGCCGCAGCGAGAAAGGGGGGGGGGGCAGGAAATGGTTGTTCAGTGAATAACGCCATCTGCATGATTTATCCCGCCCTATCCACCGCCTGGGGCGGTCCCCCTTTCCCACTGAGGTGGGAAAGGACTTGGGGCAGTTGCATAGACAATACTTTTCTTTACCCCACAAAAACGTGATGATCCAAAAGAAGCCCCGAACTGTATCGGGACTTCTCTCTTATTCTGTTATCTGGTGGTGATGGAATCGAACAGGGTGGCTGCCAGCTCATCGGCGCCCTCGCCAACGACCTCGGCGCAGTAGTAGATGCTCTCGCCTGCCAGCACGTACACGGTATGCTCTGCATCGTCTGCGGTGAAGGTAAAGTAGCAGCCCTCATGGCTTGCCATGCGGTGGATCTCCTCTGCAGCGTCCTCGCCCAGGGTGTTGGCTCTGAGCTTTTCGGCGATGACAATGGCGTCAAACTCGTCCACGGCGCACTGATTGCCGTTCTCGGTCACTGCAGTCAGCATAGCCAGCGCCTTGCCGTCTGCGGAGGCAACGTACAGCTCGCCGTTGAAGGGAGCCATTCTTGCATCCATGGGCAGCTCAATGGACAGCTTCAGCTCTTCGCTGTCGAACTTCACGCCCTCGCTGACGAAGGCAGAAAGCTCGTCGTTCTTTGCGGTGAGCTCGGCGACCTGAGCCTCCAGAGCAGCGACATCCACACCCTGTGCGGCAGCGGCTTCGACCTGTGCGGTCAGCTCATCCTTTTCACCGTTCAGGGAAGTCACCTGCTCGGTGAGCTCCTTCACCTGAGCGTTCAGCGCGGTATTCTTGTCGAACAGGGCAAGTCCGTCATTGGCCACGGTCTTCATCTGGTTCTTCAGCATTTCTGCAGAAGATACCAGCTTTGTGTTCTCGGCGGTCAGCGTATCCACCTGCTCGGTCAGGGTTGCGATCTCTTCATTCTGAGTGAGCAGCTGAGCCTGTGCCTCTTCCAGCTTGGCGCCCAGATTCTCCGCCTCGCTCTTTTCAAGCTCCTCGGTCAGAGAGGTCACGGAGCCTTCCAGCTCGGCGATCTTGGCATCGGAAGCGGTCTTGTCGCCTTCCAGTGCGGTCACGTTTTCATTCAGTCCTTCGATCTCGATCTTTGCACTGTCCAGCTCGTCCCGGACGGTGGAAAGGGTGGTATTGTCCTGCTTATAGCGGATGCCGAAGAACACGGCAGCGGCAATGGCGAGCACCAGCAAGATGATCAGCACGATGGAAAGCTTTTTGTTCATGACGGATTCCTCCCAAATGAATACTATTGCCATAAGTATATCACAGTTTTTGATATTTGTAAAGAAAAATCGAGAATTAAGTATTCCATTTTTATGTTAAACATGCTATAATCAACAGTGGAACTCAAGTTGAAAAGGAGAGCAAACCACATGAACGACATCCGTATCGAAAGCGGCCGCTTCGTGCTGACCGTCGGCAGTGACGCCGTTGTCAAAAGTCTTACGCTGAAATCCACCGGCGAGGAGCTCCTCGCTCAGGATCACGACATCGCCCTTTTCTCCGTGACCCAGCTTCGCCCGTTTAATAATGAAGTAAAGCTGGCGCATCCCAACAAGCACACGGTATTTCAGGCAAATTCCCTGCGCCGGGAAAACGACATGCTGTTCGTCCGGTTCGAGACGGTTCCTGTCAAGGCACGCATCCGTGTGACCGAGGCCGAGGGCTATGCCGCCTTCACGCTGGACGGCTTTGATGTGGAAGAAGAGGACTACGGCAATCTCAAGATGGATCTGCCGCCCGTGGCGGAGCTGCGTCTGGTTCAGCTGCCGGTTAAGCACAGAAAGAACTTCGGCGAATGGCTCAACGTGGTCTGGGACGACAGTGCCGCCGTCGCCGTCATTGCAGACTCGCTCCATACAAGGATCGAGTGTGAAAAGCGCAGGGAGCTGCGCCTGCTGACCGCCGACGCCGTGCGCAATGTCAAGCTGATCGGCACCGGTGCGGTGCTGCTTGCCGATGCGCCGGACAGGCTGCTGGACGACATCGACCTAATGGAGCAGGCCTATTCTCTGCCCCGGGGCGTACAGAACCGCCGCAGCGAGATGATCAACCGCTCGGTCTACTGGACAGGCGACCTCTGCCCCGCCAATCTGGAAGAGCACATCATGCGTGCCAAGCAGGGCGGCTTCACGCTGATGCTGATCTATTACACCTCCTTCTTCAAGGAGATCTTCTACGACCTGTGCGGCGACTATGACTTCAACGACAACTACCCAAATGGATACGAGGACGTGAAGTATGTGCTGAAGCGGCTGAACGAAAACGGCATACAGGCGGGCTTCCACTTCCTTCAGACCCATATCGGCCTCAAGAGCCGCTATGTGACCCCGGTCCCCGATCCC
>JAZLHZ010000349.1:0-4718 GCA_045617085.1 Clostridia bacterium
AGCTGCTGAACTGGGGCCCGCACATCGTCGACCATTCCATCTACTTCTGCGGCGGCGCCTATACCGAGATGTTCGCAGACATCAAGCGTGTCGCAGCCGTGGGCGATGCCGAGGACCATATCAAGCTGGTGTTCAAGGGCACCAACGGCAGAGTCGTCGACATGGAGATCAGCGGCGGCGTGGCACTCAAGACGCCTGAATACCTGATCTACGGCACCAAGGGCAGCCTCATCGGCGAGGGCGATAACTTCAAGATGCGGTATCTTGATCCCGACCAGGAGCTGGCCGACATCAAGGCCGATCCCGGCACGCCCGGCGCAGGCGTATACGGCAACAGCGAGGTGCTGAAGTGGAAGGAAGAGACCTTCTCCGTAGGCCCCCATGACAAGACGGACGTGGTCTGGGACTACTTCTACGAGGCGTTCCGCAACAACAAGCCCTATCCCATCACCTCCGCACAGGCCATCGAGACCGTAAGGACCATCGAAAACGCCAAGGTCGGCACGATTTTTGTCAAGTAATTTCCCATTAGGAAAGGAACCACATCTTCTTAAAAAAATAGAAAGATGTGGTTCCTTTTTTGTAATCAGGTTTGATCAAAGAAAAGATGATAATCAACATTGTTTTTGCTTGGACGAAAAAATATAGCATTAAGAGAGTTTGCTTTTATGATAGCTAATGCTTGTACACTATTTTCATAGGGAATCCCCCATTGCTCCATGTTGAACAGAAAATCGTGTTCGTCAAACTGATAGTAAGAATCAGAGAAGCTATCTATAATATAACCAATGAATTCGTTAGCGTTAAATCCACAGTCAACTAACTGTGTACGTATTGTTGGCAGCATATTTTTAGATATTTTTACTGATCCATTTTCAATTGACCGCAATATGCCTTTCATTATGCTTTCAATGTTCATGCCCATACTATCAGCCTTTGTAATACCACTTTGTGATACTATTACGAAAGCTTCTGCCTTGGGAATAATTGGTTGAAAATGATGGTCTCGGAAGAGCATTATACCACGACGAAAAGCAAGTGAAGTGTTTTGTTCGAAGTGTGTGTAAGGAAAAGCTATCTGAAGTATATCCCCATTTTTACTGGAAGCAATTCCAAAGACGACATCATAATATATGAAGAGTGCTCCTGTGTAGTCTCCTTCGTTTTTGTTGAACGATGATATGTTAATGGTGCCGTTGGTGGAATCGATCATGAGTGTAAAATTATTTAGCTCATTAACAGTTCGGCCGAACTCATAGTAGTATACCGTATATGATCCATTGTATGCAGGATCGGAAAATCTTGACACACCTTTTAAGAACGTCGTTGAATCCTTTGGACTATGATAATTCTTGGCGTAATAGTTAAAAATTAATTCAGTACAATCCGAATCAGTTGTTTTTTTTGTTTAATATAGTTAACACATCATCAATATCCGATTGTTCTACAGCTAAAATATCGGATATCTTACATTGAAAGACATGAGCCAGAACGAGTATTACTTTAGTGTTGATTGGTCCTGTGTGCCCTTCATAATTCCATTGTCGAGTAACGGTACTGGTACTTAGACCATACTTTGTTTTTAGGGTATTTAAGACAGTGTATTGTTTGACATGAAATTTGCTTATATAATCATCAAGCAGATAACGAATACGGCCGTGAATGGCGCTACGGTACAGGTTGTCCCGAATATCAGGATTAAAAGATTGATCAAAATCCATTTCTGCTTCTCCTTCTAACCTTTTTCCATCGATATATCATAACGAATATATTATATCATATCTTTATGGAGATTTCAATAGTGTATTACAACATTTAGCTCATTATTTACTGATATATTTGTTCCAAGAATATAGCATAGGCTAAACCTTATGTATAAAAAATATCAAAATTGATAAAATCCTCTGCTGATTGATAAAATATGACTCAAAGATGGGTGGTAATAACATCAATAAATAGGAATGGACATAAACATGGATTTGTGATATTATTTAGCCATAGACAGTTGATCAGTCGATTGTCTGAGATTAATTGCTGAATGAGGTTTCAATGTGAAATATCATTTAGCACAAAGAAGGGAGGATAAAGCCATGTTTACGGTTGAAGCTTTGGGATTCGGGCTGTGTGTATGCTCAGCATGGGTGAGTACTTTGGATTTGGTAAAGTGGTTGCTTTGTCGCTGAAGTGAGTATGCTGGATTTGGTGAAGTGGTTACTCAGCCTCTGAATAAGGATAGTGGGGTGATTCCATTGGACAAATAGTGTGCGGGAACAATACACATCATGGTCATTTGATGACCATGATGTGTACGACACAGCGGAACCTTGATTGAATTCATGGCGTACTGCATCCACTGACGGATGGGCTTTCAAGAAAGAGCATCAAATTTCAGGAGGAACGGTTTTGATGATTACGAAAAAAGTCATCAGCATTATGCTGGTAATGATGATCATACTGTCGATTGGGGTTAGTGCCTCGGCTGAAACATGGAGAACTGGATGCTTTGCCAACAACTCGTGGTCCAGCTCGCATCGCGTATATCTGAACAACCCTCGAAAGAGTGCTACGGTTAACATCTATACCTATGATGCGGCTGACCGTAAGTCCAGCGGGAAATTCTATATATATATTACAACCCCCGAATCCAGAAGTTTCCAGTACACGATTTCTGGAAAAACGAGCGGTTATGCCCTCAAGCTTGATTACGGCTATTCTCAGTATGACATCCAGATCAAGCGTTACGGTACTGGATCGGCAAACGTAGCAGCTTGCCACTACTGGGGATACCGCGGAAACGGAAACGTCTCTTGGATAAATTAAAAAAGGAGTGGATATAAATGTCTTGGTTCAATAACTACAACAACAATGCGGCGCAAACAAGCACCAATAAGACTTCCATCCAGAAAACTCCTGAAAAGCCTGATCCTCGCTACGAGCCCGAATTCATTTCGCTTGGCGGTGGAATCTACGAAGGACCTGATGGAAAGTGGTACCATGAGAATGGTGACGAAGTTACGGAGTAAAAAACCGTAATATAACAATTACCCAAAGTCCCTTCCCTCATCAGAGGGAAGGGGGAACCATCGTCTGGCGATGGGTAGGGTTGATAAAGAAAGTTGGCAGAAACACCTCTACCAGTACTTATCACGCCCTATCCGCCTCGCTATTGCTCAGCACCTTCCCCAGTGAGCTGGGGAAGAACTTTTGGTGATAGATATATTACTTCTTGCGCTTGCGGAACAGGTATTCGTCCAGCTCCTTCTTCATGTTGTCGGGCATTTCCTTGCTGACGGGGCACTTGGCGGCGTTGGCCATGCGCTCGGCGAAGCAAGCCACATAGTCGATGTCCTTGAGCAGCTGCTCGGGAGATACCAGATTGATGGTGTCATAGCGGTTGTGGATGGTGGCTGCGCCCGGATTGGTGAGCCTTGCAAAGCTGACTGCGGGCACGCCCTTATCCGCAAAGGGAGTGGAATCGCTGGAATATACGCCCTGACGGGAGGCAACGCTGACGCCCAGCTCGGTGTACAGGTAGGAGATGTAGTCCACCAGTTTGGTCTCGGCGGTGGAGCAGGCGATGAATTTGCCCATATACGTGCCGATCATGTCGATATTGATGCACAGGGCGGCCTTTTCCAGCTCGCTCTCGTGGGCGGCGGTGTAGGCCTTGGCACCCAACAGGCCGCGCTCCTCGCTGCCGCAGAAGATGAAGCGCAGTCCGTAACGGTTGGGAGCGGTCTTTGCCAGCTTCTCCATGAGCCCCAGCAGCGTGATGCAGCCGGTCATATTGTCATAGGAGCCGTGAGACAGCGGCGTGGAATCGTAGTGGGCGGTGAAGGCGATCCACTCATCGGTCTTGCCGGGCAATGTCGCCACCACGTTGTGAGACTCGCCTTCGTATTCGTCCTGCCGGATGACGATGCGGACGGACTTGGTGTTCTTCTTGACCAGCTTGACCGCATCCTTGGCGTTGATATTGGCGCAGAGGACTTTTGTGCCGGTATGAACGTAGGCACGCAGCTCCTTCAGGTCGATGTCGTTGTCCCGGTAATTGATGTTGCCGTCATAGGTGATGATACCGACAGCGCCGTTGTCGATCAGGTCGTGGTAGGTGAAATAGCCAAGTCCCGTATCCAGCAGCACGATCTTGCCCCGGACATTGGTGAGGGACACTTCATCGATGGCGGGCAGATACAGGAACGGCGCTTCGATCTCGCCGCTGCCGCAGTTGCGGAAGGCCTTGCAGGGGATCTCGACGCCGTCGGCGTAGAGGTGTGCCTCCCGGATGTGTGTCATCTGGACGGGGAAGGCCTCAAAATGTGCCTCGGCACCGAAGCCCTCGGCAAGATCTTTGAGATATTCGGCGGCCTTCAGCTCTTCATCGGTGCCGCTGACACGGATGTAGTCGGTGTTTTTCAGTATTTCACGGACGAGTCTGGTATTCATGTGCAGTATTTCCTCCTTGAGTGAACGATGACGGTTACAGCAGTTCCATGGCGCTGCGGACGGCGGTTTCCTCGGTGGGCTTTTCGGGGAAGATGCGGTTCTTGTCCTCCAGTGCGTCAAAGGCGGCGTAGTAGCGCTCGCCGAACTCCCACAGGGCGCGGGCGCTGAAATGCAGACTGTCGCCCTTGTCCTCCAGTCCCTCGGCGGGAACATAGGCGCACAGGGGCAGCTTTTTTGCGGCGCTCTGCAGGGACTTGTTGATCTCGGTATAG
>JAZLHZ010000350.1:0-2674 GCA_045617085.1 Clostridia bacterium
GTATTGCCAGTCCTCTTCGGTCCTGAGCTCGTGGGAGTGTCCCCAGATATAGAGGATGGGCCGGTACCACTCGGAATCGATGGTGTCAAGGAAGGCCTTGCCTACGGTCTCCGCATCCCGGTGATGACAGGAGGGGATCCACTCGAGGAAGTCCAGCGGCGCATCCATGTTCCGCAGGGAGCCCCTGGCCGTGCGGTTGTATACGATGCCGCAGCTGCGCAGCACGTCCATTACGTGGGCGTTGTAGCCGCCGTTGGGATAGCTCATGCCGACCACGGGATAACCGGCCAGCTTTTCGAGGAACAGCCGGTCCTCGATGGTCTCCTTGACGATGCTGATGTCGGTCATGTGGGTGAACTCGCCGTGATGCACGCTGTGGGAGGAGATCTCGTGACCGATATAGCGCTGTCGGATGGCAGCTAACTCCTCGTCGGTGCAGGCCTAGAAACGGGAAGAATTGAGGTGGAAGGTGCCTTTTACATGGTACTTGTTGAACAGAGCGACAAGACGCTCGTCATTCGGATGTCCGTCGTCATAGCTGAAAGTTACAACACGCTTGACACCGCCGGGATAACAGTTTATCTGTATCATTATAAACAACCTCCGAAAATGAATTCATTTTATATAGTATAGTACGCCTGAAAAGGGGAATCTTCCTGCATGTAACAGATATTTAATAACAAGAATATCAAAAAGTAGTTATTTTTTTTTTTTTTTTGCAAAGACTGTCGTGGAATATGTAAAATATTAAGTGTATAATAAAAACAGTGTTCAAAAGAACACGAACAACATATAGGAGGTATTTCCCATGAAGAAGCTGCTTTCCCTTGTGCTTGCACTGTGTCTGCTGCTGTCACTGGCGGCAATCGCAGACGAACTGCCGATGAGTGATGTGGAGAACATGACCGCTCCCGGTACGTTGCCCATCGTCATCGAACCCGTGACTTTGACTTACGGTATCAAGACCAGTACGCTCACCTTGGATTATGATGACAACTACATGACCAAGATGTTCGAGGATGAGACCGGCATCGACATCGTGTGGCACCTGATGCCCTCTGCAGAGACTGCAACTTACTTTGACCTGCTGCTTGCCAGCGGAGATAAGCTTCCCGACATTTTCTACTATGCCATGGGAAAGAGCACGGTAGCCAGCTACGGTGAGCAGGGCTATCTGCTGCCTTTGAACGATTTCTATGACAAGGAAAACGGATTGGCATATAACTTCTGGACTAATGAGTACATGGATGACAGAGCTTATGAGACCTACTTCCGTGTTGTAACCAGCGCTGACGGCAATATCTATGGTGCTGCTTACTACTCTGACTCTGTTGGTGATATTCCCCGCATTACTCCCTATATCAACCAGCTGTGGCTGAACAAGCTGGGTCTGGAGGCTCCTACCAATCTGGATGAGCTGAAAGAGGTGCTGATTGCCTTCCGTGACGGCGACCCCAACGGCAATGGTCAGGCTGACGAAGTACCGCTGATCGGCGGCACCTACAACGGTTCCGTTACCGAGATGCTGATTAACTCCTTCATCTACTACAACGGTGATGAAATGCTGGATGTTGAGGACGGCACGGTATTTGCTCCCTTTGTCACCGATGAGTGGCAGCAGGCAATGATCTACATGAATGACCTGTGTGCGGAAGGCCTGCTCAGCCCGATGATCTTCACCATGACCGGCGATGAACTGGTTGCTATGGTTGAGGGCTATGCCCCCGAAGATCAGATCATCGGTGTACTGGTCGGTACATTCACTACTACTGTTCCCGACGCAACGAATCCCTGTGTTTTGGCTTACAGCTATCTGCCCAGACTGACCGGTCCCGAAGGCCATGCTTATGACCCTGTTCGCAATGTGAACGCAGGACAGCAGGCTTTCATAACTACCGATTGTGAGTATCCCGAGATCGCTTTCCGTGCTTTGGACTATTGGTGCACCGGCAGAAACGGCCAGATCAGCCGCTATGGTGAGCCCGGCGTAAACTTCCTCTGGCGTGATGATGATCCCGAGTACTTTGATAGTATCTTTGCAGGTCCCGCTCAGCGTACTGCTATGCTGGGTCTCGAATCTACCTGGGGCAACATTAATGCTCTGTCTGGAACCAAGGATCCTTGGACTAACGAGAATACTACCATTTGGAATATCTTCCCTGCATCTCTGCTGCCTGCTGCTTCCTTCTCTGCATCCGCTGCAATGGATCAGGACTTTGTAAACAGCTGGGAAGAGGGCTGGGAATCTCAGGATATCGCCAAGCATAAGTCCTACCTTTCCGCTGTTAATGCAGGACAGCGCGGCTTCAACGGCGAGCAGCCCGAGGAAATGTTCTACAGCCCGACCTACACGATCGAGGAGACCGACAAGTACAATGATACGATCACCTCTGTCAAGACTTATGTCAACGAGGCTCTTGCTGCCTTCGTAACAGGAACCAAGGATCCCGTGGCAGATTGGGATGAGTACATCGCAAATCTTGAGACCGCAGGTCTGCAGGATTGGCTGGATGTAGCACAGATCTGCTATGACAGAAGTAAATAATTGATTGACTTATTCTGTCCCCTGCGCTATAATTGGTGCAGGGGACTTTTACAAGATAGAAGGAGGAATCAACATGCCGGTAAAGGTCGGTCTTCGCCATATCGAGTTATGGAACGATACGCTGGAAAA
>JAZLHZ010000351.1:0-18015 GCA_045617085.1 Clostridia bacterium
GTTGTTGAGTGGATCGCCATAGCGGGATACAACAAGTTCCGTGGCCGTCTGGACGGAAAGATGGGAGTCCCCGGTGCTTTTGCATGTTTTGTCTGTGTCTTTATCCTTGTGGAATTTATTCTCACATTGGTTACGGGTTCCAAGTTCAATACGGGTACAACAATATGGCTTTTGATATTTGCGTTGGCAGGTGCGGGATATACGGCATACATCATGCTCACGAGGTGCCGCACGACCAAAGAGCGAGTAATGCTTCCGGTGAATGCGGTGCTCACCGCTATGGGCTTTGTCTTCCGTTTCTTGATGAACCTGATCCTCGGTATCTCTTTCTATAGCGGCGAACAGGCAAATGTGAAGGAAGCTATCCGTTCCCAGCATGCGGAAAGCGGCATTTATCCCATTGAACTGACAGACGGCAACGGCGTGACCTGGAAGCTGAAGAGACAGGATACAAGAATCATTTACGAGAGCGATGACGGACAAACCGTCGAATTATAAGGAGGGAAAACATCATGATGAACAACGTGTTTAAGAAGAACCTCAGCCCGAAGCCGATCAACCACAAGAGAGTGTGGGTTACGCTGGCTCTGATCCTGTTCGTGATCATTGTCTTCTTCTGCAATATTCTGGAGGTGGATTACAATGATTTCAGAAGTATTAAGTATCTGGCGGAGCTTAGCGGAGAAAGCGAGTTATACATTTTCCCCGCCGTTGCAGTGGCATGTTACGTGATCACCGCACTCCTGTTTATTCTGGATCATCCGAAGCTGGCACTGATTCCCTCGATTATCGGTTCGATCTGCACTGCAATGAACTTCTCGATACTGGACAGCATAAATGGTGTTTATGCCAGTGGCCTTGTATCTTTCCAGGTGGTAATCTCCTTTGTCATTATTTGCATGTCATTCGTCATGACGAAGCTGAACAAGAAGGAGAAGGCCAAGAAATGAAGAAGGTTCTGATTGCGGCTATGCTGATCCTGACGATGCTCATGCTCACCGCCTGCGGAGAGTTTACCTGCGGCCTGTGCCAGCAGACGAAGACGGGAAAAAAGCATACCGTAAACACATATGGCTTGGAGATGACCGTGTGCGATAACTGCTATCAGCAGATGAACGCATTGGGCAGCCTGCTTACGGGCATTCAGTAATAACGTACATTCGGCAGATAGTTTTCGGCTATCTGCCGTGCTTATATCATGTGTCGATGAAAGGGAAAAGATATGAAAAACAAGCGTGTTCTTCCGATCATATGTCTGGCAGCGGTACTTATTCTGGTTCTGTGTCTGGCGATTCCCCGAAATGGTTCAAAGGAAGCCGGGTCATACGAAACAAACGGCATCTACATATTTGCCCGGGATAACGAATTGCCCGAAAAGGACGCGGCTGAAACCGTCATTACCATGCGCATTCCCAAAGGACAAAGTCATGAAAAGGTGCTGCTTACCGATGTGCACAACAAAAAGCTCGGCAGCTATAAGCTGAGCGAGCTCACAGCGACGGATATCGGAAATCACTATGAATACGAGTTGCCCGTCAAGATTCCGAAAGCCGGAGGAAAAGAAACGGCAGTGAAGATCACAGCCGAGGTAGACGGAAAAAAGACCCTGCCGATCACGCTGTACCGGGAAGTGCGAGTCGGTGAGCAGGAAATGATGACAATGTGCGATGTACTGCAATCAGTAGGCGACTATGCGGATAGCCTTGAATATGATTTGACAACCGAAGAGGGTGTCAAAAATGCAAGACAAAAGGTGTTGAAATACCTGCAGGGACAGCCGGATGTGCAAAAGACGTGGATCGATGATGATAACGGCTATGTGGTATTCATAACAAAAGATAACCTTGTTGCAGCGATAGAGATAAATCTGTTGATTACAGATCCGGATGAAGCAACAATGGGTTCCGGGGTAACGACAGATATATTTAAGTTGAAGAGCGAAATGGAATTTGATCCTGATTATCATGGGGCTATGTATGAACCGGATGTCCTTGTTTGCTGTCCTGTTCGAAGTGTGGATACAATAACCGGCGGGTATGCACATGAGGATATAGGAAAAAAACTTGCTGATAAATACGGTGGTAATTGTTATGTTGCTACGGATGAAGACGGTTTGGACATACCGCTATATTCTTTAGCATCATATAACATTGAAAAGTATGGAACGGTAATTCTGTGCGATCATGGTGGTGCTTTTCATCGTAGTAATGGTACATATACCGTCGTTTTTGAGTTTTTTGCACAAAAAAAGAAAAACAGGGAAACTGTATACGACTATTGGACAGATATGAGAGATTCATCGGATTTGGTCTATGCAGATGAATTTTATAATTATATTGATTATGATAGTGATGATTCATTTGACCATCTAAAGATGATGTTCGTTTATGATGAAGATCAAAGGAAATACTATATTTCGATATCTACGAATTATTTGATGGAGCAATGGGATACCTGTCAATTTCCCAATACACTGTTTTACTTAGGTGCTTGTCATAGTTATTGTGATTCAGATTTTAATCAATTCCTTGTGGATCATGGAGCAGGGGGAGTGATTGGATATTGGGATACAGTGAAAACAAGAATCGACAAACGCAATGTCAAAGAGTACTTTGAAAACCTCATGAAAACGTCTGAAAAAGATGTTCTGCGCAACAATAATTTGGGCGAAAGTGTTGACGATTCAAGTATGCATTGTGGTACCGATATTACTGTTCTTTATGCAAAAAACGATATCGTAACGGGGTATGTGACGGATTCGGAAAAGAAACCCATTGAAGGTGTGACAGTGCACGCTTATCGTTACTATAATAATTTCCTGCAGGAAGAATATAATACAACAACAAATAAAAATGGCGAATACTCGATGAAGAATCTGCCTTGGGGAATGTATTTATACCAAGCAGAAGATGGAAATCAAGAAGTCTTTCTTACCAGCTGTGCACAGGAGGTTGATAAGCTTCCGGATTTGATACTTGATACGGCAACTGTGGAGATTGTGGTACACGGCAAGAAAAAGTACATGCAGGATGCGGTGGTAACACTGATTGATATGAATAATGAACTAACTGTGCCTAAACTCACGAAGAATAATAAAGGAAAGTCTGTTTACGCCGCAGAATGCATCAGCCCGGCAAAGTATCAAATAACGATTGCCTGTGAGAAATATGAGACAGTGCAGCAAACCATTGAAATACCCGCCGGAGAATCGTCTTTTGAGTTCAAGCTGAAGAGCAGAAAGGGAACGCCGGAGGACACAATGCTGCGTCTGGAACGTGCACAGAATGAGATGGATCAGGAAGCCTTGCTCGACTGTTATGCGCCGCAGTACAGTTCTCTGTACGACGGCATGCTTGGACTGATGGACGGACTGGTCGATTTCCCGATTTCTTCGATATTGGATATCGGTTACGGACTCAGCGATTTCTACGATATGGCGGGAATATTACCCGTGATACACTATGAGATCGATGATATTCAATATGCCTCCGACAAGGAAACCTGTATCGTGTATGCGATCAGCTACATCACGTTTGACGGAAAAACAACTGTGGACAATATCGAGATACCGATGCAGCTTTATGACGATGAGTGGCTTGTGAGTATGGAGAATGATGACAGTCTGATGTCAATATTCGGGTACTGATAGAAATAACCCTGTAGGTCTGGATGGGATCTACAGGGTTATCATTCTAAGTTTTTACCAACTGCCTTCCTTTATCAGCCCCACCCACCGCCTGCGGCGGTCCCCCCTCTCCACTGAGGTGGAGAGGGACTTTTAGCGGCTACGCCGCCGATATTGTATAACAATTGCCGACGGCCAACTGAACACTGATCACTGATCACTGCGTACTCCGCCGAGTTTCAGCATGAGGGAATTGAGCGCAATGTCATCCCGGATCCTGCCGCTCTTGATGGCGTAGTCGGTATCGATGCAGAGCTTGTAGCATTCCTCCAGTTCGTCGGGCTTGAACCTTGCGCCGCCTCTTGCGATGCTGCTGGCGGCGGCAAATTTGATGTTGAGCCGCTGGGCGATGTCCTGAAGGTTGATGCCGTTCTGCCGCATCAGCATGATGTGGGTCAGGAGCCGCATCTGCCTTGTCAGCAGGGCGATGATGCCGATGGGCTTTTCTCCGTTTTCGAGGAGGGACGAAAGCAGGGTAAATGCTTCGCCGAGCCGCTTCTGCATCAGCATATCGATCATGCGGAACACGGTGGTTTCGGCGGAGGGCGTGACCATGGCGTCCACGTCCGATTTTTTGATGATGCCGTTTTTTCCGACGAAGGAGGACAGCTTGTCCAGCTCCCGGGTGATGGCGATCAGCGCCGGACTGGTGATGTCCGCCAGATGGAGCAGCGCCTCCTGCTCGATGCCGCATTCGGATTGGGCAAGGTAGTTGGAACACCACCGGTACAGGCGGTCGCTGTCGAGATAGGTGAATTCCACCTGCTCGGCATGTTTTTCGAGGGTCTCCACCAGCGCCTTGGGCACCTTGCGCCTGCCGCCGGTTTCGTCGGAGGACTTGCCCTGTTTTTTCTGACCGGGCGCAGCTTCCTCCCAGAAGATCAGACAGCAGCTGTCCGGCGGCGTTTCGAGGAACTCGCACAGCAGCGCTTCGTCCTTTTCCGAGGCGAAGCCCTTCTGAAAGGCGTTCCAGCGCTTCACCAGAACGAGCCGCTTCTCCGCCATCAGGGGCAGTGTCCCGGCGACGGAGATCAGGTCGGGCACCGAGACCTCGGTGTCGTATACGTTCTCGTTGAAGGTCTCCAGACCTTCCGGAAGCAGGGCTTCCCGAATGCGCCGGACGGAGGATTCGATGAGATACTGCTCATCACCGTAGAACACATACAGCGGCTTGATGTCGCCCGCCTTGATGCTTTTGAAAAGTTGATCGTATGTCATTTGTGTTTCCCCGTTGATATGATGGTGCTTCCGTCGTAGAGGAGCGTGGCGGTAATGCTGCCGCAGATGTCGGTACGGTAGACCGGGATCCCGCTGAGCCTGTCCAGCACCTCCTGCGTGGGATGGCCATAGCTGTTGTGTCCCACCGAGATCACGGCGGCGGAGGGCGTGGTCTGACTGAGCAGGAGCTCTCCGGTGGAGGTCGCCGAGCCGTGATGCGGCACCTTCAGCACCGTGCAGTCCGGCAGCGGGATCAGCTCCGCACTCATCGGCATGTCACCGGTGAACAGGGCGGAGGAGCTTCCGTAATCGATGCCCAGTACCATGCAGCTTTCGTTGGTGTCTGCGGTATCGGCATAGGGCGCATAGACCGTGGCGGTGACGTCCGTGCCCAGCGGCACCATATCGCCGACGCCGAGAGTGCAGACGTTCCAGCCGCTTTCAACAGCCGAAGCATAGGCGATGTCCACGTCGTCATCGTGGGTCGAACGATCCCAGTATTCGGAGACGTACAGCCTGGTCGGAGGTAGCTGGCGGACCAGCTCGCCCAAGCCGCCCGCATGATCGCTGTGGGCATGGGATAGGAAAATCCCGTCGATATGCAGGCCGTTGTCGATGACGTAATTGGCGGCGGTGGAGCCGTCGCCGGTATCCACAAGGAACGTGCCCGCATCGGTCTGTACTATGGCGGCATCGCCCTGACCAACGTCCAGGAAGGTAATCGTGAGCCCGTCATGCTTCACCAGTGAGGGCAGCAGCACAGCCAAGGCGGCGATCAAAGGCAGCGTGAACATAAAGCAGTGCCGCCGTGGGTTGTGTCTCGGATGGAAATATCCGCCGCAGAGCACCATGATGAGTGCATACAGCAGGATCAGCCATTGGTTCCAGTTGGGACAGGTCACATAGGCATTCGGCAGCGAGCCGAAAAAGTCTGCAATCGTGCAGATGATTTTGACCGGAAGCCCGGCGATCTGCACTGCCCCGACGGGCAGCAGACAGGCGAGCCCCGTGATTGCCAGCAGATACGGATATACGACAGTCAGCAATGGCAGAAGTATCAGATTGGACAAGAGAGACAGCACCGGAATGCTGTTGAAACAGGTCGCCGCCAGAGGCAATGTACCCAGCTGGGCGGCAACAGAGAGGAAAACCGCAGAGCGGAGCTTCGTCAGCAGCGTATTTCTGTGTTTCTTTCTCTTTTCCGGGTCTTTCGTCCAGCCGTTGGTGAACAGGATGATGCCGCCCACCGCCGCAAACGACAGCAGGAAGCTGACGTCATAGATGTACAAGGGTTTGAAGACCAGCATGACCGCCGCCGTCACCAGCAACGATGTCAGCGGGTCATATTCTCTGCCGAACCGCCTTGCCGTGCGGCGCAGGGCATACATCAGCAGCGCCCGGATGAACGATGCCGTAAACCCGGTCAGCGCCGTGTAGAACAGGAGGAACGGCCAGAGCAGGATATCGGCGACGCCCCGCCGGATGCGCAGCTTTTTGAAAAGGTATTCGAGGCAGCCGATCAGCACCATCACATGAAAGCCGGACAGCGCCAGCATGTGCGAAACGCCCGCATTGCGGAAGGCGCTGACATATTCCTCCGGCAGCATCGACCGGTCACCCAGCACCAGCGCCGTCACGATGGCGGCGGATCTGTCGTCAAATACCGCACAGATCCTGTCGGTCAGGCTGCTGCGCAGCGAGGAAAAGAACCTGCCGAAGGAGAAGCCTCTGTCTTCAAGGGAGGTGATGTTCGAGACATTGCCCGATGCGCACAGGGCGATATGCTGACGCCACAGCCAGCCCGCATACCCGGTGTCGAGGGACGAGGAGCTGCGGAGCCTGTATACCGAGGCATCGAGGGTGATGCGGGTATTTTGGGGGAGCTTGGGCGCATCCTCGCCGTAGAGATAGAGCATGACGTCGCAGGGCTGGGAAACGCCGTTGACTGTCACGTCACACAGCTTGACCCGCAGATATCCGCCCTTGTCGGCGGTTTCGGAACAGACCGTGCCGCTGACAGATTGGGGCGAGGGATATTCGACGACCTGCGGCTGCTTCATTGCGAGGCTCAGCAGCGCCGCACCGAGGGGGATCACCAGTACGGCAAGGAATACCCGTTTCGGCGAAAATGCCAGACACAGCAGGGGCAGCACGGCGATGATGAGCCACAGCCACGCCGGAACACCGGAAATAAAGCCCAGCGCACAGCCGCCGATGAAACAGGCGCAGGTGAGCGCAAGGGGACGTATATGCAGCCAGCGTTCCGTCTGATCGGGAAACAGCTTCATTTTTTGAGACAGGAAGCAAGCAGTGAGGTGATGAGCGCCGCATCCTCGCACTTGTCGCCGAGGTACCAGCCGTCTTCTTCCTCACTGTATTCCAGTCGGTAGGCGGCCAGTACGTCCACGCCCTTTTTGTCGATGATGATGTCAAAGGACATGGGAGGTTCGCTGTCGTAGAGGTCCAGCACGTATTCGTCCTTGTCGACGCATTCGCCGTCTTCAAAGGACTCGATGAACGCTTTGAGCTCGTTTGCGGAAATATCTGTCTTCATGAAGGAGTGCCTCCGTTATTTGTCCCAGGGATTCTTGACATAGCTGCCGCCCCGGCACTGCTTGAGGTAGTTGAGGGCGTTGATCTGGCCGGTGTATTCCCACTTGCCGTTGAACAGCGGATCGTGATAGCCCTCGATGCTGATGCAGCCTTCATAGCCCGCCAGCTGCAGGATCTCAAAGATCTTGCGCCAGTCGGTGTCGCCGAAGCCCGGGAATCGGGAATCGACAAACTCGTCGTGACGGATGCCGCTGCTGCGGATGTAGTCCCACTTGATCGTGGCGTCCTTGCCGTGTACGTGAACGACCTTGCTGACATACTTGCGCAGGTTGGCAATGGGGTCGATGAGCTGGCACATCTGATGGGCAGGCTCCCATTCCAGACCCAGCGCAGGGGAATCGACCTCGTTGAACATCATGTCCCAGGCATCGGCGCAGAAGCCGATGTTGCAGGTGCCCTTCTGCCACGTGCCGCCCATGGGGCAGTTCTCGATGGCGAGCCGGACGCCGACATCCTCGGCATGCTTGGCCAGATCGCCGAAGACCTTCTTGAAGACGGGCATGGACTCGTCCACGCTCTTGCCCTCCAGCGCACCCGCAAATGTGGAGACGGTGGTCGTTCCGAAGGCGGAGGCCATGTCGATGGTGTGGTGCAGCAGCTTTGCATGCTCTTCATACTGAAGGGCGTTGCAGTAGTAGCCCAGCGCAGACAGCCGGATACCGGTGCCGTCCAGCAGCGCCCTGGCCTTGGGCGCCAGCTCCTCCAGCTTGACATCGCCGAAGGTCATGTGGAAATTGCAGGTGAAGCACTCAAAGCCCTTGTCCAGAAGGGCGGGTACCCAGTCGAGGAAAGTCGAACCCTGTACGCAGGTGCCGACGTTGATCTGAGATTTCAGCATAATGTAGTTCCTCCTATCATTGAGTGGGATTGTCAATATTGTCCTTCCCCAGCTCACTGGGAACGAGTGTAAGCGAGTTGGGTTCGGGAGTGAATGACAGCGCAGTGCGCTGTCAGAGCCGAACCCTGACCGAGCCGCAGCGAGAAAGGTGCCGAGCGAAAACGAGGCGGATAGGGCTGGATGTGTATTGGCGGTGGTGTTTTCCCAACATAGTTTTCTTGTCAGGCCCTACCCACCGCCTGCGGCGGTCCCCCCTTCCCTCTGATGAGGGAAGGGACTTTGGGGCTCAGATGTTCAGGATGAGCATATTTTCCAGCACATCGGTTTTGAGGAAGCCCAGCGAGTAGGCGAGGGCCGCGGCGGGCTTCATCGAAGCGCGCAGATCGTAGATCATCACGGATGCGCTGCAATGGGCGAAATACAGCCGGGCCATCTCCATCAGATACGATGCCACGCCCTGCATCCGGCAGTCGGGATTGGTGTACACCCGGGCGATGATGCCGCTTTTTCCGTTCGTCCAGCAGACAAGCTCGCCCGCCAATCCGTCACCGTTGATCAGCATCAGACGCTTGAAGTTGTCCATGCGCCGGGCATTTTTCAGCCAGGCCTGCGGATTCTGCGAGCCGAAAAGGCGGCTGCTCCGCTGCATGAAATACTCCTGCTCGGCGTCGGATTCCAGACGGTCGGTATGGAAGATGCAGCCCTCGGGCAGATGCCGTCCGACGGGCAGATGGCTGACCTTCTTTGTCATGCGGATCACGGAATCCTCTTCGCTGAAGCCCAGCTCATGCAGGGTCTGCGTGATATACCTGTCCCGGGGATCATACTCGGCGCAGAGACGGGCTTTGTATTCGGGATGCTTTGCCGCCAGCTCCAGACCTCTTGCCAGCGAAGCCGAGCAGAGGTTCAGCATGGACTCCTGACCGGAGCGGATCGAAAGGCGGATCTCCAGCGGGGTCTGCGGCGAGATCTCCGGGATCAGCATCTGGGAGATCTGTGCTTTGCCGATGAGCTTGCCGTAATCGTCATAGGCAACGAAGGCGTTGCGTTTTTTCTGACCGTTTTCCACTTTGTTGGTTATCAGCATATATATACTCCTTGCTTACACATCCGATAGTCATTTCGCACATATTATACACTATTCGGCGGCGCATTTCAAGTTCTTTACCATTCTTAACAGTACAAAAAAGAGCAGGACTGAAAATTTGCTTGACTTTATCGATATATACTGCTATAATATACAATGTATAGTTGGGTACGGGAGTACCCGGCTGAGCAATTCGTCAATATTTATGAAGGGAGTTCATGCCTCATGAAAAAGACAGTTGACGGCAATACCGCCGTCAGCCATATCGCTTATGCTTTCAGTGATGTGGCAGCTATCTATCCTATCACACCCTCATCTCCCATGGCTGAAGTAGCCGATGAGTGGGCTGCCGGCGGACGCAAGAACCTGTTCGGTCAGACCGTTCATATCGCAGAGATGCAGTCCGAAGCCGGTGCAGCCGGCCCCGTCCACGGCTCTCTGGCCGCCGGTGCTCTGACCACCACCTTCACCGCTTCCCAGGGCCTGCTGCTGATGATCCCCAATATGTACAAGATCGCCGGCGAGCTGCTGCCCTCTGTATTCCATGTCAGCGCCCGTGCTCTGGCATATCATGCCCTGTCCATCTTCGGCGACCATTCCGACGTTATGGCCTGCCGTCAGACCGGCTTCGCAATGCTGGCTTCCAACTCCGTTCAGGAAGCACAGGATCTGGCTCTCGTAGCACACCTGTCCACCCTGAAGTCCAATGTGCCCTTCCTGCACTTCTTCGACGGCTTCCGTACCAGCCATGAGTACCAGAAGATCGAGGATATCGCATACGAAGATATCGCCAAGATCGTTGACTACGATGCAGTCAAGGCTTTCCGTGCCCGTGCCCTCAATCCCGAGCATCCCCATCAGGGCGGCACTGCACAGAACCCCGACATCTACTTCCAGGGCCGTGAAGCTGCCACCAAGTACTACCTGGCAGTTCCCGAGATCGTTGAGAAGGCAATGGCCGATGTTTACAGCATCACCGGCAGAAAGTACAGCCTGTTTGACTACGTCGGCGCTGCCGATGCAGAGAAGGTTATCGTTGCCATGGGCTCCGGCTGCGATGCCATCGAGGAGACCATCAACTACCTGAACGCAAAGGGCGAGAAGCTCGGCCTGATCAAGTGCCATCTGTATCGTCCCTTCTCCGCAAAGCATCTGCTGGCTGCCATCCCCGCAACCTGCAAGAAGATCGCCGTTCTGGACCGCACCAAGGAAGCCGGCTCCCTCGGCGAGCCCCTGTATGAGGACGTATGCTGCGCTCTGCGTGAAGCAGGCAAGTGCTGCATCAAGGTCGTCGGCGGCCGCTTCGGTCTGGGCTCCAAGGAGTTCAACCCCACCATGGTCAAGGCTGTTTATGACAACCTGTCCGCAGACGAGCCCAAGAACCACTTCACCGTCGGCATCATCGACGACGTGACCGGCACCTCCCTCGAGCTGGGCGAGAAGCTGGACGTTGCTCCCGCCGGCACCGTGAGCTGCATGTTCTACGGCCTTGGTTCCGATGGTACCGTCGGCGCCAACAAGAACTCCATCAAGATCATCGGTGACCACACCGACAAGTATGCTCAGGCATATTTCTCCTACGACTCCAAGAAGTCCGGCGGTCTGACCGTGTCCCATCTGCGTTTCGGCGACACCCCCATTCAGTCCACCTATCTGATCGATTCCGCAAACTTCATTGCCTGCCACAACCCCGCCTATGTCACCAAGTATGACATGGTCTCTGCCCTGAAGGAGGGCGGCGTGTTCCTGCTGAACTGCCCCTGGTCCGTTGAGGAGCTGGAGAAGGAGCTGCCCGCTTCCATGAAGCGCACCCTGGCTGCAAAGAAGGCAAAGTTCTACATCATCGACGCCGTGAAGCTGGCTGCTTCCGTCGGCATGGGCGGCAGAATCAACACCACCATGCAGGCTGCTTTCTTCAAGCTGGCTGACATCATCCCCTACGATCAGGCCGATGAGTACATGAAGGCTTATGCCAAGAAGTCCTACGGCAAGAAGGGCGATGCAGTTGTCAAGATGAACTGTGACGCCATTGACGTAGCTATCTCCGGCCTCATCGAGGTCAAGGTTCCCGCTGAGTGGGCAAATGCCACCACCGGCGCAGAGCCCGTACAGATTCCCGCAACCGAGTACTTCAACAACGTAGTTGCCAAGGTGCTCGCTCAGGAAGGCGAAAAGCTGCCCGTCTCCGTATTCGCAGCCGATCCCTCCGTTGCCGGCGGCGTTGTGCCCACCGGTACCACCAAGTATGAGAAGCGCGGCGTTGCCGTCAAGGTTCCCGAGTGGGATGTTACCAAGTGCATCCAGTGCGGCAACTGCTCTCTGGTTTGCCCCCATGCCTGCATCCGTCCTTACCTCCTCACCGAGGAAGAGGCTGCCAAGGCTCCTGAGACCTTCGCTACCAAGCCCGCTATCGGCCCCAAGTTCAAGGGTCTCGTATACCGCATGCAGGTAAGTCCTCTGGACTGCACCGGCTGCGAGAACTGCGCTCAGGTTTGCCCCGTCAAGGACGGCGGCGCCCTGTCCATGAAGCCTCTGGCATCTCAGAAGGCTCAGGAAGCCAACTGGGAATTCGCACAGACCCTGCCCGAGTTCAAGGGCGAGCTGAATGTGAAGACCGTCAAGGACAGTCAGTTCAAGAAGCCCCTCTTCGAGTTCTCCGGCGCATGCGCAGGCTGCGGCGAGACCCCTTACGTAAAGCTCATTACCCAGCTGTTCGGTGACAGAATGATCATTGCCAACGCTACCGGCTGCTCCTCCATCTACGGCGGTTCCGCACCTACCTGCCCCTACACCACCAATGATGAAGGCCACGGCCCCGCATGGGCAAACTCTCTGTTCGAGGATAACGCAGAGTTCGGCTTCGGCATGAACCTGGCAGTTACCCAGCGCAGAGCAAAGCTGGCCGAGAACATCCAGAAGCTCGCCGACGAGATCGAGTGCGCAGACTGCAAGGCTGCCCTGACCGAGTGGCTTGAGAAGAAGGACGATGCAGAGGGCTCCAAGGCCGCTGCAAAGAAGGTTCTGGCAGTTGTCGAAGAGAACAAGGACTGCGAGCTGTGCAAGGCTATCGCAGCCGATGCCGATCTGCTCGTCAAGAAGTCCATCTGGATCTTCGGCGGCGACGGTTGGGCATACGATATCGGTTACGGCGGCGTTGACCACGTACTGGCACAGGGCCAGGATGTCAACATCCTCGTACTGGATACCGAAGTATACTCCAATACCGGCGGACAGGCTTCCAAGTCTTCTCCCACCGGCGCTGTGGCTAAGTTCGCTGCAGCCGGCAAGCGCACCAAGAAGAAGGACCTCGGCATGATGGCTATGTCTTACGGCTATGTCTACGTTGCTCAGGTCGCTATGGGCGCCGATCCCGCACAGCTGCTGAAGGCTGTCAACGAGGCCGAAGCATATCACGGACCTTCCCTGATCATTGCTTATGCTCCCTGCATCAACCACGGCATCAAGATGAACCAGGCTCAGGCCGAGATCAAGAAGGCAGTTGCCGCCGGCTACTGGCAGCTTTATCGCTTCAATCCCGATCTGGACAACCCGCTCACCGTGGATTCCAAGGATCCCACCGAGAGCTATCAGGACTTCATCAAGGGCGAGAACCGTTACGCTTCTCTGCTCCGTCAGTTCCCCGATGCTGCTGCTATCCTGTTCGCAAAGGCCGAAGAGGATGCCAAGAAGCGTCTTGAGAGCTACAAGAAGATGGCCGGTAAGTAATTGACCAAAACGAATGATCCCTGCTCCGAAAAGGAGCGGGGATCGTTTTTCTGATAGAGAATATGAGTTACTGCTGAAGCTCACTGATGATGTCGGCATATGTGACAAGAGCAACATTTTTCAGCTCGTTGGCTTTCGCAACACAGCCTGCGGTAAAGCCTGTTTTTGCAAAAAGATACAGATATTTGGTTTTGTGCCGGAACAGGCAGCTGCGCTCGATCAGGGTTTCGAGGACACCGGAATCCACCTTTTCGTTTGTCCATTTGCACTCGCCGAAAAGTGCGGTGTCTGCATCTTGCTCACCCATAATGTCCAGCTCGGACTGGATCCGTTTGACCGGATCGGTGCCCCACCAACGTCCGAGAGAGGAGAACAATACGGGGGATTTGCCCCTCAAAAGCAGAACCCAAAGGTATTCGGTACAGATGGTTTCAAATATCTTTCCCATATAGTCGGGGAAATCGGGCGCAATGCGGTTGTATACGAGGTCGGCTGCACCCCGCATGATGAGCGATGTGTTGCCCGGGACAAACCGATACCAGAAACGGAACATATGATCCGAGATGGAATAGATGCTCTTTTTTCCGATGGTCTCTCCGAAGGGAAGCTCCCGCTGCACAATACCGAGTGAGATGAGATTTTTGATGTAGACTGATACGGTGCCGGTGTCTTCGCCGATCTTTCCGGTGATTTCCGAAATGCGTGATGCACCGGAGGCAATGGCTGTGACGATGGCATTGTAGATGGCAGGCTCCCGCATTTCCTGCTTCAGCAGGTTCACGGGCTCCTCAAAAAGCGCACTGGCGGGGTTCAGATAGGTGTTTTTGATGTTTTCCTCTACGCTGCGCTGTGTGTCGACCTGAAGCAGATACTGGGGCGTGCCTCCGTAGGCGCCGTACAGCAGGGCTTTATCCTCATCGGAGTAATTGTCGAAGCAGCGGATGGTCTCGGCAAAGGAGAAGGGCAGGAGCCGAAGCTGTGCCGTGCGCCTCCCGAAAAGCGGCGCCTTGTAGGCCAGTACATGATCCTCCATATATGACATGGAAGAACCGCAAAGGATCAGCATCAGATGAGAGGAAGCGCCGTATTTGTCGATCAGAAGCTGAAGCGTCGATGCCAGAGAAACAGAGCTGCGAGCAATATAGGGATATTCATCGATGGCCAGTATCAGACGCTCCTTTTCGCCCAGCCGGAAAACAGCCTCCAATGCCGCTTGAAAAGAAGAAAACGTCAGCTCCGATATCTGGCCGGTGGTTTCCAGAATGCTTTTTGAGAAGTTTTCCAGATTCTGCTTTTCATTGCTTTCAATTCCCATGAAATAGATGGATTTTTTACCCCGGATGAATTCGTTGATCAGCGCTGTTTTTCCTACACGGCGGCGGCCGTATATAACAGCAAACTCAAATCTGCCGGAATTGTACAGACGGTTCAGCTCATATAACTCTTTCTCTCTGCCGATAAACAAGCCGGACACCTCACTTTCATGTTCATAGTATATCACATCATTGCAAAAAGCTAAATCACGAATTAGTTAATCATGATTTAGCTTTTTGCAAAACGGAAAGTTGTCGGATGGATTTAACAAAAACAGACGTGAATGTATGCAAATTCTGTGTTATAATTTCTACAAAGCGAAAGGCGGTGTTTGAGATGAAATCAAATGTGATATTATTGACCGGGGAAACCGGTCAGCATGAACAGGTCATGCATGAGGTCGACAAATGCACGGCGTATAACGAGTTCGATCAGAAGTCGGCGCTGCGGACGAGACTGCTGGCGGAGGAGCTGGTGGGCATGCTGCCCTCGCTGCTGAAGCATACCAGCGCAGCCTTCTGGATGGAAGCGGAAGGCAAAGCGGTCGAGCTACATGCCGAGGTCAAGGCAAAGGACAGCGGTTTCAACACCCGTCAGAAGGTGCTTTCCATATCCACCTCCGGCAAGAACGTGGCGGCAGTCGGCATCATGGGCAAGATCAGGGAAACCTGTGAAATGATGCTGTATCCGTCGGCAGATGAGGTGGTTGCGCCGTCCTTCTATGAGATGGGCATGGAGCACGAGGAGTCAGAGCTGCACTACTCCTGGTCGCTGCGTCAGTATACCGAAAACGTGCAGAGCCTGATCGAGAGCACAGCGAAGGAAGCAGCCTGGGACGAGCTGGAGAAATCCATTATCGCCCGGCTGGCAGACGACGTGATCGTATCCATCAAGGGCAAGAACGTAGAGATCATTGTCCGCAAAGCATTCTGAAAAACAAAATAAGGAGAAAATAGACATGAAGATCGATAAAATCAGCAACGGCAATATGCTTACCCTCGCCATCAGCGGCCGCCTGGATACCTCCACCGCTTCCCAGCTGGAAGAGGTCATCACCAACGACCTGGTCAGCGTGACCGAGCTCATTCTGGACTGCAAGGAGCTGGAGTATGTTTCCTCCGCAGGACTGCGTGTCATCCTGAAGGCACAGAAGAAGATGCAGACCGTGGGCCGCATGAAGGTGACCAACGTCAACGAGACCATCATGGAGGTCTTTGACATCACCGGCTTCACCGACATCATCACCATTGAATAAGAGAACAAAAAGGGCACTGTTTGGCAGCGCCTTTTTTTGCATGGAGAGAGACAATGGCAAAGGTTCATAATAAGAAACGGGGCAAACGGACACTGCTGCGGATAGGAATGATCGCTGCGGGAGTGCTGGCCATCGTTTTGGGCGGACATCTGATCCAAATGGCGATGCGGACAAGGCTGATACTGATCCTCATCGGTGTTGTACTCATTGCACTGGGTGTGATCCTGAAGCCGAAAACGAAGCACGGCGATGCGGGCGAACAGCTGGCTTTGGAGCTGCTGAAAAAGCTGCCGAGGGAGTATCACGTATTCACCAATCTGGAATTTGAACTGCGGGGTCATCATGAGACCGATCTGATCGTGGCGGGGCCGAACGGCGTCACCGTCTGCGAGGTGAAATACTGGAGCGGCAGAGTGGATGAGATAGATGAGCGCACCGTGCGGCATACGCATAAGGACGGAAGCTCCGAGACCGTCCACAGCCCCGTGCATCAGGTCATTGCCCACTATGAGACGCTGCACGATGCCCTGTGGAGAAAGGGTGTCAGGGTTCCGACAAACGGTCTGGTGCTGATGATGCATCCGGATTGCGAGGCGCATTTCCGAAACGGCAGCGTGAGGGTTCTGACCTGTCCGAGCATCAACGAGGTGAAGCGCTGCCTCGGCAGCGGCGGCAGAGTGAATGTCGCGAACACGGTAAAGGCATTGAATGAGATCTCACTGTAAACGGGGGAGGCATTGCACATGAATTGGGAACGGTTGGCATCGTATGAATTTGACGAGGCGATAGAGAAGTCCAAGGGCGTCTGTGTCATTCCGCTGGGCTGTATTGAAAAGCACGGCCAGCACATGCCCACAGGTACGGACAGCATGAAGATCCAGTACACGATGGAGAAGGTCGCACAGATCGAGGAGGTCATGGTGTTCCCGGTCACGATGTGGCTGGGCGATGTCTGCGGCTATCATGCCCGCACGGGTGAGCTGCTGGAGCGGCGCAAAATGAAGGGCGGCATCGGTATCAATCCGGAGCTTCTGTGCGAAGTGCTGGAGGAGCTGTGCGACGAGATCTACCGCAACGGCTTCCGGAAGATCCTTCTGGTCAACAGCCACGGCGGCAACATCGGCTTCCTGAACTTCTTCGTCAGAGGTATCCGTTATAAGAAAAAGGGCTATGCCGTGATGTGGACCAGCGGCAGTGCAGGCGTGCAGACGTTTATCGACATTCTGGATCGGCGTGCGGAGTTCCCCGACATCACCGACGAGGACGTCAAAACGCTGGAGCGGATCAGGGAGAAGGGAACCGGCGGCGGACATGCCGATATGCGGGAGGTGGCGCAGGTCATGGCCATCGACCCGAAGCTGATCCATGAGGATATGTATGAGGCGGAAAGCGGAGCAAGCACGCATAATGCGGACTATCTGGAGCAGGCGGGTGTGCAGGCAGGATTTATCTGGGATGCAAATTATCCAAACATGTATGACGGCTATCCGTCTTACGGCTGTTCCAAGGCTATCGGCGATGCGGTGGTACAGCTGAACGCAGAGCGTATCGCAAAGATCATCAAGACCATCAAGGACGACGAAAAGTGTGTACTGATGGCAAGAAATGAATTTATCTGAGGAAAGAGGCGGCATGTATGAATTGGGAACGGTTGGCATCCTATGAATTTGACGATGCGATAGAGAAGTCCAAAGGCGTGTGCATCATCCCGATCGGCTGTACCGAAAAGCACGGCCAGCATCTTCCCGTTGGCACGGACAGCATGGAGATCCAGCTCTGCTGTGAAAAGGCGGCAGAGATCGAAGACGTGATGATCTTCCCGGCAACGTATTGGCTGGGCGACGTCTGCGGCTATCATGCCCGCACAGGCGAGATACTGGACAGGCGCAAGATGAGGGGCGGCATCGGCATTAATCCGGAGCTGCTGTACAGGGTGCTGGAAGAGCTGTGCGACGAGATCTCCCGCAACGGCTTCAAAAAGATCCTGCTGGTCAACGGCCACGGCGGCAACATTGCATTCCTGAATTTCTTTGTGCGGGGCCTGATGTACCAAAAGAAGGATTATGCCGTAATGTGGACCAGCGGCTTTGTACAGAACAGCATCTATGGCGAGATCCTCGACAGGCGTGCAGAGTTCCCCGACCTTACCGAAAAGGATATTCAAACGCTGGAATGGTTCAGGGAGAACGGCACCGGCGGCGGACATGCGGATATGAATGAGGTCATGCAGATCATGTCCTATGATCCGAAATTGGTGAACGAGGATATGTATGAGGCCG
>JAZLHZ010000352.1:0-3522 GCA_045617085.1 Clostridia bacterium
TATATCCAAATGGAAGCAATGCCGCTGACTGTCAACGACAAGGTCGACCGCAAGGCATTGCCAGAACCCGAGTTCCGTGCAAGGAAGATCGTCCGTCCCGAAAACGAAACGGAACAGCACTTCTGCGAAGTATTTGCAAAGGTGCTGAATCTTAAAGAAGTCAGCGTGACCGATAGTTTCTTTGATATCGGCGGAAGTTCCCTCAGCGCGATTAACGTTGTTATGATGTCTGAGAGAGCAGGCTACGAACTGGTATATAACGACATTTTCGATAATCCGACTCCGCGTGCACTTTCGGATTTTGTCAAAGGAACAAAAACCGTAGAGTCGAAGACCGACAAGATAACTGCTTATGATTATTCCGCGATCGACAACATTCTGCAGTATAACACGATGGAGCATATCGATGAGTTTACCGCCGCTCCGCTCGGGAATATCATTCTGACCGGTCCTACCGGCTTCCTCGGCATCCATATACTGAAGGAATTCCTGACCTCACAGCAGGGCAAGGCATATTGCCTGCTTAGAAAGGGACGTAGTACGGATTGCGAAAGCCGTCTACGCAATATGCTCTTCTACTACTTTAACGATTCCTTTGACGATGTTCTTGACAGGATTGTCTGCATCGAGGGCGACATCACTATGCCCGAAAGCCTTGAAGTCCTTAAAAACATCGACGCGGAAACGATCATTAACTGCGCCGCATGCGTAAAGCACTTCACGCACGATGACACACTTGAAAGAGTCAATATGAAAGGCGTTGAAAATTTGATTGAAATGTGCCTTGAAAGCGGTAAACGTCTGATCCAGATCTCGACCTCGTCCATCGCTGAAGCGGTGAGCGATGACAGAACGGATCTGAGCTTCGCAGAAAACCATCTCTACAAGGGACAGATAATCGAGAACGAGTATGCAAGCACAAAATTCCGTGCAGAGCGTGCCGTACTGCAGGCTCGTGCCGATAAAGGCTTTGACGGTATTGTCATCCGCGTCGGCAATCTGATGAGCCGCTACAGCGACGGTGAATTCCAGATCAACTTCCGCACGAACAACTTCATGCGGACATTGAGGTCGTTCGCTCTGATCAATGAATATCCGATTTCCGACATGAGCCTGCCAATCGAATTTTCACCCATCGACTGCACTGCCGCAGCCATTCTGAAGTTGGCTTCCTGCCGTGGAAAGTTCTCTGTTTTCCATGCTTACAATCCTCACGATGCAAGCATGGCGGACGTTATATTCAATATGCGTGAATACGGTTTTCCCATTGACTTCGTATCGCAGGATGTCTTTAAGAAAACAGTTGATGACCTTTCCGCAGACGAAAGCAACAGCAGTATCACACTGCCGCTTACCGCCTACAATACACACACGAAGCATCTCACTCCGCTTGTCCCCGATAATCTGTTCACAACAGAAGTCTTGTACCGTCTCGGTTATCACTGGCCGATCGTCGGAGAGAATTATTTCAAGGCTGCGATAAAGGCGCTTGACAATCTCGGCTTCTTCACTCAGGAATGAATCAGGATAAGGAAAGAAGAAAGATCATGACACAGCAGCGGAAACCGTATTTAGTCACCAAAAGCCTCAGGAATTATCTGTTTGCTGCCGTACTTTCTATGGCAGCCGGCAATATTAATCTGCTGATTGATGGCATTCTTATGGGTCGCTTTCTCGGCCCGGATGAATTGGCGGCGATCAACCTCAGCCTGCCGATCGTCAACTGCATTCACGCCCTGTCGATACTGCTATCTGTCGGCGGCGTGATGATCGCAGCAAGAGCCCTCGGAAAAATGAACCGCAAACGCCTTTACGAGGTGTTCACGATCTCCGCTTTTTCCGTTCTGACCGTCGGAATGCTGAGCCTTATTTTCAATAAACAGCTCAGCGGCTTTGCCGCTGAGGTGATTACCTCCGACGAGACTCTGACTTCCCTGTGCGAGAAATATGTCAAAGTACTCATGCTGGGCGGCCTTTCGATCATGGGTACCGACGTTCTCAGTGCATATCTGAACGTGACTGGAAATCCGAAGACTGTTACCGTCGGTACATGTATGAGCGTGGTCACCAACATAACGATGGACGTCCTGCTTGTTAGGGTGTGCGGAATGGACATCGGCGGCTCCGCACTTGCAACGGTGCTCGGCAACCTCGTATGTCTCACCTTCTTCGTAATTTTCATTCTCAGAAAAAAAGACCTGCTGAAATTCACCTTCAGAATAAGCCATCCTTTCCGTGATCTCGGCGAGATCGTCTCAAAGAGCATCGCCGAAACACTTGCCGTATTTGCGATCGTGGCATTGCAGATGATCTGCAGCGGCTTTGTTCAGGCAAGCCTCGGCGCATCCGGTATGTTCGTCCTTTCAATAGGCTACAGCATTCTCGGCCTCAGCCTCATGGCTTCCTACGGCATGAGTACCACTTTTACAGCGATCGGCGGAACCATGATGGGACAGAAGGACTATCAGGGACTTCGTTTCCTGTTCCGGAGAGGCATCCTTATCTGTTTTTTGACGGGGCTCATGTTCTTCTTTATCGGTCTCTTATTTCCGGAACCTCTGGCAACGCTCTTCGGAGCTGATACCGAAGCTTTGAAAGAACTTTCCTCTCGTGGAATACCCTTCATTACCACCTTCGTTCTGGCGTTAACCGTAATGACACCCGTTTCCACCCATTTGCAGGTACTGGGACATTTTGCTCTTTCAACAGCTGCCAATATCATGCAGCTTGTCAGCATATTTGTCAGCTGCCTGTTGGTGAGCAAACTTTTGCCCTCCGAAGACATATGGTATGCTTTCCCGCTGGCATGCGCCTTGTGTCTTTTGTCAACTTTCGTCTTATGTATCATCGGAAAGTTACTTTCACGTACCTCCGTTAACTTTCCGAGTCTAATCCCTGTAGATGATCCCGAGAGCAAGCATTTTGAACTTTCTGTCGCCTGCACGGAAGACGCACTGCATGAAGCAACAGAAGAACTTTGGATGTATCTTGATGACAACAGATTCGGAGAATTGAGTTCCCGCGTTGCTCACAGTGTTGAAGAGCTTCTCGTCAATGCGATACAGCATTCCGGTGACACCACCCACTATATCGACATTCTGATCGGAGCAGACAGTAACGAGCTGACCGTCCTTTTGAAGGACGACGAAGCGCCGTTTGATACCTCGTCCTGCCCTTCGGCAAAGAAAAAGAACGGGTTGAAGATAGCACATCACTACTGTGACTCTATCAGCTATAGCTACACTTTCGGACAAAACATGACATTAATGACCTGGCAGTTGGAACAGTAATATATGACAATGTATGTAAATAGCGATATAAAAACAACACTCTATGCGGCGTCGGTACTTCCTTTGAAGGAAGCAAAGCTATATCGTTTGGCGTATAATACTGCGTCAGTTGAACGACGGCAAAAGGTGGACAAATACCGATTTGAAAAAGACAAATGTCTTTCCCTTGGTGCGGATATGCTGATGCGATATATCCTGCAGAAAGAAGATATAACGCACGATTATGTACACA
>JAZLHZ010000353.1:0-2486 GCA_045617085.1 Clostridia bacterium
TTTGGGATTACAGCCGCAGTTTTCCCCGACAAATATCTCAATTCCCGTAAGCATACAGTTCTGCTCTCCTGCGATTCCCGCAGCGCAGATAGCGCCGAAGCAGAGCGGCAGGCTGACAACACCTATCGAAGCGAGCTGCGCCGCGATTGGAAATGCCATGGCAAACATTCCCCAGGAAGTTCCCAGTGCCACTGTAACCAGCATACATACCAGGAATAAGAATGCCGGAATCATTCCGGCCACCGGCTCTATCCATGCGATGACCGAGTCGTACTGCTCGACCATTCCAAGCTTCTGCAGAAGCATGAAGAAATTCATAGCCAGCAAATACAGTACAATATCTTCTATCGTCAGCCGAAAACCATCGGCAGCTTTTCTGATGAAATTATCCGGGGAGATGATTCTCTGCCCACAGTACAAAAAGAACATAAAGATCAGCGTAACGATCAGCCCGCTGTTTGTATCAGCCACGAACTCGCCTACACTGATGGTTCTGACAAGACAGGTGGCTATGATCATGACAAGGATCGGCAGGATCAGGTTGTACAGATGTCCCCATGTAGCCGTTCTTTCCTGATTCAGATAGGCTTCCGAACCATCCGGCCATAGATTTCCGCCTTCCTTCACTCTTGCACGCGCCTGCTTCAGCTGCTTTGTCAGCGGAAGTCCGCCCAAGCAGAACAGAACCAGTGCAAACAATGTCAGAATGGAAAAAAAGTTATACGGAATCGATTTCACATACAGCATAAAGCTATTGCCGTCCGCGACTGTATTAAAGGTGCCCATTACCCAGATTCCCCACATGGAAAACGGTACGAAGCTGCACAGCACAGTGGGCGCCAGACTATACAATAACGAGATCTCCTCATGCGGAATCTTCTGCTCGTCCACTGCCTCAAAGACACTTTCCGAAGCGCATGTAGTACACAGATCCTCATCGATAGCGGAGGCCATCATAATGCCCAAAGCAGCCAGTCTGGCTCCTCTTCGCGACTTCACGCGCTTTTGCACATGTTTGCGAAACGATGTGACCGAACCGGATGCAAGCGTCAGCGCCACCACACAGCCCATGAGTGACATATCTATTGCGGAGCTTATGTTGTCCGGATCCCCGACAGTTGTCAGCAGATCATCCGCGTAGCCGGTGATAAAAGAACCACGATACAAAATGACGGAGGCGGACAGACAGCCCACCAGTATTGCCTCCACGATTCTCCTGGTAATCAGCGCATAGCCAAGCATCAACACCATAGGGGCAAAAAACATCGGCACATCGGGGAAACAGGCACTGATCACTCCAAGCAAAATAATGATTGCCGCCGTGATACCGTAGCACAGACACATTTTGCCAAGCGGCATCGGCTTCTGGTTTTTCTTGTCGGCAATGTTACGCCTGCGCATCTTGGTGAATTCCAGAATCTTCGTATGCTTATTGGTAAGCTGATCATACACCCGTTTCATAAACTCACCGTAAATATCCGGGTGCTTCGCCAGAATATCCTGCATATCCCACTGATTCAGTTTATAGACCGTACATCGTCCTGCTGCCTGGACCGTGCTGAGTCTCCTGGTCTGCGACAACACGGCATACTCGCCAAAGTACTGTCCCTCATACATAAGGTTGACCTGCTCGCCGTCCCTGTTCAGGACAACAGCCGTCCCGGATTCTAAGAAATACATGCCGTCCGGCTCGTCATCGATGATACAGATATTCTCCCCGTTCTCGAAGGAGATTCTCTCAAGCCTCGCATAGATTGTCTCAAGCTCCGCTGCGGAATCTTCATCCTCTCCCAGACAGAAAAAATCGCGAATATACTCTTTTGTTACGATCTTTGCATTATTCTTTACCACTTTGTTCACGAATATTTTCCTCGGAGAGATACTTCTATGATCTTCTCGCACATCTCATCAAAATCCACACCGCCTGCAAGCACGGAGCGTGCAAAACGGCCGCTCTCTGTAAGTGCCGGCAGCGCATCGCACTCCAGACAATACAGCTCGCCGTCTGTATCCATTCGAAAGTCAACACGGCTGTAGCTGTTGATGCCCAGGCAATGTGCTGCTTCTTTCGCAGTTGCTTTGATAAACTCCAGCGTCTCATCCTCAAGCTCCGCAGGACAATACGCATCTATAGAATCCTGGCGCAGCGTATGCTTCGCGTCGAAGATACCATCCTTGCCGTTTACTTCCAGAACAGGGTATATCTCATTTCCGATGATGGAGACGGAAAACTCTCTGCCGGAGATATACTCTTCCACAATAATCTCATTTTCCCACACAAATGCTTCATTCACAGCTTTTGCGTAGGTGTTGTCGTCATTTACGACCGCAACGCCGATAGATGCGCCGCCGTTATTCGGCTTTACAACTACAGGGAAGGAAAGTCCTTCGGGCAGAACGTCCACCGCATCGTCATGCTTTCTTAAGGTGCGCCACTTCGGTGTAGCGACACCGCTTGCCAAGAAGATCTGCTTTGCTGCCGATTT
>JAZLHZ010000354.1:0-5859 GCA_045617085.1 Clostridia bacterium
GACCCGGGCCGACTATGCGCTTTTGTTCAAAAAAGCGGGCATTCCCGACTGCACTGTCATCAGCGAGAGCCGGGCAGCCTTCCTGTTTGCCAGAGAATCCGGTGAGCTGAAGGTCGGCGAGGACCTCGTGACCCTTCCCACACTGATCATCGATGCGGGCTCCTCCACCACGGACTTCACGTTTGTGGCGGATCTTGCCGAGCGTGCGCTGACCGGATCCGATTTCGGCGACGTATCCCTCGGCGGCGGCATCATCGACGCCCTGCTGCTGGAGCGGAATATCCGCCGCTCGGCAGACCGTCAGCAGCTGGAGGAGATCTTCAAAATGTATCCCCAGTATGCCGCACGCTGTGAGTTTGAGGCACGCCGGGTCAAGGAAATGTACTTTACCCGCCGCCGTCAGTCCGGTGAATCCGCCACCGGTGAATCCGCCGTCAAGCTGTATATCGGCCGCACGCCCGTTACATTCGACATCACCTGCTCCGAAGCGGACATGCAGGCCGTGCTCACCGAAAGCTGTGACAAGCTCGGCGGAATGTCCTTTACCGACGCCTACCGCAGCGCCCTTGCCAAGGCGAAGGAAGCGCTGGGCAGCGATGTACCCCAGCTGATCCTTTTGACCGGCGGCGCTTCCCGCATGCCCGTCATCGGCGACGAGGCACAGCGGATATTCCCCAATGCCAAGATCCTTCGGGGTCTGGAGCCGGAATTTGCGATCGCCAGAGGCCTTTGCTATGCCCTGAGGATCGACCGCAAGACCAAGGGCTTCAAGGCCGCCATCAATGCGCTGATCCGCTCCGACGACATGGAAAATCTGGTGCTGCTGCGGCTGCCGGCGCTGTTTGAGGCGATCTCCAAGCCCATCGGTGACCGTCTGATCAACGACGTGGCGCCCGTGATATTCGAGCAGTGGCGCAGCGGCGGACTGAAGACCTTCAACGACATCGGCACCGAGCTCACCACCCGCATCACCGAAATGTTCAAAAACGGCGAGATGAGCGACATCATCCGTCCCGCTGTCGCCCAGTGGGTGCTGAAGCTGCGTCCCGACATCGAGCAGCTCACCGACCCCATCTGCGACAAGTTCGACCTGCCCCGGACCTCCCTGCGGCTGCCGGACACTCTGTCCATCGGCAGCGCCGCATTGAGCGTCGAGACCGACCAGCTCATCCGAACCGACTCCGTCAAGGCCATCATCGACATCATCGTCGCCGCACTCATCGCCACGCTGATGGGCGGCAGCGGCATCGCCCTGCTGAGCACCGGCCTCCCCGGCATCGTGGCAGGCTTCCTGATCGGCCTCATCGGCGGCATCATCGGCACCCAGTCTGCCGAAAAACTGCTGAAAAAGAGCGAGCTGCCCGTTCCCATGCGCAAGCTCATCACCACCAAGTTTTTCATCCGCCAGCTGAGAAACCGTCAGGACGAGATCACCGATGCGCTCCTCGTCCAGCTGTTAGGCGAGCTGAATCCCCCCACCGACAGCATCACCGAAATGGTCAACACCATCGCCGCATCGATAGAAAACCAGCTCAATATGATGACGGAACACGCATCGCTGCTGCTTCATTAATTAGCAATTAGCAATTATATAGTCCCTTCCCTCATCAGAGGGAAGGGGGGACCGCCGCAGGCGGTGGGTAGGGCTGATAAAGGAATCTATGTTGGCATTCCACCACTACCAATACATATCACACCCCATCCGCCTCGCTTTCGCTCGGCACCTTTCTCGCTGCGCTCGTTCCCACTGAGGTGGGGAAGGACTTTGGGCGGCTTTGCCGCCTGACTGAACACTGCACACTGAACCCTGTCCGAAAGGAGGCTTTTTCGTGCCCGTATCCTTTACCCCCGAACAACAGGCGGCGATATCCGCACGCAATACCAACATCCTTCTTTCGGCAGCGGCAGGCTCCGGCAAGACCGCCACGCTGGTCAGACGGGTGGAGGAACTGATCGACGAAGGCGCAGACATCTCCCGTATGCTGGTCGTCACCTTTACCAAGGCAGCTGCGGCAGACATGCGGGATTCCCTGATCTCGGCACTGGAAAAGCGGGCTAAAGATGACGCCCGCTTTCGCCGTCAGGTACAGGCAGCGCACTTTGCCCCCATCAGCACCATCCATTCTTTCTGCCGTCAGGCACTGCGGGAGCAGTTCCAGAAAGCCGACATCGATCCCTCCTTCCGCATCTGCGACGAGCAGGAGGCGGACGAGCTGCTGACCAAGGCGCTGGACAACGTGATCGACGCCATGAGCCGCATCCGGTATATGCCCCTCGTCTGCGGAAACGAGACGCTGCCCGGCGGCTATACCGTGGAGCCGAGGCTCCTGGATGCGCTCTGCGAATACCGGAACGTGGACAGCATCCGTGAATCGTGCGAAACGCTGTACAAGTTCCTCATGAACCGTCCGGATCCCTTTGCATGGGCCGAAAACTCCGTCGCCGAAATGCGCAGCGGTGAGGACCACTGGTCTTCGGTCATTGCCGACGAAGCAAAGCTGAAGCTGCGGGATGCCGCCGGACTGTGCGAGCATTACGGACAACTCCTTTCGGAAGCAGGATACACGGCCCTGTATGCCGCCGCCGTGAGCGACATGGAGTTCATCGAATCGCTCCTCCCCTGCGGCTATGCGGAAATGAAGCAGCGTATTGCCGAAAACACGTACGCCCGTTTCAGCACACCCAAGGGACATGCGGACGATCCCGCCGTCATACAGGCAAAAGATGAGCGGGAGAAGATGAAAAAGCTCATCACCGATGTGAAAAAAAAGCTCGAGCCCGACCTTGAACGGATGCTTGCCGACCTGCCTGCAGTTGCAGATGAGGCCGAAGCGCTGGTGATCCTGACAAAGTCGCTGGACGATGAATACACCCGGCTGAAGCGGCAGAAAAACCTGCTGTCGTTTACCGATCTGGAGCACAAGACGCTGGAGCTTTTGAAGGATGACGCCGTCGCCGACGCATTGAGGAACCGATATACCCACATATTCGTGGACGAGTATCAGGATGTTTCCGACGTGCAGGAGGCGATTATTTCCCGCATCGCCCGCAGCGACAACGTGTTCCGGGTGGGCGATGTCAAGCAGAGCATTTACAGCTTCCGCAATGCCGAGCCCTCGCTTTTCCGGCATATTTATGAACGGTACGAGCAGAAGGACGGCGGCACACTGATGTGCCTGACGAAAAACTTCCGCTCCCGTGCCAATGTATTGGAATACACCAATGCGGTGTTTGAGAAGGCGATGCACGGCGGGGAGACCGAGATCGTCTATGACGCCAACGCCCGTCTGTATCCCGCCGCCGCATACGAGGGCGAGGATCCGGAGACGGAGCTGTATCTGATCGGCTCCGAGGACACCGATCAAGGCGAAGTCGGCGAGGAAATCCCGGAACCGGACGATTCCGAAAAGAAGACAGATATCGAAGAGATCTCCGCCGCAGACCTCAAGGATGCCGAATATGAGACCTGTGTCGCCGCTGACCGCATCACGGAGCTGCTCGGCACCGACTATTACGATGCAAAGAAGAAGGAGCACCGCCCGCTGAGATACAGCGACTTTGTGATCCTGACAAGAAAAGCCAGAGACGTCGCCCAGCGGGTGCTGGCCGTACTGAAAGCCAAAAACATCCCCGCCTATGCCGACATTTCCGGCGGATATACCGAGGTCACCGAGGTGCGCATCGCTCTCGCCCTGATGAGCCTTGCGGTCAACCGGCGCAGCGATACCGACTGGATCGCCGTGCTGCGCTCGCCCGTGGTGCTCTGCTCCTCGGAGGAGCTGGCCGCCATCCGGGCGCTGTCTCCCGAAGGCAGTTATTTTGCCGCCGTCGAGCACTATATCGCCTCGTCCGACAACCTCACCGCACGAAAACTCAAAGAGCTGTACGCCATGATACTCCGCTGGCACGAGGAACAGAAACAGCTTCCTTTGGCGCAGTTCGTCTATCGGATGCTGGTGGAGTCCGGCCTGTACGGCATTGCAGGCGCTTTGCCCGGCGGAAAACAGCGCAAAGCCAACCTCGATATGCTGTGCGACAAGGCCGCAGACTACGAGGCCGGCCGCACCGGCGGCCTGACGGGTTTTATCGACAGCATCAAACAGCAGGCTGCCACCGCCAGCGATATGGGCGAAGCGCACATCATCGGCGAAAATGACGACGTGGTGCGCATCATGACCGTGCACAAGAGCAAGGGTCTGGAATTCCCCGTGGTCATCGGCATCAATCTGGGCAAGGGCCTGCTGCGGAGCGACAGCGGAAATCTGCTGCTGCACAGAAAGAGCGGCATCGGCCTGATGCACATCGACAACGATCTGGGCACACTGCGGGAAACGCTTCCGCATATGGCCGCAGGATCGCTCAAAAAATGCGAAGCGCTCGCCGAGGAAATGCGCATTCTGTACGTACTCCTCACACGAGCGAAGGATCGGCTGATCCTGATCGCCGGCTGCAAAAACACCGAGGCTACCCTTGCCGCTGCCCGGCTCAAACGGACGCCGTCCAGCTATCTCGACATGCTGCTGCCGCCGTTCCTTGAACCGCACCCCGAGCTGAAACTGAAGCTCACCTGCATCGACCGAAGCGAACTTGACATGCATCTTCAGACCTCTGCCCTGTCCGTGGCGGATATCTTCGATACCGCCGGACAACAGGAGCCGCCCGAATCGCTCATCAGCGCCTATGCCTACCGCTATGCCTATGCGGATGCGGTGCTGCTGCCGCTGAAGCTGAACGCTTCGGGACTGAACCGGGAGATCATCGGCCCGTCCAATCCGCCGCAGCTGATCCAGCGTCCCCTGTTCCTTCAGGAGGACGCCGCCCGACTCACCGCCGCAGAACGGGGCACGGCGATGCATGCCGCACTGCAGGGACTGGCACTGGACCGACTGAAGGAGCCGGATGACGACGCTCTGCATTCGGAGATCGTCCGCCAGCTCAACACCATGACCGAACGGAACCTGCTGACACAGGCCATGCGCGAGGTCGTGCGTCCGATTGCCATCCTCAATTTCCTGAGAAGGGACATCGGAAAGGGCCTGCTCGCCTCGGAAAATGTCAAACGGGAGTGGAAATTCACGCTCCGCATGGGACTCAGCGAGGCCATGGGCATCGATTCCGAGGAGGAAGTGCTGATCCAGGGCTCCGTCGACTGCTGCTATCTCGACAACGGCGCATGGGTGCTGCTGGACTACAAGACCGACCGCACCGATGACGAGGACGAGCTGCTGAAACGGCACGGCGCCCAGCTGAACCTGTATCGGAAAGCGCTGGAGCGCATTACCGGGATCCCGGTGAAAAAGACCGTCCTGTGCCTGCTGAACCAAAGCAAGGAATTAGCAGTACAAAACGAATGAAAAAGGTAGGCTCTTCACGGGATTGTATGGTATAGGAAAGAATGTTAGCCCGGTTGCCAAAAGCCCTCCCCCGCCTCAGCGGGGAAGGGGGACCGGCGCAGCCGGTGGATAGGGCTGATAAAGGAAGCTATGTTGGCAGAACACCTCTACCAAAACCTATCATGCCCTATCCGTCGCCTTCGGTGACACCTTCCCCACTGAGGTGGGGAAGGACTCCCATAAAAATGAAGAATCAAAAGGTGAATGCAATGATCGGAGTATCCCTTTCGCTGCCCGTACTGACGGGACACCCTGCCGATGAGGCGGAAAAGGAGCTGCTGAACGAGACCAAATCGACAAACGCCTTCCTGTGTGATCTGCGTGACCACGGCGCAGGCTCCGTCGAACTGCGTCCCGTACTGCCGGATACCGAGCCCTCGGTCACAGCACAGTGCATCAAGGCGATCTCGGAGGCGGGGCTGACCTGCACCGTCCACGGGCTGCTCAGCGACAAAAATGCGGAGGC
>JAZLHZ010000355.1:0-9074 GCA_045617085.1 Clostridia bacterium
TGCATCTGGGCGCCGATCCCGGTGATCTCTATCGTTTCTTTTTCCATTTTATACTCCGTCCGTCAGTTCCAATACGACGGCGTCCATAACCTCCATGCCCTTTCCGGTCAGCATGAATCTGCCGCCGTTCCTTCGGGCAAAACCGCCGTCTTCCAGTCTCTTTGTGTTTCTGCCTTTGATGATATTTTCGTCAATTCCACGGCACATCCGCAGTCCCAGCAGTACCGTCTCTTCATAGACATCCGTTTCGGTCAGCGTACTGCGTTCCTCTTCCCGATCCCCGGAAAGATACTTTTTCAAATCGCAGGTGTTACTGAAGCGCTGCCCGTGCATCATGGAATGCGCCGCACAGCCCACCCCCAGGTAGTCGCCCCGCTGCCAGTACACGATATTATGGCGGCACTCGGAACCGGGCCGGGCATAGTTCGATATCTCATACCGCTCGATCCCGCTTTCGTGAAGCCGCTCGGTAACGCCTCTCTGCATCGCAATACACTCGTCCTCATCCGGGAATACTTCCGGATGCGCCTCGGCATAGCTCTTCATCGGCGTTCCGTCCTCAACGATCAGGCTGTAACAGGATACATGCGGCACGGAAAGCCGGACTGCCTTTTCCACCGTGTCGTCCAGCTGCCTGCGGGTCTGATGCGGCAGGGCATACATGAGATCGATATTGATATTGTCAAACCCCGCCTGCCGTGCACTTTCCACGGCGGCTACCGCCTCATCCGAGGTATGGATCCTTCCCAGTGCCTTCAGCAGTCCGTCGTCAAAACTCTGTACGCCGAGGGATATGCGGTTGAATCCCATTCTCCTGTATTCGGTCAGTTTCATCAAATCCACGGTGCCGGGATTGGCCTCGGTGGTCATTTCGCAGTTCAGCCGAAGCTCACAGTTTTTTTCGATCGCATCAACGATCCTGCCCGTCTGCGCAGCTGTCAACAGGGATGGTGTGCCTCCGCCGAAGAACACGGTATCCAGCACAAGTCTGCCGTATTCCCTTTTTCTTTCCTCCATTTCACGAATCAGGCAGTCGATATACACGTCTGCCTGATTCATCATTCCTCCGAAGGAAGTAAAGTCACAGTATGCACATTTCTTCACGCAAAACGGGATATGGATATACAGCGAACCCATCAGTCCATCTTCAGCACGGCCATGAAGGCCTCGCTGGGCACCTCCACACTGCCCACCTGCCTCATGCGCTTCTTGCCTTCCTTCTGCTTTTCCAGCAATTTCTTCTTACGGGTGATATCGCCGCCGTAGCACTTGGCCAGCACGTCCTTGCGCAGTGCCTTGACGGTCTCTCTGGCAATGATCTTACCGCCGATAGCCGCCTGGATCGGAATCTCGAACAGCTGCCTCGGGATAACGTCCTTCAGCTTCTCGGCAATACTCCGGCCTCTGGGATATGCCCTGTCCTTATGGACGATGATAGAAAGCGCATCGCACATCTCGCCGTTCAGCAGCATGTCCAGCTTCACGAGGTCACTGCGGACGTAGCCCTTCAGTTCATAGTCAAAGGAGGCATAGCCCCTCGTCCGGCTCTTGAGCTGATCGAAGAAGTCGAAAATGACTTCATTCAGCGGCATGTCGTAGCTGAGCAAGACTCTGCCGCCTTCGACATACTTCATATCCTTAAAGGTGCCCCGCTTGTCCTGACACAGCTCCATGATTGCGCCGACGAATTCCTGCGGCGTGATGACCTTGGCGTCGACAAAGGGTTCCTCCATATAGTCGATCTCCGTGGTCTGGGGCAGATTGGTGGGGTTATCGATTGACAGCATGGTTCCGTCGGTCTTGATGACGTTGTATACGACGCTGGGTGCAGTGGTGACGAGATCCAGATCGAACTCCCTTTCGAGGCGCTCCTGTATGATCTCCATGTGGAGAAGACCCAGGAAGCCGCAGCGGAAGCCGTAACCCAGTGCCACACTGGTCTCGGGCTCAAAGGAGATCGCCGCATCGTTCAGACGCAGCTTTGCCAACGCATCCTTCAACGTCTCATAGTCTGCACCGTCTGCCGGATAAATACCGCAGTAGACCATCGGCAGCACTTTTTTATAGCCCGGCAGCGCCTCGGCAGCACGGTTTTCGGTATGGGTAATGGTATCGCCGACACTAATATCCGCAATATCCTTGATGGAGGCGGCAATATAGCCGACCTCGCCGGCCCGCAGGATACCCGTGGGATTGTAGCCGCCGGGACGGTAGGTACCGACCTCGGTCACTTCAAAGTCCCTGCCGCCCGCCATCATGCTGATCTTATCGCCTACCCGGACAGTGCCGCTCTTGATGCGGACCGAGCTGATGGCGCCCCGATAATTGTCATAATACGAGTCGAAGATCAGCGCCTGCAGCGGCGCCGTGTCGTCTCCCTCAGGCGGCGGCACGATCTTTGCGATGGCTTCCAGCACGTCCTCGATGCCGATGCCCTGCTTGGCGGAGATAAACGGGCAGATCTCGGTATCCAGACCGATCTCGTCCTCGATCTCTTGCTTGACTACCTCCGGCTGGGCAGAGGGCAGGTCGATCTTGTTGATGACCGGCAGGATCTCCAGATCGTGCTCCAGCGCCAGATATACGTTGGCCAGCGTCTGCGCTTCGATGCCCTGCGTGGCATCCACGACCAGCACGGCGCCCTCGCACGCAGCCAGCGCTCTGGACACCTCATAGGTAAAGTCCACATGACCGGGAGTATCGATCAGGTTGAACTCATACTCCGTACCGTCGGAGGCCGTATAGGGCAGGCGCACCGCCTTGGATTTGATGGTAATGCCCCTCTCCCGCTCCAGCTCCATGGAGTCGAGCACCTGCTCCGTCATTTCACGCTGCTGCATCACGCCGGTCTTTTCCAACAGTCGATCCGCCAGCGTGGACTTGCCGTGGTCGATATGTGCTATGATGCAGAAATTGCGTATCCGGGAACGATCGTATGCCATGATGGTAGTACTCCTTAATTCTGCTTTTGTTTCTTGTTTTTCTTATGTTTCCTGAGATTCAGTCCTATTTTTCTTTCCTTCGGCAGTGCCGCATTGTGATTGTGGGCATTCTGCAGCGCCGCTGACAGCTCACTGACCAGCTGTGCCTGCTCGCCGTCGATCTCATTGGCCTTTCCGAGTGCGGCGGCAAAAGACAGCGGCATGGACTTGCTCTCGTTCAGCGCTTTTTTGAGTGCCTCACCTTCGGGCGTCAGCCGGGTGACCGCATTGTACAGCTTGGAAATGACGAACATCACCACACCCGCGATCAGCGCCTCGATCAGCATCGGCGGATTGATCATCAGCATCATCACGACGACCAGTATGCCGCCGATGATGGCAAACGACGAAGCGAAAATGACGAGTCCCTCATTGCCGTAGCGCAGGCCTTCACTCTTTGCATCCTCCTGCATGGCAGTGATAAACGCATCATACGCCTTTTCGTACTGATGTCCCTTTTCGTAGGTCTTGCAGCTCAATTCATCGGCATAGACCGTATTCGAGAACCGGAACAGCAGCTCTACGGCGGCCTTCTCATGCTTTTTGAGCTGTGCATTCTTGTGGATCAGCTGCAGCACCAGCCGCTCGTCTCTTTTGCGGATCACGACTTCGCCCGCTGCTGCCAGCTTTGCGATGACCGCCGAAGCGCTCCGGATGCTGACCGCATCGTCACAGATATAACCCGCCAGTGCAGGACTGTATGCAAACAGTTCCCTGCTCAGTTCACCGGTGCGCTTGCCGTTCATGCCGTACTTCACCAGCAGCCAGATCAGCAGTGCCAAACAGCCCGCCAGATATCCGGCGAGATAAGCATGCTTTTTCGTCTTCAACTCTTTCAGCAGCCGCTCTTTTTCCTGCTCTTCCTTTTTGACGATGCCTTCGGCATAATCCCGAATGGTGCCGCCCGTCACGGGCATATCCGCAAAGTGTTCATCCGGCATCAGCACCATCATATCCACGCTGTTGCCGGGCTTGATGTCAACAGGCCCCGCATACAGCTTATTGCCCTGTACCTTCAGGCTGTTGTTGTCGATGGCGCCGCTGATGACGATCATGGTGCCGTCGCCGTCCGTCACCTCGTAGGGCAGTGTGATGATGACCGTTGCGTTTTGTAGGTACTCCTCATCCTCGGGAATGATCACACATTTGGCAAAGCAGTCATCCTCATACCGGGTCAGCACGCCGCTTAGCGTATATTCACAGGCAAACGTGCGCCAATCGTCAATGCCCGGCGAGTACACATCGATGATCGCCAGCTCATCACTGACCTGCACGTCGTAGGTATCCTCCGCCGTCCGGTCATTGCTGCCCTCCGTCAGAGGCTCTCCGTCCGCCCATACATCGATACCGTCGATATCAAAGCCGCCGGGCGTATCCACCCGGAACACATATCCGGCATACTCTGCGGCACAGTTGAAGATGACCTCCTCCCGCACCCTTACGGAGCCGTCGGTGTTCAGATCGGCATAGATGACATAGCTGCTGATCTCATGCTCCGCCGGTTCCTCCGCACATGCGAAGGGACAAAGCAGAAGAAGCACGATGAGCAATAGCGCAATACGCTTCATGATACACCCCGTTTATTTTGCAAATCTCAATCTGTAATATAGATACGTCTGACACGTTTGGAGATGCCGCAGAGGATCTCGTAGCCGATGGTTCCGGCATTCTGCGCCATTTCGTCTGCTGTGATGCCGTCGCCGATCAGCGTGACCTCCGTGCCCATTTGAGCATTTTCGATACCGGTCACATCGACCATGAACTGATCCATGCACACCCTGCCGACGACCGGCGCCTTTTTGCCGTTGACCATGACATAACCCTTGTTGGAAAGCAGGCGGTTATAGCCGTCCGCATAGCCTGCGGTGACGGTGGCAAGCCGCATCGGCCCAGCGACGGTATAGCTTCTTCCGTAGCCCACGGTTTCGCCTTTGCCGACATTCTTCACCATGGAAATGCGGCTCTTCCAGCAAAGCACCGGTTTGATGCCCTCCGGAAGCGTGTTTTCGATGTCCGGCTTCAGTCCGTACAGCACGATACCGAGCCGCACCATATTGCCGAAATCGTTGTGCCACAGTCCGCCCGCAGAATTCATGCAGTGGACATACGGAAGCTTCAGATCGGATACGCCCTGTGCGACCGTGCTGAACCTTTCGATCTGCAGCCTGGTGAATTCGTCCTCTGCCGGAGTATCCGCCACGCACAGGTGCGTAAATATTCCGGTCATCCGGAACACTCTTGCAAAGGAACGGATCATGCCGCAACAGCAGTTCGGCCTTGCCGCATCCAGACCGATACGGTTCATTCCGGTGTCAACGGCGAACTGCGTCTTTATGCCCGGCGCCTTTTTTGCCAGTGCTTCGGCATATTCCTCACTGATGAGAGCCTGCGTGATGTCGTATTTCTTGAGGTCATCCGCTGCCTCGGGATCGGTATAGCCCAGGATCAGCAATTGACCTTCGATCCCGTGTTCTCTCAGCCGCACGGCCTCCTCGATATTGGCAACGGCAAAATCACGGATGCCGCACGAGGCCAGTGTTTTTGCTACTTCGACATCGCCGTGTCCGTAGGCATCCGCCTTCACCACCGCCATAAGCTGCTGATCTTTATTCAGACAGCCTTTGTATATCTCCAGATTCCGTTTTAATACCTTCAGGTCGATCTCGACCCAGGAATTAGCAATCATTTTTCCGTGTACGCTCCGTACCGTTTATTTTCTGTACAGCAGACCCTGCGCCTTGAGGTAGTCGGTCATCATCTGCGCCCAGTCGGTCTGTATCATGTCAAAGCCCTTGCGTGCCAGCCAGCCCCAGCCCTTGTCCGGATCCTCGGTCAGGGAGATGTCGTCGTTGTGTCCTGCGGAAAGCACGGTCTTGTAGTTATAGACGATGGCGTTGACGAAGGAAAGGATCTTTTCACTGCGCAGCTTTTCGATGTATTCGGGCGAGCAGAAATAGCTGTCCTCGGTTGCGAAAAGCAGCTCCTGACCCATGTAATTGATGTTTCTGCGCTTCAATTCCTCGTGGATCTCCGCCGCCTTGTCCCGAACCAGCACGCAGTACTGTACATCGGGCGCATACTTTTCGATCACGTCGAAATTCTCCTTGGTGGGCTGCGTCTTGACGAGGATCTGCTCCATCATGCCGTGATCCCGGATGTGCTCGGCGATCTCCTTGGGATGCTCCCAGAACTTGTCGCAGTTGATATAGCAGCGGCCCTTGAATCGCTCCAGCACCTCGTCCAGCGTGTTGAGGCCGAACTGTGTGGGAGTGCTGTCGAAATTGCAGAAGCGCAGGTCCCGCACCTCAGCAGCGGTCATCTGCGTGATGTCGACATCCTGACACAGGTGTGCCTGTTCCATTCTCGGATGGAAGATGAACAGCTCGCCGTCCTTGGACATATCGACGTCGATCTCGATCATGTCTGCACCCTGCTTCAAAGCGATCTCATAGGACGCCAATGTATTGCAGGGAATGTTGCCGCCGCTGATCCCCCGATGAGCGACAACAATGATCTTCTCCTGTGCTGTCTGTCTCAAATCAAAAGTCATAATAATCCCCCCTGATATTCCGCCGGGAACGGAGCTTTGTATCCCCGCTCCCGGCTATGAAAACTGTTTTACTTGCCCAGCTCGATGCTGCGGATGCCGTACCACACAAAGGCGTATCTGTCCGCATAGTCGGGATTGAGGCCTTCCCTGCCCGCTTCGGTATTCCACTTGCCGTAGCCGCTGAACAGGTCGGGAGACACGCCCAGAGGCTCCTGGCTCGGCGCATAGTGATGCGGGCCGAACACGTTGCGCAGGCTGGTGACCAGCGTGACGTCGATGCGGTTCTCACCCCTGACCAGCTCGCCCTCCACGCTGCAGCCATCGTCAAACATCAGCGAATGGGTCTTGCCGCCGTTGATGCTGACCTTTGCCATCGGGAAGCGGCCGTCGATACGCAGCTGCTTCTCATCGCCGTCGCAATAGGCCTTGAAGGACAGGGTCATCTCTCCGCCGAAGAATGGATAGCCGCTGGTGTTGAGCTCATTGACGTACAGCGCCGTTCTGGGATAGGCGATCTCGAATCTGCCGTTCTCGGAGATCAGCACGCCCTTGTCCCCTTCGGTCAGGTCGGCGGTCACGGAGAAGTTGCCTCTGAGATAGATCGCCTCGATATCGGTCAGGTAGCTCAGGCAGTTGATCAGGCTCTCGGTGCCGTCGGAGTGCTCATAGTACACACCGTTGAACACGTTGTAGACCTCTTCGGTCTCGTAGTAATCGATCTCAAAGACGATCTCGTTCTCGCCGACGATCAGCTTGTCGAAAATGTCGTAGGAATCGAACTGCACCTCGAAGCTGCCGGGCTTCGGAGCTTCCAGCTTCCTGCCGTTCATGTAAACGGCCTCGGCGCCCATTTTCTCACACTCGACCCGCAGGCTGATGGGACGCTCCTTGCAGGTGAAGGTATACTTGAGCCACACCTTGCGGTTGGTCTTGCCCCGCAGCAGCAGGTCGGACACAGCCATCACAGGCAGGGGCTTTGTATAATTCACGCCGTCATAGGACAGGGCGGCATAGTCCAGCGTCAGAGTGTTTTCGCTCGCCTCGGTGATGACCGCATAGTCTCCTGCGCTCTTCCATTCCTTTGCGGCGGAGGGCTTTGCGCCTGCCTCGGCCTTGTCGTCCAGCATCAGGATATAGCTCTGTACGGGCTTGAAGGTCAAAGGCACGGTCACGCCGTCTTCGGTCTTCTCGAAGTATACGCTCTCGTACTCCCTCGTGGCAAGGTTGAACAGCTTGGCGCCCTTGGCGTTCAGCTTCACGTTCAGAGAATAGCTCTCCTTGTCGGAAAGGTTTACGACATACAGGAAATCGCCGAATTCCGCATGGCGCATCGTGGAGCGCACGGCGGTGGTCTTGTCGTCCACACAGTAGCTGCGGTTTTTCAGTTCTTCAAAGGTGATGTTGGACTTGAGGAAGGACAGATCGGCCGCCTCGCCCTCGATCATCGTGGGAGCCTTGCCCGCCAGATACAGTCTGCCGCCGTTGGCGACATATTCCTTCAGCACCTTTGCGGTGTTTGCATCGATGGTATCCATCTCGGGAATGACGATCGTGTCATAGGCGCACTTGCCCATGATGATCTGAGCGCCCTTCACGCCGCCGTCTTCCTTCAGCAGAGTCTCGTCGATGTAGTGATGGCCGATATGGGCGGCACCTAACTTCTCGATCAGAGCCATAAAGTCCTGCGTCAGCTTCTCCACGCTGTTCTGCTCGTATCTCTTAAAGGTGAGATATCCGGCATGGACGGGATGGATGACCGCCGTTGCCGCCTCTTCCCGGCTCTCGGAAAGCATATAGCCCAGTGTAGTGAAGTAGTCGTTGAAATAGCGGAAGTTCTCGGGCTTGGTCCAGGTATTGTGCTCGGAATAGAAGGCCGGATAGTCCCTCTTGCGCTGGCCCTTGATGGAATAGGGGTACAGGTGCTGGCACATCTGGTTGATGCCGTTGACATACTGCCACTCGGCAATGCGCTTGAGCTCCAGCGGCGTTACATCCCATCCGGCGCAGGCGAAGGTCTCGGTCAGCGTATGCTTGATGCCGTACTGCTGCGCCACGGAGCCGCACTGCTTGGGCGACATCTCGGTGGCAATGCGCCTGCCAAGCCAGTCGACGCCGGGCTTGTGCTCGTACTTGTAGAAGGGCATGATGCCGGCGCAGCACATCATCTGGCCGAAGATGCCGTTCTCCTCGATGCTGTGGCCGGTGAGCTGGCAATTGTGCTCGGTGCACCAGTCATAGATCTGCTTGGCGAAGCTTTCCATATACATGTCGTTCATGATGCGCCAGTAGCGGCTGCGGAATTTATACGCCTGATCGCACTCGACGAACAGCGCACCCAGCTCGTCCAGAATGTCCCCGCCGTAGCGCTCCTTATACACCTTATGCATGCAGGGCGTATAGGCGGTGCTGTAGCGGAAGTACTGGGGCTCGTCGGTAAAGAAGCCCTTCATCGCCTTGCCGAAATCCTTGCCGAAGCGCTCGTAATACTTTTCATGGGTCAGGTCGAGGAACTTGCGGACGATGTCCTTGTTCAGGATGTCCAC
>JAZLHZ010000356.1:0-25911 GCA_045617085.1 Clostridia bacterium
GTATGCTTACGAGAACGGCCTGACCTACAAGTACTATCAGCCCGCCAACGGTGCTGAGGCTACCGATGACGACCGCTACGACGCCATGAAGGCTGCCTGCGAAGGCGGCGCCAAGATCGTTGTTTGCGCCGGCTTCATGCAGGGTACTGCACTGACCAAGGCTGCTTCCGAGTTCGCTGATGTCAAGTTCGTCTTCATCGACGGTTGGCCTCTGGCTGACGAGAGCGGCGCTGCTCTGAACAATGTTGTTGCCATCGCTTTCCAGGAAGAGCAGTGCGGCTATCTGGCCGGCTATGCTGCTGTTATGGAAGGCTACACCAAGCTGGGCTTCTGCGGCGGCGGCGGCGGAACCAATGATGCATGCTGCCGTTACGGCTACGGCTTTGTGCAGGGCGCTGAGGCTGCTGCAAAGGCCAAGGACGTTGACGTCGAAGTCAAGTACAGCTGGCTGTACGGTGCTTCCTTCTCCGCTTCCTCCGAGCTGCAGACCATGGCCAGCGGCTGGTACGAGACCGGCACTGAGGTCATCTTCGCTTGCGGCGGTTCCATGTTCAACTCCATCGCTGCTGCAGCATCCGCTGACGATGCCGCTGTGATCGGTGTTGACGTTGACCAGTCCTACGAGTCCGAGACCGTTATCACCTCCGCACTGAAGGGTGTTGCTGAGGCTGCCTACTGGGCAATCGGCAAGCTCTATGCCGGCGAGTGGGACGAGATCGGCGGCGGCCTGACCAACATGGGTGCTGCTGACGGCGCTGTCGGCCTGCCCGTGGATACCTGGAGCCTCGAGAACTTCACCGTTGAGGATTACAATGCAATGTTCGAAGGCATCAAGGCCGGCGAGATCGCTATCGACAACGCAGTGCTCTATGAGGGCGCTATCGCTGACGTAGAGTTCGAGAAGGTCACTGTTGACTACATCGCTTAATCATCAATAAAAAAACTCCTCCGCATCGTCGGAGGAGTTTTTTTATACAGTGAGTATGTACAGTCGGCAGCATATCAGTTGGGCTTTTTCTTCGTGGTGTGGGTCTTTACGCCGGTCTTTTCGCTGTATTGCGGCTTGGAATAGGAAGCGTGCGTATCGGGCAGCAGTCCCTTCGGCACTGCCTTGGCAGGACGGCGGTCATTCCGATGCTCGGAAGGTGTGAAGTCCTTGGCAGGTCTGCCATAGGGCTTTTTGCGCTCGGAGGGAACGAAGTCCTTGGGCACGGGCTTTCCGTAGGACCCCTTGCGCTCGCCGGGCACGAAATCCTTGGGAACGGGTCTTCCGTAAGGGCCTTTGCGTTCGGAAGGAACATAGTCCTTGGGAACAGGTCTTCCGTAAGGACCTTTCCTCTCGGGCACGAAATCCCTGGGAACGGGTCTTCCGTAGGGACCTCTGCGTCTGTCGGGAGCAGGTTTGGGAGCGGGCTTGGGCGGCTCCGGCGGATTGAGATCGATGGTCAGGTCGAAGCGGCTGCCCTGCGTGGCGGTGAGCAGCTTCAGCATGGCGGCGACGGCCTTGGCAGGCTCACAGTCGGAGAGCAGCTTCTCGGCGGCTTTGGTGTAGTATTCGTCGGTCTCCTCGGCGGCGGGATCATTGACCTGCTTCAGCAGCCTGCCGGTGAGGGCGCTTTGTACGGCCTTGGCATCGGGAGCGGGCATGCAAAGCAGCTTGGCTCCGGTGATGCGGCGGTAGTCCCACATGCGGGCGACTTCCCGTCCGACGACGAAGGTATAGGCCTTGCCCTCCTTGCCGGCTCGGCCGGTTCTGCCGATGCGGTGGACGTAGTATTCCACGTCCAGCGGAATGTCATAGTTGAACACGGCTTCGATGTTGTCGATGTCAAGACCTCTGGCAGCGACATCGGTGGCGACCAGTACGTTGATGAGACCTCTGCGGTATCTGGCCATGATGGCGTCACGCTCGATCTGGCGCATGTCGCCGTGCAGGCCTGCGGCGGAGAAGCCACGGTGCTGCAGCTCGGTAACGATGGTCTCCACGCCCAACTTGGTATTGCTGAATACCAGCGCCAGCTTGATATCCTCCAGTGTCAGCAGGCGGGACAGCAGCTCGATCTTGTGGAAGGGCTTGACACTGATGTAGTACTGGGCGATCTTCTCGACGGTGAGCTCCTTGCGCTCGATGGTGATCTTCAGCGGATCCTTGAGGTAGCGCTGCGCCAGCATCAGTATCGGCGCAGGCATCGTGGCGGAAAACAGCGCCGTGCGGCGGGTCTCGGGAGTGGCGGCAAGGATGGTCTCCATATCGTCACGGAAACCCATGTCCAGCATTTCGTCCGCCTCGTCGAGGATGACGGTACGGACGCTGTCCAGCTTCAGCGAGCCGCGGTTCATGTGATCCATGACTCTGCCGGGCGTGCCGACGACGACCTGCACGCCGATCTCCAGCCCTCTCAGCTGACGCTCGATGGGCTGACCGCCGTATACTGCCAGCACGTTGATGCCTCTGCGGTAGCGGCACAGCTTGGAGATCTCTCCTGCGGTCTGCATGGCCAGCTCTCTTGTGGGGCACAGGATCAGCACCTGCACCGAGCGGTCGTTTACGTCAATGGCATTGGCAACGGGAATGCCGAAGGCTGCGGTTTTGCCGGTGCCGGTCTGCGCCTGGCCGATGACGTCTCTGCCCTCCAGCATGGCGGGGATCGCCTCCAGCTGGATGGGCGTGGGTGCCTTGTAGCCGATGGTATCTATCGCCTGAGCGACCTCGGGCAGCAGATCGAACATGTCCTTCATCAGGACCTCGGGCTGCTGCTCCTCTTCCGGTTCGGTATTTTCAAGCTCGATATTTTCAATGATAGGTTCGTTTTCCATTCTGTTTGTTTCTCCTGAATGATATGTCAGCCGCTGATGCCCAGCAGGTCATCGGTGAGTGCGGCGGTCAGTGTGAGCAGTGTGATCTTCGGGCGGTTGTTGAGGCGGAGCTTCGGCAGCAGGAACGCATCCGAAACGGACAGACCGCCGGTGGTATATACGCTGACGGGACCCAGCATCCGCAGTCCCTCCACGACGGACTGATCCTTCGGGAACCAGCCGTTGTTGTTCGCCTCGGTGGCGGGAATATAGAGTGCGCCATACAGCGGGAGCCGCCAGCCGCCGCCGCAGAAATGTCCGGCGACCACGAGGTCGGGCATCCGCAGCATACCGGAGGAAGCGAAAGCGGAGCTCGGATTGTATTCGTTCAGCGGCGGATAGTGCGCCAGTGCGATGTGCATGTCGTCCGGCTGCATCGTCGTGGTGGCAGAGAGGATGCTCTGCGCCTGATCCAGACGGAAGGCCGTGAACGGCAGCGCTTTGGCTGCGGCAGCGCTGCCTGCCACATACTCGCCGGTCTCTATGCGGTATTCGTTGGAGAGCTTGGATACCAGGGGCGACGCCTCGGTTTCCAGAAGCGTTTCCGGGCTGAGCCACAGGCTGGCGTTGCCGACGGAGAGGCAGGTCGGGGAGGAGAGATAGACGGCGCCGGCATCTTCGGCGGCGAGGATCCAGTCCTCCAGCACATAGTTCTTGATTTCGCCGGAAGCGTCTGCCCTCGGTTCGTCCAGATAGGGACCGGGATCGGAATCGCCTGCGACGAAATACTTGGGCACGGAACGCTTGAGGTTCCCGATCAGGCTGACGAAGGGCGCATAATCGCCGCTGCCGCCCACCATGTCTCCGGCAAACAGCACCAGATCGTAGGTCTCGCGGTTCAACGCTCTCGTGATCGTGACCTGATCGTCACCGAAATCCTGACCGTTCATATCGGAGATCAGCAGGATCTTGTACCCTTCCAGACTGCTGTTGAGTCCCGCAATGGAGACGGTGCGTTTGTCCAGTGTGAGGCTGCGGTTGCTGAAGAATATGATGATGGCGATCAGCACCAGCACACTGACGACAATGTAGGCACTGAACTTGATCTTGTGGATGAATGCGGTGCGGCGCAGAAATTCCTTTTCCGCCTTGAGGTCGAGTTGACCCTGCACCAGCTTGTTCATGCCGGACATGGCTCTGCCGATTCGCTTTGCGGCAACACCCTTTTTTGTCCGGGTGACGGAAGCCTTGCCGCCGAAGCCCTTGGAGAGCTTCATGACACCGAGCTTCGTCGTTTTCTTATGTGTTTTCCCGGCAGACGTCTTCTTTTTTGCGGTTGGCTCAGATGTCTTCGGGTGCTTGTTTTTTTCCATAACAGCATACCTTTCCATTTTATCAATATATTATACCGCGCCGGAGGTGTTATGTTCAAGTGGTTTCGTGTTGAGATTCGTCTGTAAATCGGGGCGAACTTATGAATTTCTTATTTATATCGTTTTTTCAACGTTGAAATATAACGGGCGTTGTGGTATAATAGAGTATAAAATGCAAAAGGTGTGCACATTGAGACGGAGGAGAATATGGCAGCATCGAAAAAGACAAATGCAAAATCAAAAACAAACGATACACAAAAAAACAAGGCTGAAAACAAGGGCAGAAATGCAAAAGGCGGCAAGGGCAAAAAGGGCAAGCAGCAGCGGAATATCGGCTTCCGTGAGATCCTCGGTATCTTTATCATCATCGTGGCTCTCGTATCGCTGACGATGCTCATTACCTCGGGCAGCGGTGCATTTCTGCGGCTGATCCGGGGTATCAGCGGCAAGTTCAGCTATGTGACCTGTTTTGTACTGCTGTGGGTCGGCGTTCTTGTCACGTTCAACGGAAGACGCCGGATGGATCGTGTGCGGGTATTTGAGATCGCCTGCGGCGTGGTCATGCTGTATGCCATCGTGCATCTGTTTGAGGCCGAGAGCATTCTGGCAGACACGATGATGGGCAAGGGATTTTTGAGCTTCGTTCAGGCATCCTTCCTGACCCAGAAGGGCACCGGCGCCGTCGGCTCGGTGTTGACGTATCCGATCTATCTGTATCTGGGCAAGTGGGGCGGTTTGGCACTGCTGATCCTGGCGATCGGTGCGGATATCATTCTGCTGTGCAATATCTCGCTTCAGAACGTCGGCGACAGTGCGAGGGATACCATGTCCCGCAGCATGGGCGACATGAAGGAGAAGCGGGACGCCAACCAGCTCAAGCGCAACGAAAAGAAGCTGAAGAAGGCCGAGGAGCAGCAGAAGCGCCGGGAAGAAATGGCGGCGGCTCTGGCCGAGGCGGAAGCCCGGCGCCAGCAGCAGGAGCAGGCAGCAGCCGAGGAAGAGCCCGGCAGCGAGGAGCTGACGGATGACCTTGACGAGGAAACCGATGACGAGCCGATCTTCAAGATCCCGGACTATCTGAAGAAGAAGATCCGGCATAAGAGCATCGCCATCGACGAAAAGAGCGAGCCGTCGGCAAAGATCATCGATTTTGACGCAGATCAGCCTAAGCCGAAGAAAAAGAAGGCTGCACCGACGAAGAAGCCCGTATTTGTCTATGAGGAGACGGCACAGGAGGAGGAAGCCGAGCTTGTCGAGGAAGAGCCGACGGAACTTCCCGTATACGGCGAGGATATTATTGATGAAGTGATCGAGCCGGAGGAAGAACCCGAAGAAGGAATCGGGGAAGAGATCATCGAGGATATTCCGCAGGAGCCTGCAGAGGAAACCGAGGAAGAGACGGAGGATGATCTGGGCTTTGTTGCTGCGGACATGAATGAGGAAGCTTCGGAAGAGGAAGAAGAGGAGGAGGGCGAAGAGGCGGACTACACGGACGGCTTCTTCAGCGATCCGTTTACCTCGCCCAAGAGCTCCAAGCGTGCCGCAAGAGAGCTGGAGGTTCCGGAAGAAAAGAAGACGCCCGCCCCCAGCCACGCAGAGGAGACCGAAGCCAGGGCGGAAAAGGAATACAGCAGGATGCTGGAAAATGCCGCCGATCCCGTGGAGGAATACAACTATCCGCCCATCGGGCTGTTGTATCAGGGCGTCAATCACAATATCGTCAGCTCGACGGATGACGAGAAGAAGGCACAGAAGATCATCGATACACTGGCCAGCTTCAACATCGAGGTGACGCTGCGGCACATTTCCCACGGCCCGGCGGTCACGCGGTTCGAGCTGGTGCCCGCAAGAGGCATCCGTGTCAACAAGATCGTCAACTATGTGGATGACATCGCCATGGCGCTGGCGGCGGAGAGCGTCCGTATCGAGGCGCCCATCCCCGGCCAGTCCGCAGTCGGCGTGGAGATCCCCAACGACGAGGTGGAGACCGTTCCGCTGCGGAACGTGCTGGAGAGCAAGGAGGTCGTAGGCCACTCCTCCCGCATCGCCGTGGCCATCGGCATGGACAATGCCGGAAAGAGCATCGTCGGCGATATCGCAAGAATGCCGCATGTGCTGATCGCCGGTGCCACAGGCTCCGGTAAGTCGGTCTGCATCAACTGCATGATCTGCTCCATACTCTACCGGGCAAAGCCGGAAGAGGTGCGCATGATCATGATCGACCCCAAGCAGGTGGAGCTGAGCGTGTACAACGACATACCGCATCTGCTGGTGCCCGTGGTCACCGATCCCAAGAAGGCGGCAGGCGCCCTCAACTGGGCGGTTATCGAAATGGAGAGCCGCTACCGCAAGTTTGCCGACAGCGGCGTGCGTGACATCAAGGGTTACAACAAGCACTGCGCCGCCACCGGCGAAGCGATGATGTCCCAGATCGTCATCATCGTGGACGAGTTGGCAGACCTGATGATGACGGCAAGGAAGGATGTCGAAAGCGCCATCTGCCGTCTGGCCCAGCTGGCCAGAGCCGCCGGCATGCATCTGGTGGTCGCTACCCAGCGTCCCTCCGTCGATGTCATTACCGGCCTGATCAAGGCCAATATCCCGTCCCGAATCGCTTTCAAGGTCACGTCTCAGGTGGACAGCCGCACGATACTGGATATTTCCGGCGCCGAGAAGCTGGTGGGCAAGGGCGATATGCTGTTTGCTCCCGTCGGTCAGCGGATGCAGCGTGTACAGGGCGCCTGGGTCAGCGATGACGAGATCGCCGCCGTGGTGGACTACATCAAGCAGGTAGGCACCGCAGAATACGACGAATCCATCACCGAGTACATGAATACCAAGGCGGCCGAGCAGGATGCCCAGCAGGAGAGCACGGATGACGACTGTGATGACGATCCGCTGTTCGCTCAGGCTGTCGAGGTGGCGGTGAACGCCGGACAGGTCTCGACCACCGTACTTCAGCGAAAGCTGAAGATCGGCTATGCCAGAGCCGCCCGCATCATGGACGCCATGACCGAAAAGGGATATATCAGCGAGTCCGAAGGCGCAAAGCCGAGGAACGTGCTGATCTCCAGAGAGCGGTTCCTTGAGGAGTTCAAAGGGTAAGTTAGATTTTTCGGACAGCGTCCGGAAAATTGGGGGACAATATGAACGGGAAAAAGATCAAGGTCGTCAAGGGGCTTTTCGGGACGGAGGAGTACTATGACGGGAACGGAAAGCACATCGGCTCCGGCGTGGACGGCCTTTTCGGCGAAAAAAAGTTCTATGACGCCGACGGAAAGTACAAAGGCGAGGCTGTGGAGGGACTGTTCGGCACCAAGGAGCTCTATGGTGCAGACGGCCGTCATCGGGGCAGTGTCGCAGACGGACTGTTTGGGCAAAAAGAACTGTATGATGAAAAAGGGAAGCACAGAGGCAGTGCCGTGGATTCGATCTTCGGCAGTGCGGATGTATATGCAGATGACAAGGAAAGATCCGGTGGCGGAGAACTATTCGGCTGATCAAGAATAACGGAGGAATGGACAATATGAAAAAGACGGTGGGCATGGTATCGCTGGGCTGCTCCAAGAACAGGATCGACAGCGAAGTGATGCTCGGAATGCTGAAACAGGCAGGCTATACCATCGTATCCAATCCCGCAAAGGCGGAGATCATCATCGTGAATACCTGCGGCTTTATCACGCCCGCAAAGGAAGAGGCCATCGATACCATATTCGACATGGCGGAGTACAAGGAGCGGGGCACCTGCAAGCTGCTGGTCGTTACCGGCTGCCTCGTTCAGCGCTACGGCGAAGCGCTGCGGGACGAGATCCCGGAGATCGACCTGCTGATGGGCGTGTCCGGCTACATGAACTTCATTCCGGCTCTGGAAAAAGCGCTGGCAGGCGAGCGCCAGCTGCTGACCGAGCGGTGCGACAAGTTCTTTGATGCGCCGAGAATTCTGACCACGCCGCCGTATACTGCTTATGTGAAGCTGTCCGACGGCTGCGACAACAAGTGCACCTACTGCGCCATCCCGATCATTCGGGGCAGCTATGCCTCCCGTCCTTTTGACGACATCGTGGACGAGTGCCGCAGACTTACCGAAAACGGCGTGTCCGAGCTGACGCTGATCGCTCAGGATACTTCCCGATACGGCAACGATTTTGAGGAAAAGAAGCTGCTGCTTCCCAAGCTTCTGCATACCGTGCACGGGCTGGACGGCCTTCACTGGCTGCGGGTGCTGTACTGCTATCCGGATACGGTGAACGATGACCTGCTGGATGCCATCGGGTATCTTCCCAAGGCATGCCGGTATCTGGATCTGCCGCTGCAGCACGTCAACGACGACGTGCTGAGACGCATGAACCGCAGAGGCAGTCAGGCGCTGATCCGCAAGCTCATCAAGCGCTGCCGGGAGCGGGATATCACCATCCGCACGACGATGATGGTGGGTTTTCCCGGCGAGACCGAAGCGGAGTTCGAGGAGCTGCTTTCCTTTATGGAGGAGGCCAAATTCGACAGGCTGGGCGCTTTTGCCTTCTCGGCGGAGGAGGGTACCGTTGCCGCCGAGATGCCGGATCAGATCGACGAGGACGTCAAGCAGGATCGTCTCGACCGGCTGATGTCGCTGCAGCAGGGCATTTCGCTGGCCTCCTGTCAGAAGCGTATCGGCGAGACCTGCGAGGTGCTGGTGGAGGGCTACCGCAAGGGCAAGTACATCGGCCGCAGCAAGCTGGAAGCGCCGGAGGTGGACGGAAAGATACAGTTCACTGCCCAGAAGAACTACAAGCCCGGCGAGTATGCCCATGTTGAGATCACCTCCGCCACAGAGTATGACCTGTGCGGTGAAGCAGTTATTCCCAAGTGGTAAAAAAGGTTGGTTGAGTATATGATCGACTTCATCAAGAGACTGAATCTCCCCAATAGGCTGACCCTGCTGCGGGTCGTCATGGTGCCGCTGATGTGCGTGTTTTTAAGCTTCCAGAACAATGCCTGTCAGATCATTGCACTTTTGTTGTTCATTTTGGCATCGATCACGGACATGATGGACGGAAAGATCGCCCGCAGGAACCATCAGATCACGGATTTCGGCAAGCTGCTGGATCCGATCGCAGACAAGCTGCTGGTACTGTCGGCGATGGTGTTCCTTGTCGCCCAGCAGCGGATGAGTGCCGCCGTGTGCATGATATTCATTGCCAGAGAGCTGATCATCAGCGGTTTCCGTCTGGTGGCGGCGGCGGACGGCAAGGTCATCGCCGCAGGAAAGACGGGCAAATACAAGACCGTGGTGCAGATGATCGCCGTGTGCATGTCTGTGATGTTCATGCCGATGCAGGCGACCGGCGCTGCAGTGATATCGGCGGGATTCCTTGTCGTGCTGACGCAGATCGCCATGTGGGCGGCGCTGGTGCTGGCAGTGGTGTCCTGCGTGGAATATATCGTGAAGAACATTACGGTCATCGATACCAAAAACATCTGACGGAAACGGAGGCATGCGGATATGGATTACAGTCCTGTATACGGCTGGTCATGGAACAGCCCGATGTCCGAGAAACTGATCGTGAAGCAGCTGGATGAGATGTGTCAAATGGGCATCCGGGGCATGTATATACTGCCTCTGCCCAGGGAATTCCGGCCGACCACGATGCGTACACAGATGAAACCGGACTATCTCAGTGAGGATTTCTTCTCGCTGGTCACGTTTGCCCTGATGGAAGCAAAAAAGCGGGGCATGAATGTCTGGGTGTATGACGAGGGCGGCTGGCCCTCCGGCGGCGCCTGCACGCAGGTGATGAAGCTGCGCCCGGCGTCTGTGGCAAGGTACATCGCAAAGACCGAAAACGGCTATGAGATCCGCACGTCGGACAGTGTGCTGCCAAGTGCCTTGGATCCCGAAGCAATGGCGCTGTATCAGCATATCACGCATGACAGGTATGCCGAGGCGATTCAGAAGGCGGGTATCACGGAGCCGCTGTACTTCTTCGACGACGAGCCGTATACGCAGGAGTATCCGTACTTTGACGGCATGGATGCGCTGTTTGAAAAGCAGTACGTCTATTCCTTCATGGAACATTTGGACGAAATATTCGATACGGAAAGCGATCACAAGGAGCGTGCCGACTATAAGGAGTTCATCGGCAGGCTGTTTGATGAGCGCTTTCTTCTTAGTATCCGGGAAAAATGCCATGCGCTGGGTCATCTGTCGGTGGGGCATCTGTCGCCGGATCACCATCCGGACGGCGTGATCAATCGGGGACAGGGCAGCATGGTGAGTTCGCTGCGCTGCTTCGATGTGCCGTTTATCGACGACATCTGGCGGCAGAACCGGCATCCGGACGATACCTGCACCGGCGAGGACGACGGCGGCAAAGAGACCTGCATCTTCTTCGGCAGGTTCGCTTCGTCTGCGGCATCGCAGAACGGCGGCAATGAGGCGGGCTGCGAGAGCTACTGCATCTACTCTTCTGCCCTCACGCCGGAACGGATGATCTATGATCTGGGCTTCCTGCTGGCACGGGGCATCAACATTCTGAACCCGCTGAGCCTGCCCTCTGCCAGAAACGGCATGACCGTGTGGCAGATGCGTCCGGGCTTCATTCCGGGATATCCGGCGGACTTTACGCTGAAGGACTTCAACGAAATCGCAGATCGCATGTGCCGATTGATGCACGAGGGCAAGCCGCTCGGCAAAACGGCGCTGTACCTGCCTGTTCGGGACATGTGCATGAGCGATGCTCGGCGCAGGCGTATCACGGAGGCCTTCCGCAATGCGGGCAACCGGCTGGAAGACAGCGGCGTGGACTTTGACATCATCGATGATGCCGTGGTGCGGGAAGCGGAATACCGGGACGGCAAGCTCTGCATCGGCCTTGCGGCATACGAAAAAGTGATATTGCCCGAGGGCTGTGAGCCGCCGCAGGACGTATACCGGAAGGTACAGCCGCTGCTCTGTACTGAGACCGCACCGGAATGGTTTGCGTCAAAAGGCATCGTCACGAGGGTGCGCGGGCTCGACAACGGCGGCAGGATCTTCTTTGTGTTCAATTCGAATAAGGAGACCTTTGACCGGGTCGTGAAAAAGCCCGTTGCTCTGCCGGGCTATGAGGTCGACTTCGTGAAGAACAAAACCTATGCTTTGAACGATGAGATCTGCATTTCTCTCGTCTGCGGCGAGGCGAAGGCATATATCTTTGATGCGGCGGGCAATTACGAGGTTTCGGAGCGGTTCTGCGGAAACACCGTGCTGATTCCGGAAGAAATCAAAGTGAAGCCGGTTTACGAGTGTATGGTCGATGAAAACGGTCTGTCGAGGAAGGCACTGACGGCGGAATACGAAAAATCCGTTTTGCCTGTCGAGTGGAAGAAGGGCTTCTCCGGCGAGATATCCTGTGTATTGAAATTTCCGAAGCACGGGAGCGGTCACTGGCGGCTGAGCATCGAAAAGCTGTATGCCTGTGCAGGAGTGTATGCGGACGGAAAGCCTGTCGGAAACATCATTGCTGCGCCGTACACCATCGAGGGCTTCGGCAGTACCGACGAGATCGAGCTGCGGATCGCAAACACGCTGGCGCCGCTGATCTCGACGACGGATTTCTTTGACCGCTATTCCGAGGCGGATATCGGCCCGTATCATGAAAAGATGCTGCCCTTTGAACGGGAAGCGCTGCCTGCCGCACTGGACGGCATCATTAAACTGGAAATCGAGGAATAAACAGATGGAACTGAAAAGAAGAGGCATTATCGTTCACCCGGAGGACCTGACCGCTCGCTGGATCGACCGCATGGCGGAGGCGGGACTCAACAATCTTGGCCTGCATCCCGTCGGCGGAAAGCAGGCTTGTGACAGTCTGGAGGAAGCGGTCCGCACCTTCAACCTGCCGAAAATGAAAAAGCTCCGCAGCTATGCCCGCTCCAAAGGGATCACCGTGGAGTACGAGGGCCATGCCATGTCGTGGCTGATCCCAAGGAGCCTGTTTTCCTCCGTGCCGGAGTGGTTCCGCATGGACGAGAACGGCAAGCGCACGCCGGATCACAACTTCTGCCCGAGCAATCCCGAGGCGATGGAGTATCTGAAGGAGCGCTCCGCCCTGCTGGCAAGGCTGCTGGGCACCGGCTCGGACAGGTATTATTTCTGGGCGGACGATGTGAAGGACGGCGCCTGCCGCTGTGAAAAGTGCAGAAAGCTCTCGGCGTCCGACCAGCAGCTGCTGATGGTCAATGCGATGCTGCAGGGCATCAAGCGGTTCAAGCCGGAGGCCAAGCTGTGCTATTTGGCGTATTTCGATACCGTGGAAGTTCCCGCAAATGTACTGCCGGAAAAAGGGGTGTTTCTGGAGTTTGCACCCTTCAACCGCAATGTTCATAAGCCCATCAACGATGCTTCCTGTGCAGAGAACGCAAACGAGATCCGCACGCTGGAAAAGCTGTTGGACTTTTTCGGCAGACGGGAGGCGAGGGTGCTGGAATATTGGACGGACAATTCCATGTTCTCCCGGTGGACAAAGCCGCCGAAGCAGTTCACGCTGGACGGCGAAGTGATGAAGCAGGATGTGGAATACTACAAGAGCCTCGGCTTTGAAGACATTACGGCCTTCGGCTGCTATCTGGGCGAGGACTACGATGCCCTGTACGGCGAGGCGGACCTCATGCCCTACGGAGAAAACCTGAAATAAAACAAATCGGAAAGGCTGCCCCTTGAAAAATGACAAATGAAGAAAAGACACTGATGTTTGAAGAAATGCCCATCCCAAAGGCCGTGGCGAAGCTGGCGATCCCTACGATCCTCGGCTCCCTGGTGATGGTGCTGTACAATCTGGCGGATACCTATTTTGTCGGCGCACTGAACGACCCGGTGGAGAGCGCCGCCGTGACGTTAGCTGCACCGGTGCTGCTGGCGTTCAATGCGGTCATCAATCTGTTCGGCGTGGGTACCGGCAGCTATATGAGCCGCATGCTGGGGAAAAAGGATTATGACTGTGTCAGAAGGACGAGTGCCTATGGATTTTACTGTGCATTGGCTTGCTCGCTGCTGTTTTCGCTGGTATGTACCGTGGGCAAGCCCGTATTGCTTGGGCTGTTGGGCGCAGATGCGGATACCTCGGCGGCGACACAGCGGTATCTTCTGTGGACGGTGACGCTGGGCGCTGCGCCGTCGATCCTGAATCTCATCATTGCCAATATGATCCGCTCCGAAGGCGAATCCATGCATGCCAGCGTGGGCACGATGCTGGGGTGCCTCCTGAATGTGGTGCTCGATCCGATATTCATCATGCCATGGGGACTCCATATGGGTGCTTCCGGTGCGGGCTGTGCCACGTTCATTTCCAACTGCGTGGCTTGTGCCTACTTTTTCGTGTTCCTGTTCCGGCGCAGAGGCAAGACCTATGTCAGTCTGTCCCCGAAGCATTTCTCCTTTGACAAACGCATTGTGAAGGAGGTCGCAAAGATCGGCGTGCCTGCGGCGGTGCAGAACCTGCTGAATGTCACTGGTATGACGGTATTGAACAACTTCACTGCCGCCTTCGGAAAGGATGCCGTGGCGGCGATGGGTATTACCCATAAGATCAATCTCGTGCCGCTGTACTTCTCAATGGGCCTGGGTCAGGGCATCATGCCGCTGGTGGGCTACAATTACTCCTCCGGCAATTCCGAGCGCATGAAAAAGTCCATCACGTTTACTGCAAAGATCACGGTGGTGTTCGTCGTGGCGGCGACGGCGCTGTATTATGTCGGCGCCGGCTGGCTGATCTCTCTGTTTATGGACAATGAGGCGATCGTCGCCTACGGAACGAGGTTCCTGCGGGGCTTCTGTCTGGGTCTGCCCTTCCTCGGTGTGGACTTCCTCGCCGTCGGTATCTTCCAGGCAGTGGGCATGGGCAAGGAATCCTTCGTGTTTGCGATACTGCGGAAGATCGCCCTCGAAATTCCCGCACTGGTGCTGCTCAATAAACTGTGGCCGCTGTACGGATTGGCCTATTCCCAGCTCTGCGCCGAGGTGGTGCTGGCGGCAGCAGGCGTGTTGGTACTGAGAAAACTGTTCAAACGTGCGGATAAAAAGGAGGATCATGACGATGTTCACAGCAGACTGCAAAACGGATAAGGTACTCAAATATGCTCCCGCAGGAGCAATCGAAGCCCCGGCGGCGGTGCTGATCCCGGACAGGGCGGCACTGGCAAAGGGCGAGCTCTTTTCGGAACAGACGGAAAAGGGTTTTGTCACCGACTTCGAGAAGGACGGGGACAAGATGGTGCATGTTTCCACATTCGCCTTCATGAAGGACTATATCTTCATGACATACTACGCCAATACGCTGGGTGCCGAAGAGGACCCGCTCTTCCAGCGGGCAAGACTGGTGTACTGCAAAAAGGACGATACGGCGCACAAGACGTTCCTTGACGTGCAGGCTGTGGGCGATGCCTGCGGCGGCGGAACGGTGCAGATGCTCTATGACACGATACTGATGCCGTGGGACGACAACACGCTGTACGTGCTGTGGACCGCCAACGTGTCCGGCAACTATTACCGTCTGGTCCGCTCGTTTGATATCGATACGCTGACCTTCGGCGAGATCAGGGCCAACCGATTCAAGGTCGGCAATGTGACCAACGATTTCAGCTCCACCGGCATCCGTGCGGCACTGGCGGCAAACGACATTCCCTGCAAGACCATGTACAGCGACATCGGCATCATGCAGAAGCTGTCGTATCGCATCGAGAACGGCGAGAAAGTCTATTACAGCGGCACCTACAGCGGCGACTTCAACTGCATCATCAGGAGCAAGGACTTCGTCACCTGGGAGTATGTTTCCCAGCCCGATTTCATCAATCAGTCCAAGTGGGAAAACGCAGTATACGTGGTCGACGACGTGTGTTACTACTTCGTCCGCCAACAGGAGAGCGGCTACGGCTTCCTCACAGCGTATGAGCTGAATACCGGGTGCTGGCGTAAGCCCGTGCTGATCGGCGACTGCCAGTCCCGTTCGGACTTCATCATGAAGGACGGCGAGCTGTACCTGTTCCATGCCCCCGTGGACCGGGAGCACATCGGCGTGGTGAAGATCGACAGGAACAACCTCGCAGACAGCCGGATCGTCGTGCAGTCGCATATAAAGAGCAGCTGTTTCTATCCCTTCGTGCAGTACGGTGATGACGGAAAGCTGTATATGTCGTATACTGTGGAGAGAAAGCACATCCGTCTGGCGGAGATCAAGCTGTAAATCAATACGGGAGATACACGATGCAAGTTAGGAAGTCGATACTATCCGCTGCGGTAGGCGCTTTGCTGATCCTTTCTATCCTGTCGGCGCCCGTCGGGCTCGGCGAAACGGATCGGGATGCGGCGGGACGCATGAACCGCACAAAACTGAATATCGGTGCTTACATTCTGGCGCCGTATGCACGCAGCGAGGCGCATATCCGTGATATTGCGGCCTGCGGGATCGATTTCATTGAAGACATGGAGTATGACCCCGATGCGTTGGAGCTGTTCGGGAAATACGGAGTCGGTGCGATCGTATGCAATGTGGTGCCGGGCTGGTGGGGCGGCACCGGAGAAAACGCCGGACAGCTTGCGGTGCAGAATCCGATGATCGAGTATGAGGCTGCTGCTGGGGCTTTTACGGATTATCCGGCGATCTGGGGCATTGATGTGGGTGACGAGCCGTCAGCGCTGGACTTTCCCCAATACGGAAAGGTGATCCGGCGTGTGGAGGAGCTTTTCCCGAATCAGTTCGCCTTCCTCAATCTCCATCCGTATTATGCGCAGGCGTTTGAATATGCGCTGGGTACACCGACTTACGAAGAATATATCGCCGAATACTGCCGAAATGTCGATACGGATTATATCTGCTACGATTTCTACCTGTATTCCGCTTCGCTGTTTGAGGACTATGAAAACCTGCGCATCGTATCCGATGCCTGCAGGAAGGAAGACCGCAGCATGTGGGTCGTGCTTCAGGTCAACTCGTTGGATCCGGAACACTGGACATCACTGAATGAACTGCGTTTTCAGGCGTATACCGCCATGGCGTTCGGTGCGGAAACCATCCTCTGGTCGTGCTATACGGAAGGCTGGTGGGAGAACAATGTATTGGACAGAAACGGCGAAAAGACGGAGCAGTATGAGAAGCTGAAAGAGATGAATTCCGAGCTGCATACGCTGTCTGACCGGTATATGCGCTACCGCAACGTGGAGACGCATTTCGTCGGATTCGACGGGAGACGTCTTGCATCAAGGAGCACGGAAAGCTTTTCCAATGACCGCATCAGCGATATGCATGCCCGGGACGGGCGTGCGCTGCTGGTCGGCGAGATGGCCGCACGCAGCGGCGAAGGAACTGCGCTGTTCGTCTGCGCCTGTGACGATCCGTATGACGTGGAGCCAACTGCAACAAGCATACTGTTCCGCACGTCGGGCGAGGTACAGGCCTATGGCGGAAACGGCAGCCTGCCCGTTACGGAAACGTCCGACGGAGTTTATGCGGTTGAAATAACGTCCAATCAGGGAATACTGATAGAGATATCCTGACAGACATGAAAATATCCCCCGGTGCGCCGGGGGATATTTGGTTTTAAGGTCAGATGGGGCGGCAGATGAATTCCTCGTCGGTGCGGACGATGCGCTTTTCCTCGGGAATGTCACAGGATACATTTTCAAATACGTACCTGCCGCCGTCGGACCAGGTCTTTACCAGCATCTCGATGGGCGTGTCGGCGATGGTGACGTTTTCCATCGTGAGCTGCTTGACGTGGCAGGCGTGGATCAGGGCGGGATAGGCGTATTCCGGAGAGTTGCCGATCTCGATGTTTTCAAGGCTGAGGGTGATTTTGTGTTCCTCGTTGCCGTAGGCGGTGAGGGGCATCCGCAGGCCGGCGGTTTTGATGTTGCGGAAGGTGACGGAGGACAGCGGCTTGTGCTTCTGCCAGGTCTCGTTTCCGGAGTAGTTATAGTGCAGGAAACGGTCGGCATTCTCCACGACACAGTCTTCGATCAGGATATTGCCGGGCTCCTCGGGGATGGGCATGGTATAGTCGGCATAATAGGTGAATACGCTGAGCATGTTGAAACGGTGTCTGCCGCTCTTGACCTCGGAGGCGAGGGCGGTCTTTCCGGCGATCTTTTCCTCCTTGGTGAGGGAGCCGCGGAACACATACTTGCCGGGTCCGTAGATATGGCAGTTCCGGATGACGGCGTTGGTGCCGCCAAAGCGCATGGCGGAGCAGGCAGAGTTGATCTCGCATCCGGTCACAGTGACATTGACGTTGCCGAAGCCCGCAATGCAGTCGTCACCGGTCATAAACAGGCAGTTGCTGATCGTGATGTTGGAGCAGGTGGTCATGTGAATGCCGTCGTGACCGGCGTACACCTGCACGTTTTCACAGATGATATTGCTGCTGAAGATCAGGTTATGCGCCCAGTTGGAGCTGTTCTTTACGGTGTAGCCGCTGAGGCGGATGTTTTTGCAATCGAAGAAGTGCACGGCATGCGGACCGCGGTACTGTTCTTCTCCTAACTCATCATAGCAGTCGGCACCGTCGATGAGCGAGCCCTCTTCGCCGATGATGCTGACGTTTTCCGCATGGATCGCACGGATGAGTCCGCTGTTCCAGCGGCTGCCGGGCTTGCGGATGTGGTCATGTCGGTGGGTGTCCGGGTCAAAGGCGGTCTCGCAGCGGTCATTGGTGAAGGGAGCCAGCGGCATGTCGGTGATCTCGTCGGCGGGCAGGGGCTCCAGCTTGTCCTGCCGGTAGCCGAAATAGTCCATCGGGTCCCGGCTGCCCAGCAGAATGGCGCCCTTTTCCAGATACAGGGTGATGTTGGAACGCAGACGGATGCTGCCGGTCTTGTAGGTGCCTGCGGGGACGACGACAACGCCGCCGCCCTTCAGGAAACAGTCATCCACGGCGGCCTGTATGGCTTCGGTGTTCATGATGCCTTCCGAGGCGCCGAAATCCCTGATGTTGACGGTATACTTCATAGAGATCATTCCTTTCAAAAACATCCCCGAACACGTGATTCGGGGATGAATTGCTGATAGGATTACAATCTTTTATGATTTCTTTCTTTCGAGCTTGTCCTTGCCGCCCATGTACATGCGCAGAGCCTCGGGGATACGGACGGTGCCGTCGGCCTGGAGGTTGTTCTCAAGGAAAGCGATGAGCATACGAGGCGGTGCCACGACGGTGTTGTTCAGGGTGTGGGGCAGGTACTTCTTGCCGTTGGCGTCCTTGACACGGATGCCGAGTCTGCGGGCCTGAGCGTCGCCGAGGGTGGAGCAGGAACCGACCTCGAAGTACTTCTTCTGGCGGGGAGACCAGGCTTCGACGTCACAGCTCTTGACCTTGAGGTCAGCCAGGTCGCCGGAGCAGCATTCCAGCGTTCTTACGGGGATATCGAGGGAGCGGAAGAACTCAACGGAGGTCTGCCACAGCTTGTTGTACCAGTCCATGCTCTCTTCGGGCTTGCAGATGACGACCATTTCCTGCTTCTCGAACTGATGAATGCGGTACACGCCGCGCTCCTCGATGCCGTGAGCGCCGACTTCCTTGCGGAAGCAGGGGGAATAGGAGGTCATGGTGAGGGGCAGCTCAGCTTCGTCCAGCATCTGGCCGATGAACTTGCCGATCATGGAGTGCTCGGAGGTGCCGATGAGGTACAGATCCTCGCCCTCGATCTTGTACATCATGTTCTCCATCTCGGAGAAGGACATGACGCCGTTGACCACATCGCCGTGGATCATGAACGGAGGAATGTAATAGGTGAAGCCCTTGTCGATCATGAAATCACGAGCATAGGACAGAATGGCGGAATGCAGACGGGCGATGTCACCCTTGAGGTAGTAGAAGCCGTTGCCGCTGGTACGGCGTGCGGCATCCAGATCGATGCCGTTCAGGCTCTCCATGATGTCCACATGATAGGGGACCTCATAATCCGGAACCACGGGCTCGCCGTAGATCTCGTTCTGTACGTTCTTGCTGTCGTCCTCGCCGATCGGGACGGAGGGATCGATGATCTGGGGAATGACGAGCATGCGCTGATTGATCTGCTCGGCATACTCGGCCTGCTTCTTTTCCAGCTCGGCGATCTGATCGCCGATGGCATTGGACTCTGCCTTGGCGGCTTCGGCCTCGTCCTTCTGACCCTTGCCCATCAGGGCGCCGATCTGCTTGGAGATGACCTTGCGCTTGTTTCTGAGTATGTCGCCTTCCTGAATGGCGGCTCTGTTCAGCTTATCCAGCTCCAGCACCTCGTCAACGAGGACGAGCTTGGAATCCTGAAATTTCTTTTTGATATTTTCCTTTACCAGTTCGGGATTGGTACGCAGAAGGTTAATGTCGATCATAAGAAAATGCCTCCACCGTTTATTTGAAAACCATTATATCATACGTTTATAACGGCATGACTGTTTTTGTGTAAAGAATCGGGTCAATGGCTGTTGATGCGGATAGAGGCGGAGCTCGAAGCCTGCATCGCCAGCACATGATCGATGACGAGGATCACGCAGAGCACGTCCGCAATGTCCTTTTCATCCGCAATGCTGATCTGATACGTGTCGCCCCAGGAGAACCAGCGCTTGCTGACGGAAGCGACTTCGGGTCCGGTCTTCGGGTCGCCCTTGCGGATGACATACTCGTGATCCAGGAAATTGCCCTCCACGTGCCAGTCGTATTCCGCTACGGTAAAGCGCTTGCGGAAAAACGACCATTCCTGATTGATCGTTGCGAGGATGTCGCCGCCCTCATAGGCATGAACGAAGAATTTGGGCAGCAGCGACCAGATCTTGGCATTGATATAGCGGAGCAGATTGTCATTGCTGTCCTTCAGCCAGAACTGCTTGCTGACGGAGATCGCCTTGCTTTCGGCGGTATACAGTACGTTTTCCGATTCGTCATAGACGGTGAAGCGGTCCTTGATGGACCATACCTTCTGCTTGATATACAGGTTTGTCATAGTGCCTCCATAAAACGAAGTATGTCTTCGGTGTCATAGCCCTCGTCGGCGTTCAGGATCAGGGTACGCTCCTTCGGCAGCGTCTGCGCCCATTCGTCGTACAGCTTTTTCAGCGGGCGGACATAGCTCATGTCGAGCTGCTGTTCATAGTCCCGGCCTCTGTCCCGCAGCCGCCGGCAGAGCAGCTCCTCCGAGGCGTTTAAGTAGATATAGCCGTCGATCTTCGGCATCAGCTGTTCGATGCCGTGCGCCAGCCGGGAGAGCACGGCATATTCCTCCTCCGTCAGATCTCCCTGCCGCAGCCGGTAGCGGCAGATGACGAGGTTCTCTATCAGGCACCGGTCATAGAAGAAGTAGTCCGCCGCAGGGATGCTTTCCCCCGGATAGTCGCTGAGGAAGGCGACCTGCGAATGAAAGGACCAGCGCTTACTGTCGGCGTAGTACCGGCGGATGAAAGGATTGGCATCCGGGTTTTCGATGTGGCAGGCGGCGCTGTCCTGCAGACGGCCGGTGAGCTTTTTCAGCAGGGTCGTCTTGCCTGTGCCTACGGTGCCGCTGATGGCAATGACCTTCACTTGGCGGCTCCTTTTCCGAAGGCGTTGCGGGCGGCGTCATAGACATAGCCTGCCTTGGCCATCAGATCTTCGAGGGCGGACCTATCCTCCTCCAGATCGTCGCATAACGCATCAAGAGAGGCATATTTGTCCCGAAGATAAGTATTCAGGATACTGAAGAGCAGGTTTGCATCCTTGGGCAGCATGGCTTATTCCTCCACCTGTACGGTTTTTCCGTTCATGTATTCCAGTATTCCTGCATCGCTCTCAAACGAGAACACCAGCTTGTATGCCCGAAGCAGCTGGTAATAGCAGTCATATTCCTCATTGGCTCTCGCATCGCCGTATTGGGTATCTCCCAATATCGGGTAGCCGCAGTGCGCCAGCTGCGCACGGATCTGGTGCGTCCGTCCGGTATAAATGCGGCATTCCAGCTTGGCGAGCCCGTCCTGACTGGCGATGACCCGGTAGGCGGTCCGGGCATACTGGGAATCGGGCACGGGCCGGTCCTTGATGCGGACACGGCTGCCCACCTTCACAAGGTAGTTTTCCAGCACGCCTTCTTCCTTTTCCGGCACGCCGACCACCGTGCAGACATAGTATTTTTCGATCTCACGGGTGCGGATCTTGGCGTTGATGACTTCCATCGTGTCCCGGTTCTTGGCAAATATCACAAGGCCGCCGGTGAAGCGGTCGATGCGGTTGCAGGGGACGGGCGCAAAGGAATCGGGGTCAAAGGAGTCATATTCGCCCTTCTGATACAGATACGCCTTGACGTGGTTGATGAGGGTGTTGACCTTCTCGCTCTCGTCGGAATGGACCATCAGTCCGACGGGCTTGTCGACGATCAGCAGGTTCTCATCCTCATAAGCGGGCGTGACGCTGTGGCGGAAAGAGGTGAGGAATTTGTCGATGCGCTTGGGCTTCCCGAAAAACTCATCGGGAATGTAGACCCGCACGGTGTCGCCCTTGGCGATACGGGCATCGCCCTTGACGGCTTTGCCGTTGATCTTGATGTCGCCGTGGCGGAAGTACTTCTGCATGAGGCTCATCGGCAGCAGCGGCATTTCCTTCAGCAGCCACTTGTCCAGCCGCTTTCCGTCCAGCTCCGGGGTGATCTGAAATTCTTTCATTCGTCCGCCTCCGTGAACTGCTCGATCAGCTTTACGGCCTCGTCAAAGGGATGCTCCCGCATGTCGAGCCAGTGAATGCTCTTGTCCTTGCGGAACCATATCTGCTGACGCTTGGCGAACTGCTTGATGGCGGTGGCCAGCAGCTCCTTCATTTCGTCCAAGGACGAGATCTCGCCGGTGAGGTACCAGGTGATGAACTTGTATTCCAGACCTAACTTGATGAGGAACTGTTCGGATACGCCCGCATCCAGCAGTCCCTTCACCTCGTCGATCATGCCCTGATCGAGCCTGCGCTCCAGCCGCTCGTCGATGCGGTCCCGCAGCGTAGGCCGGTCCCAGGTGACGCCGATCTTCAGGCAATCGTACCTCGGGCAGCGCTTGCCCTCCACGTCGTCGCCGTCGTGGATCTTTTCGAGGATTCGCATGACCCGGTTGCGGTTGGCGCTGTCCACCTCCACGTCCGGACGGAGCTTTGTCAGCATGTCGTAGAGCACTTCGGTGGAGAAGGTCTCCAGATGTGCCCGATAGGCAAGATCCGGCGGGGTGTCGCTCATCACATACCCCTCGGTGACCGAATCCACATACAGTCCGGTGCCGCCCACGATGAACGGAAGACGGCCTCTTGACAGAATGCCGTCCGCCGCTTCATAGGTCAGCTTCTGAAAATCGTGCATCGAAAAGAACTCACCCGGCTCGCAAATGTCGATCAGGTGATGGGGGACGCCCTGCATCTCCTCGGGAGTGACCTTGCCGCTGCCCAGATCCAGCCCCTTGAAGACCTGACGGGAATCCGCAGAGATGATCTCGCCGCCGAAATGTTTGGCGAGTTCGATGCCGATGGCGCTTTTGCCGGAAGCATTCGTTCCGACGATGGCAATCATTTTCGGTAATTTACTCATGTTGTTTCCTGATAAATAGTACCCACCGGGACCGCATCACGCAGTCCCGGTTATATGTATTGACTGACTGATAACTGCTTACTTAAGCTTGGGCATGGGGTTCTGGCGGTGTGCTTCGTCGATGACGGCGATCTGTCGGCGCACTTGCTTGATGGTCACAGGCATCTCGATGCCCTCGGTGAGCTTGTTGTACAGGTGGGTGTAGTAGGTGTACACGGCGGAGACGAAGGCGTTCTCGTCCTGCTTGGCGTCCCAGCTGTCGGTATGCCAGGTGAGCTTTTCGCCGCAGTAAGCGGGCTCGCCGTCGGCGCCGGTCAGGGGCGTGCGGATGAGGTGCTGTTCGGGCGCCTCCTCGGGAACGAACCATTTCCAGTCCAGATGGGTCTGGCTGCCGCACAGGGAGCCCTGCGTGCCCATGATCTTATAGGTGCCCCAGGAATAGCCGTCGCAGGAGGAGATCTCCATGTCGATGAGGGGCTTTCCGGGCATGGTGAGGATCAGCTTGACATAGTCCTCGGCATCGCCGAAGGAGTTGGCGTTGTCCATCTTGCAGATGACGGTGGGCATTTCGTCCTCATTACCCAGCAGATACAGCGCCTGATCCAGCGGATGGGGACCGGTATTGTAGAGGGAGCCTGCCACGTTGTCCTGAATGCACTGCCAGTCCCAGCGCCTTGCATAGCCGCTGAAGGCGATGGAGATCTGTACGATCCTGCCGAGTTTGCCGCTGTTGATGACCTCCTGCACCTTGTTGAAGTAAGGAGCGAAGCGGCTCTGCTGGAAGATGGCGAGGGTCTTGCCGTTCTTCTTTGCGGCGGCGTCCATCTCGTCGATCATTTCGGGCGTCTTTGCGGCGGGCTTCTCGCACAGCACGTTGAAGCCGTGGTTCAGCAGGTCGACGGTGACGGGATGATGGAAGGGAGACGGGAAGGAGTTGATGACGAGGTCGATCTCGTCGTTCTTGCCGAACAGCTCGGTATAGTCCTCGTATACGGGGCAGCCGAATACCCGCTGCGCCTTTTCCCGGCGCTCGGGCAGCTTGTCAACGACGGCGACGACCTTGAAGCGCTCGGTATCGGTGAGCAGGTGCTTGCCGTGAATAGCATAGCCGCTGCGGCCCTGACCGAGTATCGCAACCTTGATCTGCTTCATGGGGTTTCCTCCTTGTGTTATTCGGGAGTACGAAAACCGTTCTTCCGGTTGATACTTCTATTTTACCATTTTTTGCGGCGGTTGTCAATCGGTTTATCACTTTACACAGCGTTGCTTGTAAATTCATTTCGCAGGGTTTATAATCTGTTGTGAGTGTATTTGGAGGTGCAAACGGTATGAAAGCGTTTGTCGAAAAGGTCAAGGCCAATTACCATTGGATTATCGTTGCGGTGTCGTTCACGTTTGTATTCGTCACCCTCGGCATGATGAACAACATCCACAATATCTATGTCATTCCGGTTACCGAGGAGCTGGGGATCTCCCGCAGCGCATTCTCCCTGACCCGGAGCATCTGCGGCATCACCTATCTGGTCAGCAACGGCCTGTTCGTGGTGATCTACCGCAAGTTCGGCTTCCGCATTCCCGCCGTGCTGTTTACGCTCATCACCGGCGCAGTGTATGTGTGGATGTCCAAGGCGAATAACCTGATCCCGTTCTATTTCGGCAATGTGGTGCTGGGCGTGGCAGAGGTATTCATGAATACCGCCGGCATCTCCAAGATCCTTACCAACTGGTTTGATTCGCATCAGGGCAAGATCATGGGCGTGGTCATGGCTGCCAGCGGCTTGGGCGGTTCGGTGCTGAGCCTCCTGCTGACCGGCATCATGGAGAAATGGAGCTGGCGCACCTCTCTGGTCGTTATCGGCATCATCCATGTCGTCGTGGCGGTCCTGGTGTTCATCCTTATCAAGGATTATCCCGAAAAGCTGAAGCTGAAGCCCTTCTCCTCTCCCGAGAAGAAGTCCGGCAAGCCCGTCCGGTCGGTCAAGACCTGGAAGGGCGCTTCGATGAACGTGCTGGTCAAACAGCCCTTCTTCTATCTGGTGGTGATCTATACCGTTCTTTCCTGTATCGCAGCGTACTGCGTTTCCGCCTCCATCAATGCCCACTTCAGCGACTGCGGCCTGAATGCGTCTCAGTCCGCCGTGTGCTACAGCATCCTGATGTTCGGTCTGGCTGTTTCCAAGATCATCCTGGGTGCCGTGCGTGACCGCTTCGGCGCATGCACATCCATCGTCATCACTACGGCGGCAGGCATGATCGGCCTGATCTTCATGGCTATTACCAACAGCTATCTGATGGCGATCGCCAGTGCCGTACTGATGTCCGTCGGCTATTGCATGATGGGCTTCAATCAGCCGTTGATCGCTCTGGAAATGTTCGGCAAGGAGGGCTATAACGGCGGCCTCAGCATCATCGTCATGTGTCTTGCTCTGGGCAACATCATCGCCTCTCCCATCGTCAATCTCATCTTTGAGGCTATCGGCACCTACAAGCCCGTGTACGTGGTCCTCGCTTTCGTCATGGCTGCCTGCATCGCTCTGTACATCATTGCAAAGAAGCAGTGCGACAAGTTCAGAAAGCTCAACGATGCCGAAGAATGATTGTATATACGGCTGCTCCCCGGAAACGACTTGCTTCCGGGGAGCGTTCCTTTTGTATGTTTACTTTTTCAGGAACCGGACGGAGTTGTAGGCATACGCCTCCACGGTATCGATGCCGTCACAGGTGAGTGTTACGGTCTCGCCCTCCATCATGTCGAAATAGTTGTCCGAAATGCCGCGGACTCCGTCAAAGGCGATGCCGACGGCGGTTCCTGCGGTGCAGGTAAGCGGCAGACTGTTTTCGGAAACGGAGTACTCCACAACAGCCTCGGGGATAGTGATCGCAGACAGGAAGCCCTTGTTCCAGCGGGCTCTGTCGATGTGCTTTCCGTCCTTGTACAGGTCGAGGAAAACGATTCCGTCAGAGGGCGCACAGGTGCACAGCAGCGTGGTCTCGGAGGGCTTGACGTGTGCGCTGCCGCAGACTGTTTTTCCGCCGCAGGTCAGTGTATACGTGATGTCGTGCGCATCGAGGCTGTCGCTGAGGCACAGAGCTTTCAGTACGCCGTTTTCCTCTTTGATACTGCCGCAGACCGGAGCGAATGCCCGCCGTGCGCCGAACCAGCCGGGCTTGGGATTGCCGTAGAAGTCCACCGTTGCATAGCCCACGGCGGGCCAGCAGTCGTTG
>JAZLHZ010000357.1:0-5813 GCA_045617085.1 Clostridia bacterium
TCTGTAAATGAAATTCAGGAATTGAATGAGATCGTTACAATGTATCTGGATTATGCCACAAGACAAGCCAGACGACATATCCCGATGACAATGGCGGATTGGGCATCAAAGCTGGATGCTTTTCTTAAATTCAACGATGCCGATATTCTGAAAGACAAAGGCAAGGTTACAGCATCAATCGCAAAGGCTTTTGCCGAAAGCGAGTTCGAGCAGTATCGTGTCATTCAGGATCGGTTATACCAAAGTGACTTTGATCGGCTGATTGCAGGCATAAAAGAATAAAACCCGGCAGCATGAATTGATTGCCAAATATTAAATATATATTAACTTTCTAAATCCACCTTCAAATACAAGAATCCATAATATAGTTGTTGTATAATACTATCAAATCATCATTTGGAGGTTATATACAATGGCAGAAGAAAAGAAGACCTGCAAGATCCTGAAGGAGTTCAAGGAATTCGCAGTGAAGGGCAATGTAGTAGACATGGCAGTCGGCGTTATGGTCGGCGGCGCATTCGGCAAGATCGTTACCTCCGTGGTCAACGACCTGTTCATGCCCCTGATCTCCCTGCTGACCGGCGGTATGGATTTCACCTCTCTGGGCATCAAGCTCAGCGACGGCGAAGAGCCCGCCATTTTCGCCTACGGCAACTTCATTCAGACCGTGATCGACTTCCTGCTGCTGGCTGTCTGCGTATTCGCATTTGTCAAGCTGGTCAACAAGCTGAAGCCCAAGAAGCCCGAGACTCCCGCAGAGCCTCCCAGACTTTGCCCCTACTGCAAGCAGGAGATCGCAAAGGACGCAACCCGCTGCCCCCATTGCACCAGCGAGCTCAACTGATCGCATTTTCGTCTCGAATGCTCTGTTCCCTTGCGACAGAACATTCTTTTTTCAGAATTATCAGAAAGGAGAGTCCGCCATGAAAAAGCATGTTTATCTGCTTGTTTTGCTGCTGCTCTCCTTTTCATTTGCGGCAAAAGCCGAAAACCATGTGATGAGCAGCACCGGCTCCGACCTGCTGATCTCCGCCGAAGGCGAGGTGCTTGCTCCGGCAGGCATCTATTCCGAGCTCATTCCCCTGTCGGACAGCGGAATGTTTGCAGGCGTGCAGTTCGGCGGAACCAGGTGCGCACTTGTTGACTCTTCGGGAGAGCCATGTACCGATTTTGTTTTCGACAGTCTGGAATATGACGGCACACGCATCGTGTACTCGATGGGCGGCAGATACGGCATCATGACGCTGACCGGGAACCGGCTGACCGATGCGAAATATTCTCACATGGTCAAGGCAGACGACCACTATCTCGCCTCCAAGAGCGATTATCTGGATGATACGCCGGACGGAATCTGGCGGGTCTATACCGATGCTGTCGAGGAGTTTACCGAAAAAAAACTGCTTTACGGGCCCTTTCCTGCCGGTGAGGACATGTTCGTCGCCGTCACGATCAAGGGGGAATACGGCTATATCGACTGTATGGGCGAATGGGTCCGGGAACCGGAATTTACATGGTGCTCGGAATTCCGTGACGGATATGCCATTGCGAGATCCGAAAGCGGCACCGGCATCATCGACAGCTCCCTCCAGTGGGTCGTCGAACCGCAGTATACCGGTATCATCCCCTGCACCTTCCGCAGCGGTGCGCCGTATCTGTGTTACCGGGACGCTTCGGCATTCCTCGTCTCGCTTCCGGAAGGAACAGAGACCGCGCTTCCCGAGGGCATCCGCTCGCTGGCATTTACCGGAGACAAGCTCAGCGGCATCGTGAACGGCGTGCTGTGCCTGCTGGACTATGACGGAAACATCCTGTATGAGGCGCCGGAGGATGCCGCCAAGCTCACGGACTGCGGGGACTGCATCCTGCTGGAACGAAGCTTCTCCTGTGAGCTGCCCTTCAGCATCATCTATCCCGACGGCAGTGAATCCGACCCGTATCGGAAACTGGAATATGCGGGCGACCTGAACAGCGAGCCCTGCTTTGTCGAGATCAACTTCGATGCCGTGCGCAGCGAATGCGAAGGCTATACCTTCTATGACGAGGTGCCCGGCACCCGCAGCTACGGACTGATCACCTCCCGTGGAAAGGTGTTGATCAACGGACTCACCTCGCTCAAAAAAGAGGCCTCGGGGCTGTTCACCGCCGAGACAGATGAAAAGATTGCTTTGATCTCCCTTGACGGCAGCGAGCTCATGCACATTTCAAAGGACGAATAACCGAAAAAAGGAGGCAGTCCTCATGCCCTATCCCGTATCGACTTCTATCCATCTGACTGCTGATCCCGCCTATGTCGTGCCGTATGAAAACCAGATCAAACGGATCACGGACGGAGGCTTCCGATTTCTCGATTTCAATTTTCTCGATCTTACCAACAGCACAGCTTCCCCCTTTGTCGGAAAGGATTGGCTCGCCTTCGTGGAGCATGTCGGAGAAATAGCCGCCGAAAACGGCGCAGTCTTCAATCAGGCGCATGCTCCGGTATACAACGGCATCCGATATCCCGGTATGACGGATGAGGATGTATACCTGTATCAGGAACGGGCGATCATCGGCTGCGCACGGCTGGGCATCCCGTGGATGGTATACCACGCCATTTATACCGAAGACCCGGACTGGATGCGCATCAACCACAGAACATTCGACCGGATAGTCGAACTGTCAAAAAAATACGGCGTCGGCGTGGCGTTTGAAAACACCTGGGTCAAGCTCCAAAGCGTGCCGCTCTGGCAGACGGAGGCGCTGATCGAGCTGTGTGATTCCTACCATGACCCGATCGTGGGCATCTGCTGGGACACCGGACACGGCAATGTCAGCGGCGGCGACCCGGCACTGCAGCAATACACAAACCAGTATACGGAGATCACCAAGCTGGGCAAGCGGCTGAAAGCACTGCATATCGATGACAATAACGGCATTGACGATGACCATGTGGCTCCGTTTGAGGGAAAATCGACTGGAGCAGCGTGATGCAGGCACTCAAAGACATCGGATACGAGCACAGCTTCACCTATGAAGCGCACAACGCCGTAAGGCGCATTCCCGCCTGTATGCAGCAGGTCGTGGATCAAACGATCCGCTACATGCACGAATTGGGCGAAAGTATGGTCCGCTGGGACGGATAACAATTTGTTTACTTGCAAAAAGCAGCGGATTCGGCTATAATGATAGAAGAAAACAAACATCAGGAGGCATTACTCATGAAAAAGGCTTTTGTCGGTTATCAGGTATATTCCGCCCGTGAAGACGCTGCGAAGGATCTTCTCGGCGTTCTGAAGCAGATCGCAGCGATGGGCTATGACGGCGTTGAGTTTGCAGGCTTCTACGGTCACACTGCAGAAGAAGTCAAGGCCATGCTGGATGAAACCGGTCTGGTCGCCATCTCCGGCCATCAGGCGATCCCCGCAACCGTAGAGGAGATGTTCTCCACCATCGCTTTCTACAAGACCATCGGCTGCAAGTTCCTGGCTGTTCCTTATCTTGAGGAGTCCAAGCGCCCCGGCGCAGACGGCTTTGCCAAGACCCTGTGCCAGATCTATAAGTTCGGCAAGCTCTGTCAGGAAGCCGGCATCCAGCTGCTCTATCACAACCACGATTTCGAGTTTGTCAAGCTGAGCGGTGAGTACGGCTTTGACTTCATCTATGACGCCATCCCTGAGGATATCCTGAAGACCGAGATCGACTGCTGCTGGGTCAAGTACTCCGGCGAGGATCCCGCTGCCTATATCCGCAAGTACAGCGGCAGAGCCCCCATCGTCCACCTGAAGGACTTCGTGGGCGTCAAGAAGGGCGATAAGTCTCCTTACGCTCTGATCAGCGCAGACGGCAGCGGCAATGACGATGCCAAGGCTGATAAGGATGTCGAGTTCGAGTTCCGTCCCGTCGGCTACGGCTGCCAGGATGTCGCCTCCCTCATCAATGCAGGTCTGGAAGCCGGTGCCGGCTGGTTCATCGTCGAGCAGGATCAGTGGTACAACCGCACTGCTCTCGAAGCCGCCAAGATGAGCATCGACACCATCAAGAAGCTCAATATCCTGTAATCCGAAACATAAAAACGGGGCTTTGTTCTGATGCAAAGTCCCGTTTCAATTATAAGGAGTTCTGAAATATGTACGAGCTGATCTCCCTTACCGAAAATGACCATTATATTGACTGCCCCGCAAAGGTCGGCGTCGTCCGCATTTCCGATTCGGATGCGGTACTGATCGACAGCGGCAGCGACAAGGACGCTGCAAAGAAGGTACTGAAGATACTGACAGCAAACGGCTGGAATCTGACGGCAATATACAATACCCATTCCCATGCCGACCATATCGGCGGCAACCGCTTTCTTCAGGAAAAGACCGGCTGCAAGATCTATGCGCCGGGGCTGGAATGCGCCTTCACGAACCATCCGGAGCTGGAACCCATGGGTCTGTACGGCGGCCTCCCCTTTTCGGCATTGAAGCACAAGTTCCTCCTGGCGCAGGAGAGCACGGCGCTGCCGCTGACCAAAGACTGTCTTCCCGAGGGCTGGCAGCTGCTGAAGCTGCCGGGACACAGCTTTGACATGGTCGGCTTTGTCACAAAGGACGGCACTGCTTTTGTTGCGGACTGCGTATCCTCGGAGGAGACGCTGAACAAGTACGGCATCGGATATCTGTGGGATGCGGGAAAGTCTTTGGAAACGCTGTCCGCCGTCAAGAGCATCGGGGCAAAGCGGTATGTCCCCTCTCATGCGGCGGTGACCGAGGATATCTCGCAGCTGGCCGACCTCAATATCCGCTCGATCCATGAGGTCATCGACAGGCTTCTGACCTTTTGCAGCGAACCCGTCGTCTTCGATGAGCTGCTGAAAAAGATCTTCGACAGCTATTCCCTCACGATGACTGCCCAGCAATATGTGCTCATCGGCAGTACCGTGCGGTCGTATCTTTCGTATCTCTGTGATGCAGGCAGAGTTACCTACGAGTTTACTGACAACAAAATGTACTGGAAAGCCCTGTAAAACACATTGTCCTATCCGGCCCGCTGCGGACCGGACAGGACGTTTTATTTTATCTTCAGCGCTTTCAGAAATGTCTTGTCTTCTTCCGAAATTTTGAAGCTCTCGCAGGCCTTTTGTATCGCCTTGTTGTGCACCCACGGGCTCAATCTGCAGCCGGTAATATATCCGATGGCGCTGTCTCTCTGCTTTGCCAGCGCCTCGGCAAAGACCCATGCCTGCATCATGTTGACATAGTACTCCTCCGAGCGTACAGAGGCCGCAAGATCAAGGTATTCCTCCCTGAAATCCCCGTCCAGATACAGATTCATGATCATTTCCAGCCCGAACCGCACGGTATACATAGCATCGGAGGCGATCCATTTCCGTATTTCACCGATCAGTTCCGCCTTGTGCTTTGCAAAAACCTTCAGACGCAGCTGATCACAAGTCGCCCAGTTATCGACAAACGGCAGGAAATCATTGACCTTTTCGAGAGCCCGGGCATAGTCCTTTTCCAAATTGATCGAGAATGCCCTGAGCTGACGCTCCTCGAAGTACTCGTTTCCCGGTTCATCCGAAGCGATGGTCTTTGCCATTTGACGCAGGATCGGCGTCCGGACTCCGAGAATAGACTGCGGCGGGATGTTGTTGACGATCCGGCGCATGAATTCGGCATACTGCTCATCCCGCTGCGCAAACAGCCGATTCAATATTTCTTCTCTCACGATATCACCTTTTCGATGGCATTGATAATATCCGTCGCCGTCATGCTGTTTTCGCCGTGCTCCCTGGCCGCCGCCTCACCGCTGAGGCCGTGAAGATGACTGGCGACCCATGCCGCAGGCCGTGC
>JAZLHZ010000358.1:0-7790 GCA_045617085.1 Clostridia bacterium
AGGTAGAGCCTACCTGTACGGAGACGGGCTTGACTGAAGGCAAGCATTGCTCTGTATGCGAGGCAGTTCTCATTGCACAGACGGTTATTTCAGCAAAGGGACATACCGAGGTCATTGATGAGAAGGTAGAACCTAACTGTACGGAGACAGGCTTGACTGAAGGCAAACATTGTTCTGTATGTGAGGCAGTCCTCATTGCACAGACGGTTATTCCAGCAAAGGGACATACCGAGGTTATTGACGAGAGGATAGAACCCACTTGTACAGAAACTGGCTTGACCGCGGGAAAGCACTGTTCCGTATGTGAGGTAATTCTTGTTGAGCAGACAGTTGTTCCAGCAAAGGGACATACAGAGGTCATTGACGAGAAGGTAGAACCTACATGTATGAAGACAGGGTTGACTGCAGGCAGCCACTGTTCTGAATGCAAGCTTGTGTTTACCGCACAGGAAGAGATTCCTGCAATGGGACATACCGAAGTGATCGATGAGAAGGCAGAGCCTACCTGTACAGAGACTGGCTTGACTGAGGGTAAGCACTGCTCTGTCTGTGAGGCAGTCCTTGTCGAACAAATTGTGATCCCGGCAAAGGGACATACTGAAGTCGTCGATGTAAGAGTAGAACCCACCGAGACGGAAACCGGTTTGACGGAAGGCAAGCACTGTTCCGTATGTAAGGCAGTTCTTGTTGCACAGACCGTGATCCCGGCAAAGGGAAAGATCGAGGCGATTGTGAAATCGGCAGCATTTGCTGGTGATGCAACCGTGGATCAGTCCATCGGCATTACGGTAGTAACTTCTGCAAATGCTCAAAAGATTGCTTTGTGCAGCGAGAACAAAGAAACCGTAAAGACCTGGACGAGCGGATATACGCTGAAGGGAGACGAAAAGGTCTGGAAACTGAACTATATCTTCAGCGGAGCTGGAAACAGAACGCTGTACTTCAAGGCAAGTGCAGACGGCACAAATTACGGCAGTCTTGTTGAGAGCAAAGTAACAGTCAAGCAGGCTGTAAAGATCAACAGCGTCTCTTTTGACAGTAATACTACGGTTGGTAAGGCAGTCGGTATCACCGTGAAGACCCCCACATCGGCAACAAGCATATCCATGGGCGAAGCAAACGGTACGACGATCTACAAGACCTGGACGAGCGGCTATACTGACAGTAACGGTGTAAGAACCTGGAAGGCTACTTATACGTTCAGCGGAGCCGGAACGAGGACGATGTATTTCAGAGCCTCCGACGGCAAAACCACCAGTGCAGCAGTGAGCGCATCGCTTGTGGTAAGCAAAGCAGCAGAGCTTCCTGTGATCAAGAGTGCGAAGTTCAATACCAATGCCACAGTCGGTACGCCTGTCGGAATTACTGTAATAACGCCTACGACGGCAACCGGTGTATCAATGTGTGATTCAACCGGTAAATCTGTGTATAAGACTTGGACAAGCGGTTATACCGATAACAACGGCATCAGAACGTGGAATATCAGTTACAGCTTCGTCACGGCAGGCAACAGAGTCATGTACTTCAAGGCATCGGATGGCAAGAATACCAGTGCACTTGTCAGCGCTTCCGTTGTAGTCAGTAAGGCAGCCGAACTTCCTGTAATCAAGAACGTGAAGTTCAACAGCAATACAATGGTCGGCAAAGAGGTCGGTATTACGGCAACGACGCCGACTTCTGTGACAAGCATTGCAATGTGTGATTCCACCGGTAAGTCTGTCTACAAGACATGGACGAGCGGCTACACCGACAGCAATGGCGTGCGTACCTGGAAAGTGAATTATACTTTCAGTGGGGCCGGAACCAGAGTCATGTATTTCAAAGCCTCGGACGGAAAGAATACAAGTGCTTTGGTCAGTGCAACTGTTGTGGTCAGTAAGGCAAATGCAGAACCCAAAGTGACGAGTGCAAGCTTCAACAGCGATGCTGTTGTCGGGAAGAGCGTCGGTATTACCGTCAAGACGACGACTGCGGCAAAGTATGTGCGGATGTGTGCCGAAAATGGCGGTACAGCCAAGACCTGGAGCAGCGGCTATACAGACAGCGGTGATGTGCGGACATGGAATCTCAGCTATTCTTTTGCCACCGCAGGTTATCGCAGTCTCACATTCAAAGCTTCTGCCGACAACAGCACATACGAAGCCGGAGTTGTGACGAAGGTTGCTGTTAACCCGGAGCTTCCCAAGGTAGAATCCGCTTCCTTTGCAAAGGCTTCCGCCAAAGTGAGTGAAAACGTCGGAATTACCGTGAAAACCAGCTCCAACGCCACGACGCTTGCTCTGTGTGCAGAGAACGGCGGAATTGTCAAGACATGGAGTGCGAGCGGCAACAGCACTGTCAACGGCAATGTGCGGACATGGAATGTGAGTTATTCCTTCGGAGGCGCAGGCAGCAGAAAAATCGGCTTCAAGGCGGCCTCCTCCGCAGGCTACGGCAGTACAGTAACGGCTGCGATCACGATTACAAGGTAACCAAAAGATCATCCCGATATGATGTCGGGATGATCTTTTATCAGTAGCTCAATTGTTTTCGAGAGTACGGTAGATATTCAGGATGGCCTTTTCATAGCATTCCTCCGGCACGCCAATTAAAAGATTCAGTTTGCCTGCACCTTGATTGATAGTGCTGATCTCGATCTTTTCCTCGGCAAGAGCTTGCAGCACCTTCATATTGGCATCGCTGGAGCCGGTATCCTTTTCTCCGGTAACGGCGATCATGCACAGGTGTTCCTTGACGGCGATGTTGTCCGGCTGTAGCACATTCTTGATTTCTTCTATCAGATCCTCTTTGCATGAGGCAAGTACCTGACTGCGTATAACGAGTGTGACAGTATCGATTCCGGTAAGGCACTGTTCAAAGGGGATGCTGCGCTGTTTGAGAATATCCAGCATGACGGCACTGAAGCCTGCTCCGTCACTGACCATGAGTTTCTCTACCTGTATGACGCTCATGCCTTTTCTGCCTGCCACACCGGTGATGGCGCTGCGGGTGATATGCGGGGGCAGCTTTCGCATGATCATCGTGCCGGGATCATCAGGTGCATTGGTGTTGCGGATGTTGATGGGGATCCCTGCACCGGAGGCAGGCAATACTGCATCGGTATGCAGTACAGATGCCCCCATATAGGACAGGGTACGCAGTTCACGATATGTCAGGTAGCGCACGCTTCGGGGTTTGTCAATGATCCTGGGATCGGCGGCAAGAAGCCCGGACACATCTGTCCAGTTCTCATAAAGCTCAGCTTTGATCGCCAAAGCTACAAGGCTTCCGGTGATGTCGGAGCCGCCTCGTGAGAAGGTGTGAACCACATCATCCGAGTCTGCACCGTAAAACCCTGCAATGACTACCTTATCCAGCGGCATCAGCGAAGCCCGCATTGTGCGCATGGTGAGCGACATATTGAGTGTACCGTCGGTATTGAAAGAGATACACCACGCCGGATCGACGAATGTAAAACCGAGATAAGCAGCCAAAATACGGGAGTTGAGGTATTCGCCACGGCTGGCTACATAATCTCTGACGGGTTTGCCCGAGAGATGTTTGTGCAGTGTTTCGATGTCTTCACTGAGATCAAAATCAATGGAAAGATCATCGATGATTTCCTGAAAACGGGCACGGATCAGAGAAAGGTCTTTGGAAAAGCTCTCGCCTTTGGAGGCGGAATCATAGCAGCGTAGAAGCAGATCGGTGACTTTGATATCATCGGGGAAACGTTTTCCCGGTGCCGAGGCAACGACATATTTTCTTTTCGGATCTGCAAGAATGATGTCACGGACTTTCTGGAACTGGTCGGCATTAGCCAGAGATGTGCCGCCGAATTTGGTTACTGTTTTTTCCATAATGGTATGCCTCCGAAACAGGTTTATTGTAAGTATTTTACCATTTCCAGGCTATTGTGTCAAGCCATAATTTGTTGCACTTCAAGGTTGACAAGCCTTTGTAAAACAGGTATAATTAAGGAAAAAGTCAACGGAGGTGCAGCATGGTTATCAAAAGTGATTGCATATATGACGGAAACCGGTTTACCGGCAAGGTGTGGCGTGCATATACCGAGGACGGAACAGAAATGAGCCATGCTCATCTGCGGATCCGTGAATCACGTTTTCACGGGGAATATGTGAATGTCCTGACTGTTGGCGGTATCGGTACAAGTCCGGAATACCGTCGTCAGCACTGTGTCCGGACGATGTTTGAGCAGGAACTTCCCAAAGGAAGGGAATATGGTGCGGCATTGGCACTTCTGCATCCGTTTTCCTTTTCGTATTATCGCAAGTTCGGCTTCGAGAGAATCTATGATACTGTGCAGGCATATATGCCGATCACGGCGCTGGACTTTGTCGACAGATATCCGGATTTGGTGCCTTATAGCGAAAATCGAAAGGACGAATTGCTTCAGCTGTTTGATGAATTCAATCAAAGTAGGAACATCATGTTCCGCCGTTTGGATGATGCGATTTTCCTGCGAAATAATCAGAAGGTATATCTTCATTATGAAAAAAATCATAGGCTTACCGGGTATGTGGCTTATGAACCGAAAAACCACTATGACGGTATCAACCGTATGGTGAGTGATGAGCTGTATGTGAAAGAAATCGGATTCCTGAACCGGGATACGCTACTGCATTTGCTGGGATTCCTGCGTATGTATGAGGGTGAGTTGGACGTGGTACGGTTTCATGACATCACGCCTATACCGGAACTGGACATGTTGCTGAAGCACAATATGGATACGAAATACGACGTTCATCCGGACATAATGGGCAGGGTACTGGATACCGAAGCAGCGCTGAAACTGGTGAAATATCCGGACAAGAAAGGCATGTTCACTCTGCACGTAGATGATTGGCTGGAAAATGTTCGGGGCAATTATCGTGTGGAATATGAAAACGGCACGTGTACAGTGACAAAGCTGGATGATGATGCCGAATGTGAAGTATGCGTATCCGAAACAGCCTTTGTTCGTTTTCTTTACGGCACGGATGCTTATACTCCGGAGACAGCAGTCTATATGGATGGCGTCAGTCTGAATGGTAGAGCGGAGGACTTCTTCCGGGCATTTCCTAAGCGGATCAACGGATTGTATGAGCACTTCTGATAAGGAGGCATTCCATGTTGACTACAGACCTTCTAAAAATGGAATTCAGAAAGCCGGAAGGCGTGTTCTCTCCGGCTTATTATAAAGGCTTCGGTTGTTGCGGCAGTTCTGTTACGGAGAAGCGAGCAAATGCCGTCTTCAGTCTTTTCACAAATACAGTTCCGATCATCTATCATAATGATCTGATCGTCGGAAGCTGTGTGCCCGTCTGGACAACGGAAGAGGAAGAGAAAAGGCAGAATATAGAGAAAGCGTTCAATCAATTGGGAGAGCGCACTTTCCGGACAAATTATGACCATTTTGCACCGGACTATGCCTATATAACCGAAAAAGGTGTTCCGGGTGTTCTGTCGGATATTACCGCATCTGTTTTGAACCATGCAGAAGACAGTGAAAAACAATTTACACTGGAATGCATGAAAACGGCGATGGAGGGCTTTCTCGGACTGATACGGAATTACAGGAGGAAAGCGGAAACACTGTATGGCGTTGAAGGCTACAATAAAAAGCAACTGGACTTCATCACAGGAAATCTACAAAAACTGGAAGATGGTGCACCGGAGACATTTGCACAGGCCTTGCAATTGGTATGGCTTTGTCATACGGCATTCTGTATGGAGGGCCGTTATGCCATGGCATTAGGCAGAATCGATCAATACCTCTATTCGTTTTATAAAAAGGATACGGAGAGCGGTCTGTTGACGGATGCATTGGCGACTGAGCTGTTGGAAAATGCGTTTATCAAGATTTATGAGCAAAGGGTATGCCGGGACGAAGATGACGTGGTCAACATCTGCGTTGGCGGAAAGAATATCCGAGGTGAAACAGATGTCAACGGACTATCATACTGTGTTTTAAAGGCTGTAAAGGGCTGCAATGTACCGGGACCGAACCTTTCGGCAAGGATCGACACGTTGACACCGGACAAATTTCTGGACGAATGCCTGAAGGTAATCGGCACAGGGCTGGGATATCCTGCGCTGATGAATGACGACAGCATCATAGCGGCATTGAGCAAATGCGGATATGACGCAGAAGATGTATATAATTTCTGTATGGTGGGCTGCATCGAGAATTTCCTTCAGGGAAAACAGCCGCCGTGGAGTGACGGAAGGTTTGATGCTCCAAGATTCTTCGAGTATCTTTTCAACGCAGGCAGCGGGATCGGAAACGATGGGAAAGGCATTGACACCGGGGATGTGGAAAGCATATCTTCGATGGATGAACTGATGCAGAGGTTTGAAAAGCAGTTGGCATTTGGGGTAAAGCAATACTGTGAAGCATTTATCAGGGAGAACACAGCGCTTGACCCGAAAGTATATTCATCTCCTTTCTTGTCCTGCTTCTGTCGTGAATGTGTGGAACGAGGCAGAGACATCAATGCCGGAGGCACAAAATATCCCTCGGTTCACGGTGCTGCTTTGATGGGTATTGGCACAACGGCAGATGCATTGGCCGCCATTGAACAGACGGTATTCATCGACAAGACAGCAACACTTTCGGAAATCAGAGATGCATTACTGTGTAATTTCGAAGGAAAAGAGGAACTGCGACAGCTTCTTCTGGCTGCGCCGAAATACGGAAATAACGATGACTTTGCGGATAAGTACGCCGTATGGTATGCCGATTTCCTGAATGACGAATTTGATAAATACCGTACACCGGACGGCGGCAAATTTTATACGCTGTTGGCGGCGAATGTCAGCAACATTCATGCAGGTCATTTGATCGCCGCAACGCCCGACGGACGTTTAGCCGGAGAGCCGATCTCAGATGCTTCGTCACCCACTTACGGAAGAGACGTTTCGGGGGCTACGGCAACGTTGTTGAGCTGCTCAAAGCCGGATTATACCAGAGTAGCCGGTGGAACGGTACTGAATCAGAAATACATGCCGGATATGTTCAGTGACGGCAGCAGAGAAAAGCTGCAGAAACTGATTCGGGTGTATTTCAGCAGAGGTGGTCAGGAGATACAGATAAATGCGACATCGACAAAGGTTCTGAAGGATGCGATGGAGCATCCGGAGAATTACAAAGACCTTGTTGTGCGTGTATCCGGTTTTTCTGCATTCTATGTTACTTTGAACCGTGAGGTTCAGGAAGATATTCTTCGCCGTACACAGAAAAACGAATGAAAGGACATACAACAATGAAAGCAAAAGCAGCAGTCTTTACCGGAATCAATGTGCCATTTGATGTGAGAGAATATGAAATCGTGCCGGCACCGAAGGGATACGGACGTTCCACATTGGTCGCCAGCGGCATATGCGGAACGGATATACATATTCATACCGGAAGGCTGGGTACGGCAGCACCGTCGATCATCGGCCATGAGTTTATCGGCAGACTGGACGATTGTGATGAGGCAGAAGCAGCCAAGTATGGGCTGAAGATAGGCGATAATGTGATCGCAGATATTGCCGTGCCCTGCGGCGAATGTCTGCTTTGCAAATCAGGAGATGATGCCAACTGTGTGAATATGGCTGTTACCAACGGCGGAGATCCGGATACAGTGCCGCACTTTTACGGAGGTTATGGTGAGATCAACTTTACCCCGCTGACCAACCTGGTCAAGCTTCCGAAGGAACTGGATCCAGCCATGACAGCGCCATTTGCATGCCCGGGGCCGACAGTGCTCCATGCTGTGTCTCTGGCGGAAAAAGCCGGTGTGGATGTGAAAAAGCTGAATAGTGCC
>JAZLHZ010000359.1:0-7665 GCA_045617085.1 Clostridia bacterium
ACATCCCCGGCATCAAGGGCATCGGCGAAAAGACCGCCGTCAAGCTGCTGTCGGAATACGGATCACTGGAAAACATACTGAGTCATGCCGAGGAACAGAAAGGCAAGCTGAAGGAACGGCTGATCGACGGCGCCGAATCCGCAAGATTCAGTCGGCGTCTGGCCACGATCATCCGTAATGCGCCCATCGACACAAAGCCCTCCGAGTGCCGGCTTCACGATATCTCGGATGCAAAAGAGATCCTTGCAAAATATGAGCTGCGTCAGGTAGGAGCGAAGCTTTCCGGCATGGAAATGAACACGGATACAGCACCAGCTCAAAAGCCTGTCGAAGCCTCCTGCGAGCTGCTGAGCCTTGACGAATTCACAAAGGCATTTGAAAGCAACGAGAATAAAACGGTATACCTCTATCTTTCAAATGCTCTGTATATCGGCATTGACGGAAGCTGCTGTATGCTGGCTTTGGGCGGCGGCGACCTCATCGACCCGGGCCTCGATCAGCCGGGGGCGATCAACGCAGTAAAACATATCACCGACAAGGCGGAGCTGCTGGTAGTTCATGATCTTAAACAACTGAGAAAGTTCGGTCTGACCTATCGGGGGAAGTTGTTTGACGTCATGCTGGCGGGCTATGTGCTTTCTTCTCAGCTGCGCTCTTTCTCGCTGCTGTCGCTTTGTGCCGAAGCCGGGATCAAATATGACGAGGCTTCTCCCCTCGTCTCCATGGCAAAGCTGTATGACCAGCAGAAGGAACGACTGAAGGATAACGATCTCGACCGTGTCATGGATAACATCGAAATGCCGCTCTGTGAGGTGCTATTCGGCATGGAACAGACCGGCATACTGACCGACAAAGAAGCGTTGATGAAGCTGAACATCGAATTCGGCGAAAAGATCGGTCAGCTGATCGCAGAGATCCAGAAGCACGCCGGGACCGCTCTCAACATCAATTCCCCCAAGCAGTTGGGCAGCTATCTTTTTGAAGAGCTGGGCCTGCCCGGAGGCAAAAAGACCAAGACCGGCTGGTCGACCTCTGCGGAAATTCTGGAAGCCATACAGGACAGCAATCCGGTGATCCCGCTGATCCTTGAATACCGGAAATATACCAAGCTTCAAAGTACCTATGTGGATGCACTGCTGCGTCTGAGAGACGGCGAGGGATTGATCCACACCTGCTTTGACCAGACCTCCACCTCCACCGGACGTATCAGTTCCTTGGAACCGAACATTCAGAATATCCCGGTACGCACACCGATGGGCAGGGAGATCCGCCGGGTATTCGTGGCACATCCCGGCTACGTGCTGGTGGATGCGGACTATTCCCAGATCGAGCTGCGGGTGCTGGCACATCTTTCCGGCGACAGCGTGATGCAGGATGCCTTTAACAAGGGGCAGGACATTCACGCCCGCACCGCCTCCGAAGTCAACTCCATCCCCATTGAGCTCGTGACACCCGAAATGCGTTCCGCCGCCAAAGCCGTCAACTTCGGCATCGTATACGGCATCTCGGACTTCGGTCTGGCAAGACAGATCAATGTCTCCCGCCAGCAGGCCGGTGAATTCATCAAGCTATATCTGCTGCGCTATGCCGGCATCAAAAAGTACATGGACGGCTCCGTTGCCTTTGCAAAGGCCAACGGCTATGTGACCACGATGTACGGACGGCGAAGGTATGTACCCGAGCTGACCGACAGAAACTACAATATCCGCCAGTTCGGCGAGCGTGCCGCCATGAACAGCCCCGTACAGGGCACGGCGGCAGATATCATCAAGCTGGCAATGATAAAGGTTGACAAGGCGCTGAAAGAAAAGGGATGGGATGCAAAGCTCATCCTTCAGGTGCATGACGAACTGATCATCGAAGCCAAGGCAGAGATCGCAAACGAGGTCGCCTCGATGCTGAAGGAATGCATGGAGCACATCGTCAAGCTTAACGTACCGCTGATCGCCGAGGTCAACTGCGCACACAGCTGGTACGAATGCAAGTAAGCAGTTACTCAAAAAACAAGTCCTTGATACGGAGGAATTCTTATGAACAAGCCTTATGTTGTGGGAGTTACCGGCGGCATCGGCAGCGGCAAGACGGCTGCCACCGACTATCTTGAGAAGTTAGGCGGGATGGTCATCGATGCCGATGTGATCTCCCGTTCACTGACCGCCGAAAACGGTGCGGCACTGCCGAAGATCAGGGAGCAGTTCGGTGACAGCGTTTTCTTTCAGGACGGCACGCTGAACCGTGCGGCACTGGGCACTGCGGTATTCTCCGACAAGGAGGCTCGTCACCGTCTGGAATGCATCACCCATCCGCTGATCCAGCATGAGATCGTGCTCAAACTGATGGAATACGGAAATGCGGGCGTGAATTTCGTATTTCTCAGTGTTCCGCTGCTGTTTGAGACCGGCATGGACGCCATGTGTGACGAGGTCTGGTGTGTCTACTGTTCCGAGGAGGAGCAGTTGCGCCGTGTTATGGAACGGGACAGTCTCGATGCCGAAGCCGCAAAGAAGCGTATCGCCAGCCAGATGTCCACCGACGAGCGGCTGGAAAAGAGCAATATCGCCATCCGTACCGACCGTCCGATGGAAAATACCCGATACGATATTGCCAACATCTACACCCAGCTCAAGCGGAGGTTCAACTGATATGGCAACGAAGCGTTCCCGTCGGCGTAAGAACCGGCAGCGGCTGACGATCCTCATTACTGCCGCCGTGATCATATTGGCTATCGTCATCACGATCATCTCCGTCAACGCCTCAAATGCCGCAAAGCTGAAGCTGAGGTATAAGGAGTATCCCCTTCGCTACAAGGATGCGATCATGGAGTATGCCGCAGAATACGGACTGGAACCGGAGCATGTCGCCGCAGTCATCCGCTGCGAATCCAGCTTTGATCCGAAAGCGCTGTCCAACGTCGGTGCAAGAGGTCTGATGCAGCTGATGCCGGATACCGGAGTATGGGCTGCGCAGAAGCTGAAGCAGAGCGATGTATATGAGGATTCGTTCCTGTATGAGCCCGAGATCAACATCGAATACGGATGCTGGTATCTCAACTGGCTGATGGAGCGCTACGATCGAAACATGCTCTCCACTACCGCCGCCTATCATGCGGGTTTCGGCGAGGTGGACAAGTGGCTGCAGGATCCCGATCTCTGCAAGGCAGACGGAACACTGGATCCGGACAAGATCCCCTTTGACACCACCAGAGTATATGTAGGCCGCATATTCAAGGCTTATGACAATTACAAGGAGCTATATGACTTTGAGACGGAAGCTGCTTAAACCGATATCGATTCTTCTTTGTCTGCTGCTGCTCACCGGCTGTTCTTCCTCCGGAGGCAGCAGTACCATTGTGATGTATACGCCCGAGCCCACACAGTCGGTCTATACGGCGCCGCAGCAGACCGCTGTACAGCAGGGCAGCAGCATCATCGTAGAAGAAGCGCCCAAGGTCGTACTCAACGTAGGATATGTGGCAGTACAGGGCTGTGATATGCATCCCCTGCGTGGCAATTCCATCGACCTGAACAGTCTGAACAGCCTCGTCTTTGAAAGCCTGATCGAGCTGGACGATAACCGCATGCCCGCACCGCTGCTCTGTGACCGCTGGGAATACAGCTCCTCCGACAATGCCTGGATATTCCAGCTGCGGGAGGGCATCACCTTTCACAACGGACTGCAGCTCACCGCATACGATGTAGTCGATTCCTGGAGCTACCTGAAGGTGCTCAGCGAAAACTCGCCATATCACAACCGCATCCGACATATCACCGAGATGGAAGCAGTGGACTCGCTGACTGTCAAGGTCAAGAGCGATTCCTACGGCTATATGATCCTTTACTGCATGACGTTCCCCATCGTTCAGTCACAGACGCTGGATTCCGAATATCCCAGCGGTACCGGTCCGTTCCGGTATGTCAGCTACAACAACTGGGGCATGATGCAGCTCACCCAAAACACCAACTGGTGGAAGCAGGCGCCCGATGTTACCGATATCTACATCAAGCGCTATGACACCGTGGCCGAGGAAATGGAGGCACTGGAGTCAAGAGAGATCGACGTGCTTGCGACCCGCTCCATCAATGCGGCATTGAGCCGTCAGCTGACCGACCGTTCCACCATCGACTACACGACGAACACCTATGAATGTATCGTTCCCGACCTGAATAACAGCATTCTGAGCGATGTGCGGGTACGTGAAGCGCTGATGTATGCCATTGACCGCTCCACGCTGGCCTCCACGGTTTATCTGGGCATGGTACAGGAAAGCGAAGTGCCCGTGATCCCGGGAAGCACCTTCTATGAACCCCAGTCTGCCATATACAACTACAACCCCGAACGGGCGCTGCAGATCCTGCATGAGGCCGGATGGTACGATTCCAATGAAGACGGCATTCTCGACCGGGTCAACGGCGGTATATGGGAGGATTTCGAGCTGGAGCTGATCACCTATAACGATCCCGCCACCTACAACCGCACCAAGGCAGCCAATCTGATCGCCGTGCAGCTGGGCAGGCTGGGCATCAAGATCAACGTCAACTCCACCTCGCAGAGCAGAGTCAAGTCCGCATTCAACAACGAAGAAGGCTTCGGACTGGCACTGGTCGCCTTCAACCTCTCGTATTCGCCGGAGCTCAATTTCCTTTTCAAAACCGACGCAAGCGGCAACTGCTCGGAATATTCCTCGGAGGATATGGACTGGTTGCTCTCTCAGGCGAGAAATGCCATCTCCTATGACGATCTCAAGATCTATCTGTCCCAGATCCAGATGCTGGCCGTCAAGGATCTGCCGATTCTCGGTCTGTTCTTCCGATGCGGCACCGTTGTCAGCTATGAAAGCCTCGGAGGACTGCATGGCGTCCGGGAGGACAATTACCTGAGAGGCATCGAAAATCTCAATCGGAGGTAATACGGCATGAAGATACTTGTCAGTGCCTGTCTGTTGGGGCTGCCCTGCCGATATGACGGAAAAAGCATTGCCTGTCCCGCATTGGTGAAGCTGAAGGACAAGCACGAGCTGATCCCCTTCTGCCCGGAGATCTACGGCGGTCTCCCGACCCCGAGGTGCCCTGCGGAGATCAACGAACACCGTGTGGTCACAAAGGACGGAAACGACGTGACGCAGCAGTACAATAATGGTGCACTGCTGGCGGCGGAAACGGCTAAGCTGCTGCATTGCGAGCTGGCGATTCTGAAAGAGAAAAGCCCCTCCTGCGGCACACATCGGGTCTATGACGGCACATTCACCGGAACGCTGAAGGAAGGCATGGGGATCACCGCCCGTCTGCTTTCGGAGAGCGGTATTCGCTGCATCAGTGATGAAGACATTCCTTCAGAAGGGCTTTGACATGCAGAACGAAGTACGAAAACTGGCGCTGAACAAATCGCTCAGCGCCATCCATATTAAGCGGTATTTCTGCAATTCCTGTCCGCTGCACTGGCACGATTTTTACGAGCTGGAGCTGGTCAATGCGGGCGGCGGCACACAGCATATCAACGGTACCGAATACAGTTATCGCAAGGGCGATATGTTTCTTTTGTCCTGTACCGATTTCCATGAGCTCACGCTGGAAGCAGGCACCGATATCTGGCTGGTGCAGATCCCTGCAGGGCTGATGCCGTCCTCTGTTCTGCCGTTGTGTCAGTTGATGCGAAAAGCAACGCTTGACGATACGGACTATCGGCGTATGGATATGCTTCTCACGATGCTGAAGGATGCCGTGGAAGCCGGAAAACGTACGTTGTCCGACAGTCTGCTGGAATCGCTGCTGCTTTTCTTTCTTGACTGCGCCGCAGTGCCGTCTGACGGCGGCAACATCGTTACGGATATTCTTCTGTATCTTCAGGAATGCTTCTCCGAATCGATCTCACTTGCTTCGCTTTCCGATCGTTTCGGGCTGAGCAAGAACTATATGTGCTCCGTCTTCTCGAAACAGACCGGAACCACCATCGTGAAATACCTGCGCTCTGTCCGAATGAAAAATGCGGCACGGCTCGTCACACTGACCAACCGCACCACACAGGATATCGCTTCCGACTGCGGATATTCAAACACAGCCTCCTTCTTGCGGGATTTCAAAGCGACATTCCGTGTGCCGCCGATGAAAATGCGCAGTGAATACAAAGAAAAACAATAACAGACGGGTTATTTTAACCGTGACGTTGTATAATCATTCTGATAAATATGGGAGGTTTGATGTTATGGAAAAAACAACCAATCGAAATAAATGGATCGTGATCGGCACCTGTTTCATGCTCGGCTTCATATGTCTGGGCTTCTGCTCCAGTAATAAGGGCATGTATCTTGGCGCCATCACCGAAGCACTGCATATCGACCGCAGCCTGTTCTCTCTGAGCGACAGTATCCGCTACTGCGTATCTGCGATCATGAATCTGTTCTTCGGCTTCTTCCTGAAGAAGCTGGGCAAGAAGCTGATGATCGGCTGCGGCGTGGCCTCTCTGATCATCTCCATGCTGCTCAACTCCGTCTCCACCAGTGTCTGGGGGTTCTACCTTTCCGGCGCATTCCTGGGCTTCGGCCTCACCTGGTGCACCACCACCATGGTCAGCAGTATCGTCCACAGCTGGTGCAAGGAGAATGCCGGCACCATCATGGGCTTTGTGCTGGCCGGCAACGGTCTTGGCGGCGCACTGGCTGCACAGATCATCTCCCCTTACATCTATGACGAAGTCAATCCCTTCGGCTACCGTAATGCCTACAAGATCGTCATCATCCTGTTGGTCATCATCGGTGTATTGGCCGTGCTGCTGATCAAGGATCCGCCTGCCGCCGGCAAGGAAGCTCCCAAGCCCGCAGGAAAGAAGAAAAAGGGCCGCCGCTGGGAAGGCATCCCCTATCAGACCGCCATGCAGAAGAGCTACTTCTGGTTCGGTGCCGTGTGCGTATTCTTTACCGGTCTTATCCTTCAGAGCATTACCGGTATTTCTCCCACTCATATGAAGGATGTCAACCTTGAAACCGGCTTTATCGCCACTTGCATGAGCGTCCATTCCATCGCTTTGGCAGGATTCAAGTTCCTGATGGGCGCTGCCAATGACCGCTTCGGCATCAAGGTGTCCTTCGGACTGTGCAACATCGCTGCCGTCATCGCCATGCTGGCGCTGGCCATGATCAGCACCACCATGATGGGCCACGTACTGACAGTCACTTACAGTCTGCTTTCCTCTATGGCGCTGCCGCTGGAGACCATCATGATTCCCCTGCTGGTTGCTGATCTGTTCGGTGACGAGAGCTACGACAAGATCCTTGGCATATACATGGCGGTCAATACCACCGGTTACGCCCTCGGCGCACCGCTGGCAAACCTCGGCTTCGACCTGATGGGCAGCTATGTACCGGTGCTGTATGTCTGCGCCATCGTCATGGCTGTTGTGCTGTTCGCCATCCAGTACGTCATCCGCTCCGCTCATAAGGATCAGGGAATCGCCTGATCATCTGAATCAAAAAAGGATCCACAGCTCATTACACAAGCTGTGGATTCTTTTTATTACTTTCTGATTTCCCGCATGATCCTGTCGGCGATCGCCTGCATCCCCTTGTCACCGGGATGCGAGGCAACGCCCTCGTGGCCGATCACATGCTCGCCGCCGTCCGCATCATAGACTATGGCGCCCATCTCGGATTGGTACTCCTTCTTTCCGGCAATA
>JAZLHZ010000360.1:0-3410 GCA_045617085.1 Clostridia bacterium
CAGCCGCCCAGACAAGTATGACGACGATTCCCGCAGCAGTCAGCAGTTTGGAGAGCAGCAGATGGTTTGTTTGTTGCTTTTTCATGGGTCAGTACCTCCTTTTTGAAAACAGTATACCACATAATATATCGTATGTCAAGCAAAATATATCGATAAACGATAAATTGAGCGGGCCGACATAATTCACCGGGACGAATATCTCAATGCGGGACACAAAACATACCGGGGGAAGATTGCCCCACGAGTTTCGGCGGAATTGATAAAAATGGCTTGATTTATCCGCAAATGTCTGTTATAATAGGTACAAACAGCATATTATAATCGGAGGGTATTTGAAATTGCATCCGAATGAATCTGTAAAAAGGGAGACCGGCTATGTGCTGATCGGCAGTGCGATACTCTGCGCCGTGATGCTGATCGTGTTCCTTGTCATCGGACAGATGAACATCAAGGCGCTGCTGGGTGCTTTGTGCGGTTATGTACTGGGCTGCGGCAACTTTTTCCTGATGGCGATGAACTGCCAGAAGGTGGCCGAAAACTACGATCCGGAAAACAAGGAAGAGGTCAACCGTGCACAGATCAAGCTCCGTTCCAGCTATCTCACGAGAACACTGCTCATGCTGGCGGTGCTGATCGTCATCATCAAGACGGACTGTGTCAACTGGATCACGGCAATCATCCCGGTGGTATTCCCGACACTTGTCATGCGCATCGTACACGGTTATCTCAATGCAGTCGAAAAAAAGAAAAAGAAAGAATCTTCGGTTACGGAGATCAAGTAAGGAGGCAGACGGATGGAAATAGAAGTATCCGGTGCGAAGATACTGTATCAGAACAGCTGGTTCTGCCTCACGGAGACCGTAGTCAATATGTGGATCGTGATGGCGGTCATCACCGTGCTCTGCTTTATTCTGGGCAGGAACCTGAAGGTGCGTCCCGAGGGCAAGCGCCAGATCATTGCCGAGTTTATCGTCAAATGGGTCAATAACCTGGTAAACAGCAACATGGGCGAGCAGTTCAGTAATTATGCTCCTCTGGCGGCGGCGATACTTTCGATGTCGGCGTTGTGCAGTCTGAGCAGCTTGTTTACGCTGTTTTCCCCGACAGTCGACCTCTCCTGCGAGATCGGCTGGGCACTGCTGGTGTTCATATTAATCACGTATTACAAGGTCAAAACCAACGGCGTCAAGGGTTATTTTGCGGCGTATTTCAAGCCGATCCCCGTGCTGATGCCCATCAATGTCATCGGCGAGATCGCAACGCCAATCTCCATGGCATTCCGTCATTACGGAAACATGGCATCGGGTACGATCATTTCCTCGCTGATCTATGCGTCGCTGGCTGTGGCGTCCAAAGCCCTGTTCGGTCTGCTGCCGGGTGTCGTGGGCGAACTGGCAAGCAAGGTTCCGCTGCTGCAGGTCGGTATTCCGGCAGTCCTGTCGCTGTACTTTGACCTGTTCTCCAGTGTTCTTCAGGCGTTCATATTCTGTATGCTGACGATGATCAACATCAAGACAGCTGCGGAATAAGACGATATTCATTCAATAATATTACTTTGGGAGGTATTCTCTTATGTTGGAAAAGGCAATCGTCATGGGCTGCTCCGCCATCGGTGCGGGTCTTGCAATGTTCGGCGCCATCGGCCCCGGTATCGGCGAAGGTTATGCCGCTGGTAAGGCACTGGAGGCCATCGGCCGTCAGCCCGAGAGCAAGAGCGACATCACTTCTTCCCTGATCCTGGGCTGCGCCCTTACCGAGACCACCGGTATCTACAGCTTCATCGTGGCACTGCTGCTTTTGTTCGTCAATCCCTTCATCGGCAAGCTCTGATAAGCGAAAGGAGCAACACCAATGTCACAGGTGCAGGAATTTTTCTCGATCACGCCCTGGACGGTCATATTCTCCTTCTGCAATCTGCTTCTCATCTGCTATATCATCAAGAAGCTGCTGTTCAAGCCTGTCATGAACGTGCTGGCCAAGCGTCAGGAAGAGGTGGACAATATCTATAAAGCCGCCGATTCCGACAGAGCGGAAGCCGCACAGCTCAAGGCCGATTACAATGCCCACATGGCCGAAGCGAAGAGCGACGCCGACAAGCTGATGAAGAACGCCATGGAGACCGCTAACAAGCGTTCCGAGGCGATCATCGGCGAGGCACAGCAACAGGCTTCCGGTATGATCCGTCGTGCCGAAAGCGAGATCGAGCAGGAGCGCCTCAAGGCGTTTACCGAGGTCCGCAACGAGCTCAGTGAGATGGCCGTCGATATCGCCGGTCAGATCGTGGATCGTGAGATCAACGGAGACGACCATAAGAAGCTGGTGGATGAATTCATCAGGAATGCGGGTGAAGAGCAATGACCGAGCTGGCGATCGAATATGCACAGGGTCTGTTTGAGCTGTGTTCGGATGAGCATCTGACACAGCAGATGGACGGGGAATGTGCACAGACGGCACAGGTATTGAAGGACAATCCGGACTTCGTTCGGCTTTTGACGGCACGCACCGTATCAAAAGAAGAGCGGCTCTCCGTTCTTGACGAGACCTTCGCATCTCAGGTACATCCGTATCTTCTGAACTTCATGAAGCTGCTGCTGGAGAGGGGCGCACTGGGCGAGTTTGCCGATTGCGTCAAGGTCTATCACAGCTGCTATCTGAAGGCGGAAAACATTACCGAGGCGAAGGTGACCAGCGCATCCGAGCTGGACGAAACACAGACAAAAGCGCTGATCGAAAAGCTGGAAATGCTGAGCGGCAAGACCGTACAGCTGAAGCTTAAGATCGACAAGAGCGTCATCGGCGGTCTGTGTGTGGAGATGGACGGAAAGAAGTACGACAATACCGTGGCTCACCGTCTGAATACGATGAAACGGGCGCTGACCGAAGCGTGAATAAGATTAATTACGAAAGAAGGCTGAGACAGTGCAATTGAGGCCTGAGGAAATATCCAAGATAATCAAGGACAGGATCAAAAATTACGAAAAGAAGATCGACCAGAGTGAGACCGGTACGGTGCTTCTGGTTGGCGACGGCATCGCCAGAGTATCGGGACTGGACAACTGCATGTCCAACGAGCTGGTACGCTTTGCCAACGGTGCCTACGGAATGGCACTGAACCTGGAGGAGAACTCCGTGGCAGTCGTTCTGCTGGGCAGCGATGACGGCATTGCCGAGGGCGATACCGTGGAACGTACCGGCAGCGTGGTCTCTGTGCCCGTCGGCGAAAAGCTGATCGGCAGAGTCGTCGATGCGCTGGGTCAGCCCATCGACGGCAAGGGCCCCATCGAGGCGTCGGAGCATTGGGCTATCGAGCGCAAGGCTCCCGGCATCATCGAGAGAAAGAGTGTTTCCGTTCCGCTGCAGACGGGCATCAAGGCTATCGACAGCATGATCCCCATCGGCAGAGGCCAGCG
>JAZLHZ010000361.1:0-4108 GCA_045617085.1 Clostridia bacterium
TCCAGTGATCCGTATTCCGACAGCAGCTTGACGGCGGTCTTTTCGCCGATGCCCTTGATGCCGGGGATGTTGTCCGAGGCATCGCCCATCAAACCTTTGAGGTCGATGAACTGCTCGGTATTGAGCTGCCACTTGTCCATCAGCCACTGCGGTGTGACACGTTCGGTGTCCTTGATCCCGTTGACGGTGTAGAGGACGCAGGTATGCTCGCCGACCAGCTGGAAGGAGTCCCGGTCACCGGTGACGATAACGGACTCGATGCCTTCGTTTTCGCATTTTCTGCTCATCGTGCCCAGGATGTCGTCTGCTTCAAAGCCCAACAGATCCAGTACGGCAATATGCATCTCCTGAAGGATCGTGCGGATGGCGGGAAACTGGGGCTTCAGCTCAAACGCCGTGGGCGCTCTTCCGGCCTTGTATTCGGCATATTCTTCGTGACGGAAGGTGGGCTCGTGGCGGTCAAAGGCGATGGCACACAGATTCGGCTTTTCATCCTCAATGACCTTCAGCAGCATCATCAAAAAGCCGTGCAGGGCATTAGTGTATTCGCCCGATGAGTTGGTCATTACGGGCATTGCATGAAAAGCCCGGTGCATCAGCGAGTTGCCGTCCACAAGCAGCATCTTGTCCATGATCGGTAAAACCTCCGTGTTCACAAAACACATAATTATCCATATCATAAGATACAACAAAACCGTGTCGGGCGTAGGAGGGTTTATGTTATAATTTATTGAAATTGTGAAACATGTGTCCGTTTTAACCGTCGCTAAACAGTGAAGTGGTACAATAAACACAGGAACAAAAGGAGCTGATCAACATATGAAAGTACTCGCCAAGATTCTGACCGTGGTGACCCTGCTTGCGGTCATCCTGTACGGCTATGTGATATGGACCTCCAATGCGGTCATCAATTACATTGGCTGTACCGCCTCGCAGGGGGATATGGCGGAGCGGATCAAGACAGACATCAACCGCGGCGCCGATACCTTTGTTATGTATGCGGATTCCTTTGACGAGGACGCCACTCTTGTGACTTACGGTGTGCGCATCGGCAATTACGATGTGGTACCGTTTGAGTGCGTGGGCATTGAGCTGGAAACCAAAGACGGCGATGTACTGCTTTATTCCGCTGACCTTATCGATGTGGAGCCCTTCAGTCAGGCGCTGGAGCAGATCACCCTTGCAACGACGGCGAATGATCTCACCAGACATGCACAGCTGAGCTACTATATCCATGGCCACTACAAGGAATTTGAAGTGGAGCTCGTCAACGAATAAATATCCTGGTTTATTATTGAATGGTGGTTATTAGCATGAATGATCGGGTTTACAGGTTGTGCCGCAGTATCGTCCGATTGCGGTATTCCGGCTACAAACTGACGGAAAACACGGCAGTAAAGCAGCCCGTGGTATACCTTTGCCGTCACAGAAATGCGATCGGTCCGCTGGTATCGCTGGCGTATATTCCTTCAATGCCCAGACCCTGGATGCTGAGTGTATTCTGCGATAAAGAATCCTGCAGAAAACAGCTGACCGAGTTTACCTGTCCCGTAAGCTGGGGCTTTAATGCGTTCTGGTCAAAGCATTTCCCGAAGATCGCAGCTCCCATGTTCATTTCGCTGGTAAACAAGGTTGGCACGATCCCGGTCTATCGGGGTTCGCCGAAGATCCGCCAGACCTTCGTTCAGACGATCAAGGCACTGGAGGAAGGGGACAACGTCATCATCTATCCGGATGTGGACTACAAGGAAGAAGACGGCAGTATCGGCGAACTGTATGAAGGTTTTCTGATGCTGGAGCAGCTCTGGCAGCGGAAGCATACGGATCATATTCGCTTTGTCCCGGTAAACATCAGTACAGAGCACAAGACCATCGTTATGGGTGACGTCATCAGTTTTTCGGATGGCATTCCTTTTGCCGAGGAGAAGAAGCTCATCGCAGAACAGATGCAGAAGACCATGGAAATCATGGCGGATAAGTACGGATTATAAAGTACGGATTACAGACAAAAAGAGGCATAAAGCATGAAACTTTTTGATGAAAACAAGCGTTTTTACAAGGGAAATCTGCATACCCACACAAAGAATTCCGACGGCCGCCGCACACCGGACGAAGCCAAGGAACTGTATTGCAGCAACGGCTACGACTTTCTGACATTAACCGATCATTGGAAGATCACTGCACCCAAGCCCGAAATGTACCGGAACATGCTGGTGCTGCCGGGCGTTGAGCTGGATTACTGGCTGCACAATCAGGTGGTGCATATCGTCGGCGTCAATCCCGATGTTTCTCTGCTGGACAATGTGTCCAAGGGACAGTCGGTCCTTAAGGGAATTCGGGAGATCAAAAAGGCGGGCGGCAGGGCGATCCTTGCGCATCCCGCATGGTCGCTGAATACGCCGGAGGTCATTGCAAGCCTTGCAAAGGAATGTGCGGCTGCAGAGATCTTCAATTCACTTTCCCGGTTTCCGTATAATGCGGACCGGGCGGATTCTACACTGCTGCTTGACATCGTGGCCGCACAGGGCACATTGATCAATACCGTCGCCGATGATGACACGCATTTCTATGTAGGCGAGGAGTGCGGCGGATTCATCATGGCGCAGATGGATGATCTGGATGCCGTATCGGTCAACCGGGCGCTGGATAAGGGCAGCTATTATTCCTCCATGGGTCCGCTGGTGCATCAGGTGGAGATCGTCGGCAATGAGATCCATGTGGACTGTTCCGCCGTGCAGGGCATCGTTTTCCACTCCAATCTTCCGTGGGTCAAGGACAGATCCAGAAGCGGACTGAACAGTGATACGGACGGAAACGGTCTGCTGACAAGTGCGACCTATACGATCCAGCCGGATGACACTTATGTCCGGATCATGCTGATCGGTGCAGACGGCAAGCGTGCATGGGTCAACCCCATCAGTGTGAGGTGACGGAAATGGCAATATTGTATAAGCTGTTTCACCTTGATACCGACAAACGGGAGGACGTGGTCACCGCCACATCGATCCTCGGCATCATCACAAATTTGCTGATCGCCGCCATGAAGATGATCGTCGGTGTGATAGTATCTTCGATCGCCATCATTTCGGAAGGCGCAAACAATGCTTCGGACTGTGCAACTTCTCTTTTAACACTGGTAGGCACCAAACTGGCCGGAAGAAGACCGACAAAGAAGCATCCCTTCGGTTTCGGCAGGATCGAGTATCTTACCAGCCTCATCATTTCCGTGCTGATACTGCTCACTGCCTTTGAACTGCTGAAAAGCTCTGTTGAGCTGATATTCCATCCGGCGGAGATGACCACCAGTGTTGTGGCTATCGTATTGATCGCAGTATCTGCCGTAATAAAGCTGCTGCTGGGCAGCTACTCCATCAAAATGGGAAAAAAGGTGGAGTCCGAATCTCTGGTGGCAGTAGGCGAGGACAGCAGGAATGACTCGATCATTTCGGCAATCACCATTGTTTCCGTATTGATCTTCATCATATTCGGTTTTTCCGTTGATGCCTATGCCGGTATCATCACGTCACTGTTCGTGTTCAAGGCGGGCTTTGAAATATTGAGAGAGACGGTTTCCCATCTGTTAGGCAAGCCCGAAGATCCGCAGCTGGCTTCCACGCTGTATAAGGAGATACGCTCCACAAAGGGTGTTATCAATGCGGTGGATATGGTGCTTCACAACTACGGCCCCGACAGATATCACGGTTCGGTGAATATCGAGGTCGAGCATGACAAGACCGTCGGCGAGATCTATGAGATCATCCATGCACTGCAGCTTCGGATCATGCACGAATATGGTGTCGTCATGGTGTTCGGTATGTACGCCGTGGATAACGACCAGCCCTATGTCCGGGAATTGAGAAATAATGTGGCTTCCTTCGTCAGGGGATATGAGCATGTGGTGAGCTACCACGCAGTATACCTCAACCCCGAAAAGCCGGAGATATACTGTGATCTCATTGTGGACTATGACCTCAAGGACTGGGATAAGCTGAGAGAAGATTTTATCAGTTTCATGAAAGAAAAGTATCCCGACCACGAGACGATATTGACCATCGAGACCGAATACGTATAATGCTCTCACATAAAGAACATCGGCAAGGTTATGCGG
>JAZLHZ010000362.1:0-25596 GCA_045617085.1 Clostridia bacterium
CCGACCACTTCATCAACATCGTCTACACCTTTGATAAAGGCGGAAAGCTCACCGGCGCTGTCATCAACGTGCCCTGTCCTTCCCAGAACTCCGGCCATGAGTGGCGGCTGAGCGCCGACTACTGGAACGAGGTGCGGGAGAACATCCGCAGGAAGTACGGCGACATCTTCATCCTTGCCCAGTGCGCCGCCGCCGGCGATCTCTCGCCCAAGATCCTGCACTATATTCAGGCTAATGCCCGCCGTCTGCGCCTGAAGTTCGGCGAGACGCAGGAGATCGAAGAGTACAACATGCGCCGTGACAGCGCCGAGCGCATTGCCGCCGCCTTTGACGAGGTACTGAGCTGGGCGAAGAAGGACATCCGCACCTCCATGCCCATTCAACACCACGCCGAGCGAATGATGCTGCCCCGCCTGCGCATCTCCGAGGAGATGTACGAATACTGCAGGCAGGCATTGGAGCTGGTGGATCAGAAGACCTTCGTCAAGACCGACAACAAGATCGAGGATTTCATGGTCAATACCCGTCTGGTGGCCGAGCGCAACCGCCTGCTGAAGGCAATTCAGCGCTATCAGGAGCAGGACGAAAAGCCAGAGATCCCGTCGGAGATCCATGTCATCGGCATGGGCGACATTGCCTTTGCCACCACCAATCAGGAGCTGTATATGGACTTCCAGCACCGCATTCAGGCCCGCTCTCCCTATGAGCAGACCCTCATCGTGCAGCTGTGCGGCCAGCCTGCCGACTGCGCCGCAAACTCCGGCTACCTGTGTACCGAGCGCGCACTGGCGGGCAAGGGCTATTCGGCTATCCCGTTCAGCTGCAGCGTCTCGCCCGAGGGCGGCCAGATATACGTCAACCGTGTGGTGGATATTCTCAGGAAAATGCACGAATAATAAAATAGTCGGGGAACCGTTTGGCTCCCCGATTTTTTGTTTAGAGAAATTGATGACTGCAATATATCCTTAACAAAAGTGGTGTATAATAGACGTAATAAAAAACTCGGAAACAGAGGAGATGAATCCATGAGCAAGCTGAAAATCGGCTGGGCATCCGGCGATATTTCCACCGACAAGCCCGTAATGATCCCCGGACAGATGTTTATGAGGGTGTCCAAGGGCGTACATGACCCGCTGACATTTACGGTATTTGTTGCCGACGAAGGCGACAGCGTGATATTCGTATCGCTGGACTATGTGGAGTTTACGGATATTCAGCTGGACATGGTGCGCAGCAAGGTCGCCGAAAAGAACAGCGACATCCCGCTGCAGAATGTCATCATGAGCTCCACGCATACCCATGCGGGCGGCCCCAACATGCTCGATAAGGACGTGTACGGCACGGCGGATAATGACGAGAAAATGCCCGTCAATCTGGACGTTGCCTCCTCGGACGAGTATCTCGACTTTATGACCGACGCCGTTGCGGACGGCATCTGCAGGGCATGGGCATCCCGGAAGGAATGCGGCGTGGCTTACGGTTACGGCTATGCGGTCGTTGGTCATTCAAGACGTGTCGTGTATTTTGACGACGTGTCCAAGCGTCCCGGCAGGGCCAACGGCAATGCAGTGGAATCCACCACCAGCATCATGGACGGTCATGCGGTGATGTACGGAAATACCGATGACGACAACTTCAGCCATTATGAGGCCGGAGCCGATCACTTCATCAATCTGCTGTATACCTTTGATGAGAGCGGCAAGCTGACCGGCGCAATCGTCAATGTGCCCTGTCCCTCCCAGAACTCCGAAATGTCGTGGATGCTGAGCGCCAGCTACTGGAACGAGGTGCGTGAGCTGATCCGTGCCAAGTACGGCGACATCTTCATACTGCCCCAGTGCGCCGCCGCAGGCGATCTGGCACCGAGGATCCTGCATTACCTGAAGGCGCAGGCACGCAGACTCAAGCTGAAGTTCGGCGAGGACGAGGATATCGAGGAGCTGAACATCCGCAGGGATATCGCCGAGCGCATCAGCGAGGCCTTTGACGAGGTGCTTTCCTGGGCAAAGAAGGATATTCATACCTCGATGCCGATCCGTCACGAGGTATCGCAGATCATGCTGCCCCGCTTCGCCATCTGGGATGAGGCGTATGAGATGGCATGCAAAGAGTATGCAGCCATGCAGCAGATGAAGTACGTCAGCGATCCCGACCCCGTGAAGGAGTTCCAGGAGAACACCACCATCGCCATCATGCGCATGGAAATGAAGAGCATCAAGGAAGAGTATGAGTCCCTGCAGACCGTCAAGGCTTTCCCGCATGAGACGCATACCATCGGCATGGGCGATATCGCCTTTACCACCAACGCCTTTGAGCTGTATATGGACTATCAGCACCGCATTCAAGCCCGCTCTCCCTATGAGCAGACCTTCATGGTGCAGCTGTGTGCCCAGCCCAAGGAGTGTGCCGGATGCTTCGGCTATCTGTGCACCGAGCGGGCCGCCGTCAGCAGGGGATATTCCGCCATTCCCATGGTGTGCAAGATCTCTCCCGAGGGCGGACAGAAATACGTCGAATATACCGTGGAAACGCTGAAAAAACTGCACGAATAATAAGTTAGGAGTGAGGAGTTAGGAGTGAGGAGTTAGGAGTGAGGAGTGATTCCGTGTCGGGAAAAGACTCCTTTCTCCATATTCCATACTTCTTACAGGTATTTGAAAAAGGCAGGAGCGGAAAGAGAGAAGTGGCTTCATTGCCGGAAAGCACTCCACACTCCACCCTCCTCACTTCACACTGATTATATCAGGAGGTATATAACCATGAGTACCGTAAAGACCGGCTGGGCGACAAGAGACATTTCCACCGATAAGCCCGTACTGATTTTCGGCCAGGCGCATTACCGTGTGTCCAAGGGCGTGCATGACCCCATCACCGTGACCGCTTTCGTCATTGAGGACGGCGACTGTGCGATCATGGTCTCCGGCGACCTGATGCTGCTGACCGCCAGAGAGCACGATCTGGCGCTGAAAAAGGTGGCGCAGCGCAAGCCCGAGATCCCCACCGACCATATTTTCATGGGCTCCACCCATACCCATGACGGCGGCCCTGGCTACCCGGATTCGAGCATCTGGAAGACTGCGGACGGCCTTGAGGAGTGCCCCGTGGAAGTCGAATGGGCTTCCTGTGATGAGTATGTGGATTTCATGACAGATCAGATCGCCGATGCGATCATTGAGGCATGGGATACCCGTGCGGAGTCGCAGATCGCCTACGGTTACGGCTATGCCGTCGTGGCGCATTCCAGAAGAGTCTGCTATTTCGACGATCTGTCCAAGCGGGGCAACGTCGATGCCACCGATACCTTCGCCGTCAACGGCACTGCCGCCATGTACGGAAACACCAATGACGACAAGTACAGCCATTACGAGGCGGGCGCAGACCATTTCATCAACCTGCTGTACACCTTTGATATGCAGGGCAAGCTGACCGGCGCCGTTGTGAACGTGCCCTGTCCTTCTCAGAACTCCGAATCCGAGTGGTACCTGAGCGCTTCCTTCTGGCATGAGACCCGGCAGATGCTGAGAGAGAAGTACGGCGACATCACCATCCTGGCCCAGTGCGCCTGCGCAGGCGACCTGGCTCCCCGCATCCTGCACTACAAGAAGGCACAGGAGCGCCGCTTTAATCTGAAGTACGGCGACGGCGAGACCATCACAGAGGATTATGCCCGCCGTGACATCGCCGGACGCATCGTTGCTGCCTTTGACGAGGTCCTTTCCTGGGCAAAGAAGGACATGCGTACCTCCATGCCCGTGGAGCATCGGCTGCGCACCATCGAGCTGGAGCGTTATCCCATCAGCAAAGAGGAATACGAGAACGGCAAGAAGAATCTGGCCATGGCAAGAACGAAAACCTGGCAGAAGACAGACGACAAGATGAAGGACCTCGTTGTCAATACCCGCCTGCTGTCCGACCGCAACCGCTTCCTCGGCCTCATCAAGGCATATGAGAATCAGAACACCAAAAAGGTGTTGGAATACCACGTCATCAAGGTGGGCGATATCGCCTTCGCCACCAACAGCTTTGAGCTGTACATGGACTATCAGCACAGGATCCAGGCTCGTTCTCCCTTTGAACAGGTATTCATGGTTCAGCTGTGCGCAGAGCCCGAGAAGTATGCGGGCTACAGCGGTTATGTCGGCTATCTGCCTACCGAGCGGGGCATGGCAGGCAAGGGCTATTCTGCCATTCCGTTCAGCTGTCAGGTATCGCCCAAGGGCGGACAGGACTATGTGGAGGATGTGATCAAGACCCTCAAGGAGCTGCACGATTAATAAAAGTCAGGAGTGAGGAGTTAGGAGTGAGGAGTGAAATCCATGTCGGAACACAGCTCCTTTCTCCATATTCCGTACTTCTTACAGGTATTTGAAAAAGATAGGAGTGAGGCGTGAGGAATGGCTTTATTGCCGGAAAAAACTCCTCACTTCACACTCCTCACTCCACACTGAAATATCAGGAGGTACACGATTATGAGTACCGTCAAGATCGGCTGGGCATCCCGGGATATTTCCTCCGACAAGCCTGTGATCATTTCCGGTCAGGCATATCAGCGCATTTCCAAGGGTGTTCATGATCCTGTGACCACCACGGCCATGGTCATCGAAGACGGCGATGTCGCCATCATGGTGTCTGTAGATATGGTCTCTCTGACCGGTCCCCAGCTGGATATGATCCGTGCCAAGGTCGCCGAGAAGAACCCTGAGATCCCCGTCATGAAAATATTCATAAATACGACCCATACCCATACCGGTGTCCCCAGAACTCCCGAAGCCAGACTGTGGAAGACCAGAGACGGCCTTGAGGAGTGCCCTGTCAGGGTAGAGGTCGCAAACTCCGATGAATACATCGAATGGATGACCGATATGGTCACCGACGAGATCTGTGAAGCATGGGATGACCGCAAAGAATCCCGAATCGCCTACGGCTACGGCTACGCCGTCGTGGCGCATTCCCGCCGTGTCTGCTATTTCGACGATCTGTCCAAGCGGGGCGATGTCGATGCCACCGATACCTACGCCGTCAACGGCACTGCCGCCATGTACGGAAACACCAATGATGACAATTTCAGCCACTATGAGGCGGGTGCAGACCATTTCATCAACCTGCTCTACACCTTTGACAAAGAAGGCAGCATCACCGGCGCAGTCATCAACGTGCCTTGTCCTGCCCAGTGCTCCGAGAGTGAGTGGGTGCTGAGTGCTTCCTTCTGGCACGATACCCGTGAGATGATCCGCAAAAAGTACGGCAACATCTACATCCTGCCCCAGTGCGCCTGCGCAGGCGATCTGTCTCCCCGTATCCTGCACTATAAGAAGGCCCAGTCCAGACGCTTTGCCCTGAAGTACGGCGACGGCGAGACCATTGATGAGGATTACACCCGCCGTGACATTGCCGAGCGCATTGCCGTTGCCTTTGACGAGGTGCTTTCCTGGGCGAAGAAGGATATGCGTACCACCATGCCCGTGGTGCATAAGGTGGAGACCGTGGAGCTGGAGCGTGACGTCATCACCGAGGATGTTCTGGAATACTGCAAAAAGGGTCTTGAGCTGGCCCGCAGCAAGCCCTTTGTCGAGACCGATGATCCCATGAAGGATTTCATTACCAACACCACGCTGCTTTCCGACCGCAACCGCTTCCTGAACGTCATCAAGGACTATAACGAGCAGCATGCCGGGATCAAGACCCGTCCCGTCGAGGTGCACGTGGTCAAGGTCGGCGACATCGCCTTCGCCACCAACCCCTTCGAGCTGTATATGGACTTCCAGCACAGGATCCAGGCCCGCTCTCCCTTTGAGCAGGTGTTCATGGTCCAGCTGTGTGCACAGCCCGTGGCTTATGCCGGAAACGCCTGCTACCTCTGCACCGAGCGTGCAAAGGAAGGCAAGGGCTATTCTGCCATTCCCTTCAGCTGTAAGTTCTCTCCCAACGGCGGCCAGCAGTATGTCGAGGCCGTGCTGAAGGACATGAAGGAAATCTACTGATACAGTGAGGAGTTAGGAGTGAGGAGTGGTTCCGTGTCGGAAAAACTCCACACTGAAATATAAGGAGGAATCATCCTATGAGCACCGTGAAAGTCGGCTGGGCGCATCGGGACATTTCCACCGATAAGCCCGTACTCATTTTCGGTCAGGCCAATTACCGTGTGTCCAAGGGCGTGCATGATCCCATCACCGCCACCGTGCTGGTGGTGGAGGACGGCGACTGCGCCATCATGGTTTCCGCCGACCTGATGCTGTTCACCGCATATATGCATGACAGCATCCTGAAGAAGGTCGCAGCCATGAACCCAGAGATCCCCACCGACCATATCTTTATGGGTTCCACCCATACCCATGACGGCGGCCCCGGCTATCCCGATGCGGCGATCTTCAAAACGATCGACGGTCTGGAGACCATGCCTGTGGAGATCGACTATGCATCCTGTGATGAGTATGTGGACTTTATGAGCACGCAGGTCGCCGAGGGCATCTGCGAGGCATGGGCAGGCCGCAAGGAGTCTCAGATCGCCTATGGCTACGGCTATGCCGTCGTCGGTCACTCCCGCCGTGTCCGCTATATGGACGACCTGTCCAAGCGGGGCAACGTGGACGCTACCGATACCTTCGCCGTCAACGGCCATGCCGCCATGTACGGCAATACCAATGACGACATGTTCGAGGGCTACGAGGCCGGTGCCGACCACTTCATCAATCTGATGTACACCTTCGATATGGACGGAAAGCTGACCGGCGCCGTGGTCAATGTGCCTTGCCCCTCTCAGAACTCCGAGTCCGAATGGTGCCTGAGCGCTTCCTTCTGGGATGAGGCCCGCACCATGCTGAAGGCAAAGTACGGCGATATCACCATCCTGCCGCAGTCAGCCTGCGCAGGCGATCTGGCGCCCCGTATCCTGCACTATAAGAAGGCACAGGAGCGCCGCTTCAACCTGAAGTATGGCGACGGCGAGACCATTTCCGAGGACTATGCCCGCAGGGACATCGCCGAGCGCATCGTCGAGGCCTTTGACGAGGTGCTTTCCTGGGCAAAGAAGGACATGCATACCTCCATGCCCGTAGCACACAAGCTTACCGAGGTTGAGCTGGAGAGCTATCCCATTACCGAAGAGGAATTCATCAACGGAGCCCGCAACTTGCAGCTGGCCCGCAGCAAGCCCTTCGTCAAGACCGACGATCCCATGAAGGACTTCGTGGCCAACAGCCGCCTGCTTTCCGACCGCAACCGTTTCCTCGGCTTGCTGTATTCGTATATGGAGCAGATGGTAAAGAAGACCAAGACCATGCAGTATCATGTGGTCAAGATCGGCCCTCTCGGCTTTGCCACCATCAATACCGAGCTGTATATGGACTATCAGCACCGCATCCAGGCCCGCTCTCCCTTTGAGCAGGTATTCATGGTGCAGCTCTGCGCCCAGCCCGAAAGGTTCTGCGATTATACCGGCACCTTCGGCTATCTGGCTACCGAGCGTGCCGTGGAAGCCAAGGGCTATTCCGCCATTCCGTTCAGCTGCTCGCTGTCGCCCGAGGGCGGCCAGCAGTATGTGGAATCCGTGCTGAAGGACATGAAGGAAATCTACTGAATAAGGGAGAAGTGAGGAATTAGGAGTGATATCCATATCGGAACACGATTCCTTTCTCTATATTCCGTATTTCTCACAGTTATTTGATAAAGGTAGAGGCGTGAACGAGCGAGGCAGTGCCGGGGAATAACTCCACACTCCTCACTCCACACTCCTCACTAAGATATAAGGAGGAATAAACAACTATGAGCACCGTAAAGATCGGCTGGGCAAGCCGTGTGATTTCCACTGACAAGCCCGTTCTGGTACCCGGACAGGCACACATGCGTATCTCCAAGTACGTGCATGACCCCCTGACTACTACCGCACTGGTCATCGATGACGGCGATGTCGCCATCATGGTGTCTGCGGATATGGTTTCTCTGACAGGTCCCCATCTGGACAATGTCCGTGCCAAGGTCGCCGCAAAGAATCCCGAGATCCCCGTCATGAAGATCTTCATGGGCGCGACCCATACCCATACCGGCGCTGCACGTACGCCCGAAAGCGAGCTGTTCACCACCATCGACGGTCTGGAGAAATGCCCCGTCAAGGTCGAGATCGCTTCCTCTGATGAGTACATCGACTTCCTGTCCACCACCATCGCCGACATGATCTGCGAGGCATGGGACAAGAGAGCCGAGGCCGGCATTGCCTACGGCTACGGCTACGCCGTCGTTGCACATTCCCGCCGTGTATGCTACTTCGATGACACCTCCAAGAGAGGCGACGCCGACATCACCAATACCTTCGCCGTGAACGGAACCGCCGTGATGTACGGCAACACCAACGACGACAACTTCAGCCACTATGAGGCAGGTGCAGACCACTTCGTCAACCTGCTGTACACCTTCGACAAGGAAGGCAACCTCACCGGCGCTATCGTCAACGTGCCCTGTCCCTCCCAGTGCTCCGAAATGGAGTGGTGCCTCTCCGCATCCTACTGGAACGAGACCCGTGAGCTGATCCGCAAGAAGTACGGCAACATCTTCATTCTGCCCCAGTGCGCTTCCGCAGGCGATCTGGCTCCCAGAATCCTGCACTATAAGGCAGCTCAGGCTCGCCGCTTCAAGCTGAAGTACGGCGAGGAGGAGGACATCTCCGAGCTGAATGCACGCCGTGACATCGCAGAGCGCATTGCTGCCGCTTTCGACGAGGTTCTGTCCTGGGCAAAGAAGGACATCCGCACTACAATGCCCGTGGTCCACAAGGTCGAGACCGTGGATCTGGAGCGCATGATGGTGGATGACGACATGTACGAGTACTGCAAGAAGGGCATCGAGCTGGCCCGCAAGAAGGACTTCGTTCAGACTGACGATGCAGAGAAGGACTTCATCTACAATACCCGCCTGATCTCCGAGCGCAACCGCTTCCTGACCGTGCTGCGCCGCTATGAGGATCAGAAGGTGCATCCCACCACGCCTCTCGAGATGCATGTTATCAAGGTCGGCGATATCGCTTTCGCCACCAACAGCTTCGAGCTGTATATGGACTTCCATCACAGGATCCAGGCCCGTTCTCCCTTCGAGCAGACCTTCATGGTACAGCTGTGCGCACAGCCCAAGGCCAACAAGGGCACCATGGGCTACCTCTGCACCGAGCGTGCATGGGCAGGCAAGGGCTATTCCGCAATTCCCTTCAGCTGCAGAGTGTCTCCCACCGGCGGCCAGCAGTATGTTGAGGCCGTTCTGAAGACCCTGAAGGAGATCAAGTAACATATCAAAGCGCAGTGTGGAGTGAGGAGTCGGTTCCTCATTCCACACTTTTGATAAAACACAGGAGGAAACGCAAATGAGTAACGTCAAGATCGGCTGGGCACAGTGTGATATATCCAGCGACAAGCCGGTGCTGATCCTGGGACAGGCGCATATCCGTGTGTCCAAGGGCGTGCATGACCCCATTACTGCCACGGTGCTCGTCATTGAGAACGGCGATTGCGCCATCATGGTGAGTGCCGACCTCATGGAATTCACGCATTTTGAGCACGACGCCATCCTTGCCAAGGTGGCAAAAAAGAACCCGGAGATCCCTACCGACCATATCTTTATGGGCGCCACGCATACCCATGACGGCGGCCCCGGTATCCCCGACAAGTACGTTTTCAGCGCTCTCGATCTCAGCTATTCCTGCCCCGTGACCGTGGAGACCGCTTCCTGTGATGAGTATATCGACTTCATGGCAGAGCAGATCTCGGACGCCATCTGCAAGGCATGGAAAGAGCGCAGCGAGGGCGGCATTGCCTACGGCTACGGTTATGCAGTCGTCGGTCATTCCCGGCGTGTCCGCTATTTCGACGATATCTCCAAGCGCGGCAGCGTGGACGCAACGGATACGTATGCCGTCAACGGACATGCCGCCATGTACGGCAACACCAACGATGACAATTTCTCCGGCTATGAGGCGGGCGCAGACCATTTCGTCAATCTGCTGTATACCTTTGACAGGGCAGGCAAGCTGACCGGCGCCATCGTCAATGTGCCCTGTCCTTCCCAGAACTCCGAGAGCGAGTGGGTCCTGTCCGCATCGTTCTGGAACGAGGCGAGACAGATGCTGAAGGACAAGTACGGTGACATTACCGTCATGGGTCAGTGCGGCCCCGGCGGCGATATCGCCCCCAGGATCCTGCACTACAAGCAGGCGCAGGAGCGTCGTTTCCGGCTGAAGTACGGCGAAAACAGCGAAGATATCACCGAAATGAATACACGCCGTGATATCGCAGAGCGCATCGTTTCCGCATTTGACGAGGTACTGGACTGGGCAAAGAAGGATATCCGCACCGATGTGTGCGTCAAGCACAAGCTGGAGACGCTGCCCGTGGAGCGCTATCAGGTCACTGAGGAAGAATACGAGAACAGCAAGAAGGGCTATGCTGCCGCCATGGCAAAGGACTGGGTCGCCACCGAGGACCATATGCAGGACTTCGTGGTCAATACCCGCCTGCTGTCCGACAGAAACCGTTTCGCCGCCGTCATCAAGAGCTATGAGGAACGCAACGTTAAGCCCAACGAGATATTGGAATATCACTTGATGCGCATCGGCGATATTGCCTTTGTATCGACCAGCTTTGAGCTGTACATGGACTATTATCACAGGATCCAGGCCCGTTCTCCGTTTGAGCAGACCTTCATGATCCAGCTCTGCGCACAGCCGGTGAAGTACGGCGGCGTGCTGGGCTATGTCGCCACCGAGCGTGCCGTGGCGGGTAAGGGCTATTCGGCTATCCCGTTCAGCTGCAAGGTCTCTCCCAAAGGTGGTCAGCAGTTCGTGGAGAACGTCATCGAGAACCTGAAGGAAATGCGCTGATTGCACAACATAAGTTTTGTTGATGCAGCCGCCCAAAGTCCTTCCCCGCCTCAGCGGGGAAGGGGAACCGGCGAAGCCGGGGGATAGGGCTGATAAAGTCAAGCAGCTGGTACATGCACCATTTTCAGAGCTTTATCAGCCCTATCCGCCTCGCTAACGCTCGGCACCTTCCCCAGTGAGCTGGGGAAGGACATTATATACAAAACACCGTATGACGGGATTGTCATACGGTGTTTTGTTGAACAATCTAATAATTGCTCACTGTCAACTGAATATCAGCCCTTGATGGAGCCGATCATGACGCCCTTGATGAAGTACTTCTGTACGAAGGGGTACATGCAGATGATGGGGGCGGAGCTGACGATGATCAGCGCATACTTCAGCAGGTCTTCCATGCCCATCTTTGCGGCGATCAGGTCGGGGTCGTGGATCTCGCTGAGGTTGACCTTGTTGGCGATCAGGATGTTTCTCAGTATGATCTGCAGCGGCCACAGCTGGTCGTTGTTGAGGTACAGCATGGCGTTGAAGTAGCTGTTCCAGTGGCCGACGGCGTAGAACAGGGTGATGACGGCCAGAACTGCCTTACTCAGCGGCAGCAGGATGCGGAAGAAGTACTGGGAATCGGTACATCCGTCGATCATGGCCGCCTCCAGCAACTCGTTGGGAATGGAGTTGATCAGGAACGTCCGCACGATGACCATGTAGTAGGCGGCTACGGCGCCGGGCAGCAGGACCGACCAGACGGTATCGATCAGGCGCAGCTGCACCATCAGGATGTAGGAGGGGATCAGGCCGCCGCCGAAGAACATCGTGAAGATGAACAGGAACATGAAGAAGCCGCGGAACGGGAAGTCCTTACGGGACAGCGGATAAGCCGCCATCATCGTCAGTGAGACGTTCAGTATCGTGCCGAAGAAGGTGTAAAGAATGGTATTGCGGTAGCCGGTCATAATGGACTTATGGCTGAACACCGCCTTGTAGCCCTGAAGACCAGGATCCACGGGCCACAGCAGCACCTTGCCGGTCTTTACCGCCTCGGGATTGGAGAACGAGGAGGAAAGCACGTAGATGATGGGATAGGCGAAAACGATGCAGATAAGGGTGAGGATAATGCCGTTTACCATATACAAGATTCTGTCCTCGAGGGGGTCTTTGATGCTCTTGTTGCGAGCCAGCGTTTTCTTTGTATCTTCCATAAACCGCACCCTCCTCTCAGAACAGCGTTGCGCCTTCACCGTTGCCCAGCTTCTTGGCAATGGTGTTGACGGTGACAAGGAATACCAGGTTGATGACCGAGTTGAACAGGCCGATAGCGGTGGCATAAGAGAAGTTGGCGCCGCCGCCGGTCGTCATACCGGTCTTGTACACGTACGTGGATATGACCTCCGACACCGCATTGTTGGCGGTATTCTGAAGCAGGTAGGTCTTCTCGAAGCCGACGCTCAAGAGGCTGCCCGAGTTCAGGATCAGCATGATGGATGCGGTGGGGATGATGGTAGGCAGATCAATGTGGAGCACACGCTTCCAGCGGGTAGCACCGTCGATCATGGCAGCCTCGTGGAGCTCGGGATCGACCGAGGACAGAGCGGCAATGTAGATGATGCTGGACCAGCCCATGCCCTGCCATACGCCGGACCAGATGTACAGGTGCAGGAAGGCGTCGGGACGGGTCAGTATGCTCTTGGGGTAGGCGCCGGGGTAGAACAAGCGGTAGATGTTGCCGTAGATACCGACAACGGGGTTGAACAGCTGGTTGATCATACCGACGACGACGACCACGGAGATGAAGTAGGGAATATAGGTGATCGTCTGAACGACCTTCTTGAGCTTGGAGTTGCGCACGAGGTTGAGCATCAGCGCAAAGATGAAGGACAGCGGGAAGTTGACGACCAGCGAATAGAGGGAAATACGCAGTGTGTTGATAATGACACGGCTGAACTGGAAGGACTGGAAGAAGCGGGTAAAGTTGCCGAAGCCGATCCAGGGGCTCTTCCAGATGCCCAGACCTGCAGAGTACTGCTTGAAGGCGATCTGCACGCCGAACATGGGATAATACTCAAAGATAGCGAGGAAAATCACCGGGGGCAAAATGAACAGGAACAGCTGCCAGCGTTCGCGGCAGCGCTGCCAGATCGATTTCTTTTTCGGTTTGTCGATGGCTGTATTCAAATAAATCACCTCTAAATATCTTTTTATGAAATGCGCACCGGAGACGCGCCCCGGTGCGCAGGTAATTCACTTATCAGCCGTTCATACGGTCATAGACACCCTGTACGACCTCAACGAAGTAGTCAACGCCGATGCCCTTGCAGGTATCAACGAACTCGTCCCACTGAGCGTCAACATCCATGCTGCCCATCATGAAGGCGGTGATGGATTCCTTGACGTAGGTGCTCAGAGAGGCTTCGATCTCGGAGATGGCGAAGGACTCGTCCTCGGTGTAGATCAGACGGGAGATGGTGTTGGCAGGCTTCTTGCCCAGACGGCTGGATACGCTGGCCCAGAAGTCGTCCTCACGGTACTGCATGTAAGGATCATCGGGATACTGGCCTGCGGGGATAGCACCGAACATGGACGGGGGAACCATCATCATGGTCCAGATGCCGTAGGTCTTCTTCTGCTCGGTACCGATGACCAGGTTGGGAGAATCGTAGTAGATGGAGTAGGGAGAATCAGGCATTCTGGGGGTAGCTGCGGCGATCTGCTCGTCGGTCAGCAGCCACCAGTCGATGTCCTGCTCGCCGTAGCGCATGGACAGGGAGGTCTCGGGCTTGCAGAAGTAGTCCAGCAGGCGCATTGCCAGCTCGGGGCTCTCGCACTGGTTGGTGATGTGGGTGGTGCCGCTGGGCATAGCAGCCTCTTCGGGGCAGTAGGCAATGCCTTCGGGACCGGAGATGGGAGTTACGTAGGTGTAGCAGGTACGGTTGTAGGAGCTCTTGCCGAAGCACAGCTCGGGATGGCCGACGAATACGCCGACGACCTGAGGATCAGACTCGCACAGAGCAGCCAGTCCGCCGGAGTAGTCCTGGGTGAAGGACAGGTCGGAGATGAGACCCTCGGAATACAGCTTGTTGAGGTACTTGAGGCCCTCCTTGAAGCCGTCGGTGAGGTACTGGGCATAGACCTTGCCCTCGTCATCAGCGCACATCATGTGATTGTAGAAGCCGCCGGTGTAGTAGGTGAAGGCGTTCATCAGAACCATAACGGGATCCATGATCCAGCCCTTGCCGCCTACCAGCGGGATCTCATCGGCGATGCCGTTGCCGTTGGGGTCGCCGTCACGGAAGGCAACCAGAACGTCGTACAGCTCGTCAGTGGTGGTGGGCATGCTCAGACCGAGCTTGTCCAGCCAGGTGGTGTTGATCCACATTGCATAGCACTGAGGATCGGAAGGATCGGAGTACCAGTTCGGGAAGGAGTAGAGACCGCCGTCGGGAGAGGTAAGCATCTTGGTCAGATTCTTCTGCTCTTCCTCGTTGCACCAGGTCTCGGCAGCCTTCTGCCAGAACGTGCAGTCATCGAGGTAGGCGTTCATGTCAACGAAGTAGCCGTTGGCGCCGTAGCTTGCTACGTCAGCCAGAGACAGACCTACGTTGGTGATGATGTCGGGCAGCTCCTGGCCGGAGGTGACCATCAGGGTCAGCTTCTGCTTTGCTTCGTCGCCGTCAGCGGGGAAGAAGAAGAAGTCGAGGGTAACGCCGGACTCGTCCTGAATACGCTTGGTCAGCGCATTGTCGTAGTAGTCCAGAACCTGGGGGTTGGTGGGGAGACCGATGGTGATGGTGTAGTCCTCAGTGATGAGGGGCAGCTCACCGGGAGCGGATACGGCGGGAGCATCTGCCAGCGCAACGGCGCCGAGGCACAGAAGCATCGCCAGTACAAGGGCAAGAACCTTCTTCATGGAACAGTCCTCCTTCTAAATTCGCCGCACTTTTGTACTTGCGGCGTTTATGTAAAGATTATACCGCAACCGGGGATCGATGTCAATAGTTTTTTCACATTTTATACAGCGTTTCTTTGACTTGGAACGTAATCGTGTTTTGACAAAAAAACTCTTGACGGAACCGCATTTGCAGGTTATAATAATAGAGAAAATAAAACACAAAGGAGATTTACTGCTATGGCTTATGTAAAACCCATCGTCGGCTTTGTATGCTTCGGCGAGATCAACACCCCCTTTGAGCGTCTTCAGCTCAAGCATGATGAGGCAATCAAGGAGCTGTCCAAGCTGGACATGGAGCTCATCGATGCGGGCATCGTCATCGACGATCCCGGTTACGAGTACGCCGATGCAGCTATCGCAAAGCTGAAGGCTGCCAAGGAATTCTCTTCTCTGATCGTCTGCGTGGCCGGTTGGGTTCCCACCCATGCCGTCATCCGCGTCATCGATGAATACCGCAAGCTGCCCATGGTGCTGTGGGGACTGTGCGGCTGGATGGAGAACGGCAGACTGGTCACCACCGCAGATCAGGCCGGCACCACTGCCATCCGTCCCGCTATGGATGCAATGGGCTACACCTTCCGCTATGTTTACAACGTCATCGGCAAGGAAATGCCCCTGGCAAAGATCGACGCTTATGTCCGTGCCGCCAACGCCGCCTATCGTCTGCGCCACGCCAGAGTCGGCTCTCTGGGCTATCGTGACATGCTGCTGTACGGCACCCAGTTCGAGGGCAACTCCATGAGAGGCCAGATCGGTGTCGAGGTCGAGCCCTTCGAGATGCTGGAAATGCTGCGCAACATCGATACGCTGGACGAGAACGACATCAACAAGCTCGTTTCCGAAATGGAGAGCGAGTGGACCTATCAGCTGCCCTGCGACAGGGAAGTGCTGGTCAAGGGTGCAAAGTATGCGCTGGCACTGGCAAAGAAGATCAAGGAGCGCGGCTATGACGCCATCACCCTGATCGATGTGGACGGCATGAAGAAGCTGGAGGGATATCCCCCCGCAATCGTGTTCATGCTGCTGGAGAAGCTCTGCGGCGTCATGACCACTCCCGAAAACGACGTTATGGGCAATGTGACCCAGCTGATGCTCGGCTACCTCACCGGCCAGAACATCCACTACATGGAGTATTACGAGTTCTTTGAGGACAGCATGCTGATCGGTACTCCCGACTACGTGCCCGCCTCCGCCATCAAGGGCGAGCCCACCATGCTGCCCACCGCTTTCGGTCTGCTCTCCGCCTCCCTGCTGAACGTCAGCAAGGTCAAGGACGGCTATGTGACCTGCTGCCGCCTGTTCTACAAGAACGGCAAGTACTATATGCATATGTATACCGGCGACGCCCGTCAGCCCATGGCATGGAACGAGTTCGGCTGGACCGATCCCATTCCCCAGCTGTGCTCTCTGCAGGTATTCCCGGACAGCTGCACCGTCGAAGAGTTTGCCGAGAACGTATCCTGCCAGCATGTGCTGCTCGCTTACGGCGACCATTCCGACGAGGTCAAGCAGCTGTGCAAGCTCCTGGACATTGAGGTGATCATGTAATGAGAAAGTACATCCTCGGCGTCGATGCGGGCACCACCTCCTTTAAGGGTGCCATATTCGACGAGGACAGACAGTGCGTGGCAGTGGAGCAGCTGGATTACACGCTGATCACGCCCAAGCCCGACTACGTGGAGTTCACCTGCGGGCAGTACTGGGATGCCTTCTGCAATATCACCAAGGCCCTGCTCAAGAGCAGCGGTATCGACAGCTCCGAGATCGCATCCCTTGCCATCAGCAGCCAGGGCGAGACCCTGATCAGCCTGGACAAGGACAACAATCCCGTGGGCAACGTCATCGTATGGCTGGATAATCGTGCCGTAAAGGAAGCCGAAGCTCTCAAGGAAAAGTTCGGTCTCAAGGCAGTGTACGAGTATTCCGGTCAGGCCGATATGTGCGCCACCTGGCCCGCAGCCAAGATCCTGTGGATCAAAAACAACTGCCCCGAGCAGTTTGCAAAGACCGCCAAGTTCATGCTGCTGGAGGATTACCTCATGTTCCGCCTCACCGGCAAGATCGTCGGCGAGCCCAACCTGTGGGCATCCTCTGCAATGCTGAACATCCATGACGCTTCCTGGTGGAAGGAAATGCTGGACGAGATCGGCGTATGCCCCGAAAAGCTGCCCGCCATACAGCCCTGCGGCACGCCCGTGGGCAATGTGACCGAGGCGGCGGCAAAGGACAGCGGCCTTTCCGTCAGCACCCTCGTTTCCACCGGCGCACTGGATCAGACCTGCAACACCATCGGCGCAGGCATCACCCTGCCCGGCTCCGTCTGCGAGACCACCGGCTCGTGCCTTGCGGTCAGCGCAACGCTGGATAAGTTCATTCCCTATTCCGAGGAAATGCCCATCACCTGCCAGAACAGCGCCGTGCCCGGAAGATATACCGTTCTTCTGTGGTCCCAGAGCGCAGGCATGGTGTTCAAGTGGTTCGCCAAGGGCTTCTATCCCGAGTTCGCAGGCGATCTGGATAAGGCATTTGCCCAGATGAATATCGATGCGGCAGAGATCCCCGCCGGCTGTGACGGCCTCGTGATGCTGCCCCACCTCAGCGGCGCCAGCAATCCCGAGTTCGACCTGAACGCCCGGGGCGTGTTCTGCGGCGCAACGCTGCTGCATGACCGCCGTCATTTCACCCGTGCCATTATGGAAGCCATTGCCTACATGCTGCGCCGCAACACCGACCAGCTGCTGGGCTTGGGCGCCAGCTTTGACAAGCTGTACTGCATGGGCGGCGGCTCCAAGAGCCCGCTGTGGCTGAAGATCAAGGCCTCCGTTACCGGCTGCGGCATGATCCCGCTGAAGGTGAAGGAAAGCGGCTGCCTCGGCGCAGCACTGCTGGGCGCTGTCGGCAAGGGTATCTATAAGGATATCGATACCGCTGCCGAGGGTCTCATCAAGACCGGTGCCGAGATCGCTCCCGACACCTCCGTCAAGGCGGACTACGACAAGGGCTATGCAAGCTATATCGCTCTGTACGATGCACTGAAGCCCTATTTCGCAAGATAAATCAGGAGAAGCAGAGAAGTCGGCTTTGTCTGGCTTCTCTGTTTTTGGAGAAAGCGAGAGCTATATGAAGAAGATTATCAGCGTTCTGATCATTGCCGTGCTGCTGTTTTCCGTTTGCGGAACGGCATTTGCAACGACCTGGTCCGGCGGGCACAATACCGGCGATTCCGATCTGACGATAGAACCCGGTGATATTCTGGATCATTCCTTCGGCGTTCACGGTGTTGTATCCGTCTCGGGAGGATATAACTGCGTCGGCTGGGCCGATTGGGGTGTCGGCTGGGGAAGCGCACATAAATCCTTCTACGTTGAAACGGTAGACTACGGTGTGATGTATAACAAGCCGCACCTGATCCTTTCCGGCTATTATTTCAGCACGGATGAATATACCGATGACGACTGCCATTACGGCGATCCCGTATACAGCTGGACAGATGATACGTGTACGGCGACTGTCGTCTGCACCCGGGATGCGTCACACACCGTTACCGAGACCGTGCCCGGAACCTACTGTAAGGATAAGGATGCGGATTGCGAGAGTAGCGAAGTCGGGCATTACGAGGCAGTATTCACGAAGGAATATTTCACCTCTTCCGCTTCCGAAGCCTTCACCATCGGCGATCCTGCCGGCCACGACTGGGGCGAGCCGAAATACACATGGGAAGGCGATCAGTGCACCGAGACCATCGTCTGCGGCAATGACGAGACCCATGTGCAGACGAAGACCGAGACCGGCAAGTATGTGATCGATACCGAAGCCGACTGCGAGAATCCCGAGATCGGCTACTATGAGGCCGTTGACGGCATCGTTTCCGAAGCCTTTACCACCGGTGATGCCCTTGGCCACGACTGGGGCAAGCCGGAATACACATGGAAAGGCGACCGGTGCACCGAGACCATCGTCTGCGGCAATGACGAAACGCATGTGCAGACGAAGACCGAGACCGGTACCTACGTGAAGGAAACCGATGTTGACTGCGAGAATCCCGAGATCGGCCACTATGAGGCATTTGACGGCATTGTTTCCGAAGCCGTTACCATCGGTGATCCTATCGGCCACGACTGGGGCGAGCCGGAATACACATGGGAAGGCGATCAGTGCACCGAGACCATCGTCTGCGGCAATGACGAGACCCATGTGCAGACGAAGACAGAGACCGGAAAGTATGTAATCGATACCGAAGCCGACTGCGAGAACCCCGAGATCGGTCACTATGAGGCGTTTGACGGTATTGCTTCCGAAGCCTTTACCACCGGTGATGCGCTTGGCCATGACTGGGGTGAGCCGGAATATACCTGGGATGGCGACCGGTGCACCGAGACCATCGTCTGCGGCAATGACGGGATCCATGTGAAGACGAAGACCGAGACCGGTAAGTATGTGATCGACAGAGAAGCCAACTGTGAGCAGCCCGAAAAAGGACACTATGAGGCCTTTGACGGCATCGCTTCCGAGGCTTTTGAGCAGGGTGAAGCTCTCGGCCATGTATTCGGCGGCTGGAAGACCGTATGGGAAGCCACTGCCTCCGAAGCAGGACTTGAGAAGCGCTTCTGCGACGTCTGCGGAACGAGTGAGAGCAGGACGATCGCCCGCATTCCGATGACCTCCTATCTCAGTTTGGACGGCGCAATGGTCAAACAGGTACTTACCGAGGAAGAGGACACCGAGACAGAGGAGAAGATCCTGGTCATTGCTCCCGCAGAGGATGAAGAACTTAAAGATTTCGATCTGATAACGGCAGCATTTACCGCAGAGGATATCAAGGGCTTTGTGGATAAGGGATATGTCAAGGTCATCATCAAGAGCGCCCTTGATACCGTGGAAGTCGTATTTGCTCCCGATGAGCTGGCAGAAATCCTCGAAACTGCTCAGTGTGTGAAGGCGGAGTTCCTTCTCTCCGACAGAGCGGAGATCGACGACAAAGCGGAGTTCGATGTGCCCGAAGGCATGACTCCGAACAGCGGTTTCCATGACATTATCCTCCTTGTCTATGACAAGGACGGCAATGAAGGGGAGCCGGACAAGGAGCAGCTGAAGAACATCAAGATCCGCATTTACGATGCCGAGCCGCTGACCGATGTCAACAACGACATTGTCGGCATGTACAGCGAGGAGCTGCCCGAGTTCGTTGAGGTGCCCGCAGAGTACTTCTATGAAGAAGATAAGGAAATCGGCTACTGGGAGCTTCCTCTGCAGGGAAACGGCGTGTATCGTACTGCAGAAATACTCCCCGCTGCAGAGTAATTTGTGCTTCTGTCTATCAGTTCATTGTTTTATGCTGCTTCCCCGGTGAGCCGGGGAAGCGCTTTTTGATATCAGGAAATATTGGTTTTCAACCTGTGCACTGACAATTGAGACGGGAAAACGTATGATTCATAAAAAAACACTTTTCAAAATACCGGAACTGTGCTATAATCGCCACATAAACGGGGGTGAAACAAATTGTATCAACTGAGAAAAGCGACGCCGGAGGACACCGAAACGGTGCTGAGCCTGTATCGGGATGCCGTCGGCAGAGAAGGCTGCACCTGGAACGAGTATTATCCTTCCGCAGAAACCGTTGAGGAAGACCTGGGCTTCGGCAGCCTGTACGTGTATGAATCGGACGGAACCGTCATTGGCTGTGTGTCCGTCGTGGGTGAAAACGAGCTGGATGAGCTGGACGGCTGGGAGCACATGCAAAACGTCCGGGAGTTTGCAAGGATCACGATCAGCAAGCAGTACGCCGGACAGGGCCTTGCAGGAAAGCTCCTGACCGAGCTGTTTGACAGACTGAAGGGCGAGGGCTGCGAGGCGATCCATATTCTGGTGGCCGTCGGCAACATGGCGGCGCAGAAGACGTATACCCGGCTGGGCTTCCGCCTGTTCGGCGAGGTGGAGATGTATGACCATCTGTATCACGCCGGAGAACTGATACTGTAAGGAACAATAATCTGATTTCGGAGGGGAATGCGGTCATGAAAAAAGAAGAAAGATTTGAAGTCGTCGTCAGGGAAGGCTCTTATCTGAGTGGCAGCGGAATACGGAGGATCCTCAGAGACAAGGAAACCGGGGTAAACTATCTGATTTGGCAAGAAGGATATGCGGGAGGCATCACACCGCTGCTCGATTCCGACGGGAAAGTGATGGTAACAAAAGAGACATCGGACGATTGGAACCGATGATCAAAAGAAACGGGAGTGAAATGTAAATGCTGAAAATCGAACATCTGACCAAATGCTATGACACCAAGAAGGCGGTGGACGACCTGAGCCTGCACATTCAGGCGGGCGAGATCTACGGCTTTATCGGCCATAACGGCGCCGGAAAAACCACGACGCTGAAGGCCGTGGCGGGTATTCTGAAGTATGACGAGGGCAGGATCACGATCAACGGGATCGACAACAAGACCGACCCCATCGCCACGAAGAAATGCATGGCATACATTCCGGACAATCCCGATCTGTATGACTACATGACCGGCATTCAGTATCTCAACTTTATTGCGGATATCTTCGGCGTACCGGCAGATGTGCGCAGTGAGCGCATCCATACCTATTCCGATCTGTTTGAATTGACAAATGATCTGGCGCAGCCCATCAGCGCCTATTCCCACGGCATGAAGCAGAAGCTGGCCATCATCTCCGCATGGATCCACGAGCCGAAGCTCATCATCATGGACGAGCCCTTTGTCGGTCTGGACCCCATGGCGGCGCATCACCTCAAGGAAATGATGCGGCAGCTCTGCGACAACGGCGGCGCCATCTTCTTCTCCACACACGTGCTGGAGGTCGCCGAAAAGCTGTGCGACAAGGTGGCCATCATCAAGGGCGGCAAGCTGATCAAGTCCGGCACGATGGAAGAGGTCAAGGGCGATGCCTCGCTGGAGGCAGTGTTCCTGGAACTGGAGGACTGATATGTTGTTCAAGGCAATGCTGAAAAAACAGCTTCTGGAGATCAAAATGATGTTCTTCCGGGACAGAAAGACCGGAAAACACTTTGATCTCAGGGGCAGGATACTCTATGCGATTCTGTATATATTCGTGTTTGCCTGTGGGGGCTTCGGCTTCGGTGCCATGGGCTATGGCTTGGGCAGCGTCATGCATGAACTCGGCAAGGACTATCTGTATTTCTCGCTGACGGGACTTCTTTCCGTGGCGCTGGGCGTGTTCGGCAGCGTGTTCAATACCTATGCGGGCTTGTATCATGCCAAGGACAATGACCAGCTGCTGTCGATGCCCATTCCGCCGATGATCATCCTCTCTGTGCGGATGATCGGCGTGTATGCGATGGCGCTGCTGTTTACAGCGATGTGCTGGCTGCCCACCTGCATCGTGTACTGGATCTTCATTGACCGCAGTGCGGCGATTATCGTGCTCGATGTCCTGCTGCTGTTCATACTGGCGCTGTTCAATACCGTGCTGACCTGTGCGCTCGGCTGGGTCGTGGCGAAGATCTCCGGCAAGCTGAAGAACAAGAGCATCATCACCGTGTTCATTACGGTGGTCCTCATCGGCGCCTACTATGTGGGCTATTCCAAGCTGATGACAATGTTTGAAAATGTCGAGCTTTGGAGCGGCGGCTTTGATAAGGCCGTCACCGGATGGATGGTTCCTGTCTATATGCTCAGTCTCGGCGGCGTCGGCCGTATCGGCGGTTTCCTGATGTTCACGCTCATTACCGCAGCACTGATGGCAGTGTGTATGTTCATCATGGCCCGCAGCTTCATGTCCATCGTCTCTGCCGATAAGGCGGGCTCTAAGGCGAAGTATGTCCGCCGCAGTCTTGCAACCCGTACGCCGTTCAAGGCGCTGGTGGTTCGGGAAATGAAGCACTTCGTGTCCAGCCCCACGTATATGCTGAATGCAGGACTGGGTCTTCTGATCCTGCCGGTGCTCGGCATATTCGCCGTGATCAAGCGGGCGGATATCGCCATGCTGCTGCTGGCACTGACCGAGATGTTCCCCGTGCATGCCGCAAGAGCTGCCGGTGCGCTGTCCGGTGTGCTGGCGATGATAATCAGTATGAACATGATCACCGCTCCCAGTATTTCGTTGGAGGGCAAAGACATCTGGTTCGTGCAGTCGCTGCCCGTGTCTGCCAAGTCTGTGCTGCTGGCCAAGCTCATGATGCACATGGAGCTCAATGTGCTGCCCGTGCTCGTGAGCGTGGTACTGATCGGCATCGGCTTCAGCCTGAGCGTTGCAGAGATCGTACTGCTGATCATCGTGTCCGAGCTGGTTGCCCTGTTTAACGGTCTGCTGGGTCTGTCGATCAATCTGAAGAAGCCCGTGCTCAGCTGGACGAACGAGGCCTCTGTCGTCAAGCAGGGCGCATCCGTTACCCTCGTGCTGTTCGGCGGCTGGGCGATCGGTCTGGGCATGATCGCAGGCGGTATCTTCTTTCCGGCAAGCTCCGTCGTATATCTGCTGCTGTTGACAGTGCTCTTCTGCGGCGTGTGCGGCATCCTGTATAACTGGCTGGCAAAGTACGGCACGAAGATATTTGAAGCCCTTTGATAAAACAAAAGGCAAGCATCGAAAACACGGTGCTTGCCTTTTGTTTTAATGGGCAATTAGCAATATGGCGGCTTCGCTGTTTCAACTGCGCACTGCCCACTATCTTATCAGCTGTTTCGTTGCACTTCTGGGCTTTGCTTCATTGCTGATGCCGGCTCTGGAACGCATGGCGACGTTGAGCACGAGGCCGATACCTGCGGAGTTGGTGAGGTAAGAGGACCCGCCGTAGCTGACGAAGGGCAGCGGGATGCCGGTAACGGGCATGAGGCCGATGACCATGGAAATATTCTCGAAGATGTGGAAGAACATCATGGCCATAACGCCGATGACGAGGTACGTTCCGAAGGCATCTCCGGCATGCTTGGCGATGTACATCATCCGCAGCAGCAGGAACAGATACAGGATAATGATGAGTCCGCCGCCGACAAAGCCGAAGGTCTCGCACAGCACGGCGAATATGAAGTCGGTGTGGTCATCGGGCACATAGTTCAGTGCGGCGAAGTTGCCGACGGAGAACAGGCCTCTGCCGAACAGTCCGCCCCGGGCCAGCTCGATACGGGCGTTGTAGGTCTGAAGTCCGGCATCGTTGATATCATAGTTCTGGTCGAGCCAGACCTGTATGCGGTCGATACGGAAGTTATCGGAGTAGGACATCATGAACCACAACAGTACGATGCCGATGACTGCCAGCGAAATGCCGCCGAGGATCAGCCGGTGATCGGTATTGGCCATCAGCAGCAGGATCGCCAGAATGACCACGTACACCAGTGCCGTACCGATATCGGGCTGTATCACCACCAGAAACAGGGGAATGCCGGCATACACGAAGATCCAGAATACGTCCCGGATCGTGCGGACGGGATGATCCCTGTCGGAGAACAGCCTGGCCAAGGCGATGATCATGGCGATCTTGCCGAATTCGGCGGGCTGTATCGTGCGCTCACCGAGCGAGAAGAACATGTTGGCGTTGCCTCGTCCGACCACAGTCAGTGTTTTGACACAGATCAGCAGCAGGATGTTTGCCCAGTAGAACACATCCCGGTATCTGCCGAAGATCCGGTAGTCAAAGACGGTCATGACACCGACGACAACGATACCGGCGCCGATCCACATCAGCTGCAGACCTGGGTATTTCAGGCTCTGCGAGTCCATGCGCTGAAGCAGGCTGAGGTTTTCGCCCTCGACCGGCGAGCCGGTGGCGGCATAGATGCAGACCAGTCCGAAGGCGGATATGATCAGCATCGTGCCCAGCACCCACCAGTCGATATGCCGCAGCATCGAGGTGTTGCTGATGCGGGATTCCGTTATGTTTCCCCATAGCTCCTTGATCCATTTGCGGACGGAGCCGGGTGTCTTGTTCGGTGCTTCCTTTTTTTGTTTACGGGCCATTTGTGTTTGTCTCTTTTCCGGGCCGGTGCGGCGTTATCTGCTGAACCAGCTCTTCTTTTTTACAGGGCGGATGGCAACGGTCTTTCCGTCCAGCCGGGCCTTGATCTCCTCAAACAGCGTTTTTACCGAGCTGTCTTTGAGTACTGCGGGAACGCCGCAGGTTGCCGAGGCACGGATGGCGTCGCTGTCCGGGATCAGACCGATCAGGGGCAGCTCCAGCTTTTGTGTGGTTTCCTCATACGAATACATGCCGCCCTTTCCGGGCTTTTTTTCGTACAGGGCACGGTTCAGGATGAGCTTGCGGTCTGTGACGGAATACCGTTCCAGCAGACCGCTGATCCGCTCGGCATCCCGGATGCAGACTGCATCGGGCGTGGCGATGATGATGCCCGTGTCTGCTCCCGAGGCGGCGACCCGGAACCCGTTGTCCGCACCGGCGGGACAGTCAATGATCACGAGGTCAAAGCCGGCCTTCAGCTCCGAGACGATCCCGATCAGCTGCTCCGGCGTGACGGAGGTCGTGTCCCTCAGTTGAGCTGCGGCGATGAGCGAAAGGTTTTTGACGGTCTTGCAGGGGACGATGGCCTGCTTCAGACGGCATACGCCCTCGGCTACATCGGTCAGGTCGTAGACGATATCGTTTTCCATGCCCAGCAGGATGTCAAGGCTGCGCAGCCCTGTGTCGGCATCCACGAGCACGACGGATTTTCCCTCTGCGGCATAGATGCAGGCGAGATTGACGGCGGCCATGGATTTGCCGACGCCGCCCTTGCCGGAGGTAATGACGATGGATTGAGACATAGGATTTCCTCCGTAATAATGTGGAGTGAGGAGTTTTTGAATCAGCAATC
>JAZLHZ010000363.1:0-6575 GCA_045617085.1 Clostridia bacterium
TGAGCGCATTGAGCGGTATCGAGATCGCATCTCTCGTCATGATCGGCGGTAAGCTTGTCTGGCAGGTCGTCTGCCTCTGCATGGGCTGGTAATATTCATTAATATTTCATCATCGGTCAAGCGTGTATTCTGTCGCATGTCCTTATCTCAGGATACAGTATCAAATAATCAATATCACCCGACAACGTAAAGGCGTATGCCGTTTCACGAGATACTGTGAAAGAAATCGAACTTCGGCTTTGCTGAGACGGTATTCCGAATACCGAAAGAAAAAAAGGAGACTGTGAATTATGAGCCAAGAGGAAAAAAGAGAACTGCGCAAGCTGCTTATGGAAAACAAGTGGTATGAACGGGAATACGGCAGGAGCGAGTTGAGAGCGTTCGGCCTGGTCGTGATCAAGACCCGCCGCCACTATCAGATCATGCGGACCGACGGGATCGGCGGGATCGTTACGACGGCGGCGACACCGTCAGACTATCGGGCTGCCATGAACACCTTTGCAAGGGTAGTTCGTCTGATAGAGCTGAACAGATAATAAAAAGGTGCTGCTGCAAAATTTCACTTATGCAACAGCCCCTTTTTTGTCGTTTTCGTGAGCGATCATCTCTTTCGGGTGAACATGTCCTCCTCATAAACAAACGCTTGCACTAAGCCGCCGTAATCGATCACGTACATCCACGATCTCCTGGAAGAGAGATACCCATAAATATCCACCACTTCGCCGCCGGTTGCTCCATTTTCACCATAGAACCAAACACGGTCGCCCACTTTGAATTTGGGTTCGGCAGGCGTTACGCCGGCGCCCGTCACCTTTTCAAGCGTGTTGTCCTTAATCAGCATGTTTTTTTTCTCCCTTCGTTCTTCTTTAATTCGCCGGACCCAGAATGCTGTCTTCTCCGAAAGAACCGATGACGCTTCCATCCAAAGTGCCGATCTGATAAGTCCATGCCTGTTCTTTGAGGAAATAAATGGCTTCGGCGATGATGCCCAACCTTTTTTGTCCGTTGCCGGTAATAAACCACACTTTGTCCCCCAAATCATACTTCGATTCGGGCGCATACCAGCCGCCCGCCACCATATCGAGCATGCCGTCGTTCAGCTTTTCGTTATTCTCCATTGTGTTTCCCTCCTTTGCTTTCACCTGTTTATACGATACAGATCAAAATATGGCTACTCTCCGCAGTATAACAGGAAAAAGCTAAAATTGCGTATACAGACAGAAATCCACATAATTGCAATGCGGAAGGAGGAAGGATCTGCTGTTGCATATCTTTGGAAAAAAGGATACCAAACAGAGCAAAATGTTTTGTCCTGTTTGGTATCCCTTTTTGTGTCCATTAAGCCAATTGCCTGTGCAGCAGTCTCTTGTTCATGGCTGGGCCCAGTAATTTATCGGTTCATCCGGATCGGCATCCAGCTCTCTTGCCCGCTCGGCCCAGAAATCAGCCTTCTCCGGGTCCTGTTCTGTTCCGATGCCGTGACGGTAAGAGTGGGAAAGCCAAGCCATTGCGTCACAATCCGGCTCTATCGGATTTTCAGCCGCAAGCTTGAAATACTGAAAGGCTTTCTGATGATCGAAAGGCTTCCCATGCGCCGAGCTGTATGCAAGAGCGATATTGAGCTGTGCTTGTGAAAGCCCTTTGTCGGCGGCGTCCTGTATCAGCCTGAGACCTTCTGATGTATTGCGCGGAGTTCCCTGCCCTTTGGCGATCATCACGCCGAGGGTATTGATACTCCGCAGGTAGCCTTCGGCGGCAAGCTTCCGATGCATTTCCAGTGCTTTTTTGACGTGACCATTATTATAAAAATCCTGAGCTTTGTAATATTCCCTGAAATAATCCGGGTTTTCTTCGGCTTGTATGGCCGGAACATCATTGATGTAGGAAACCGGTTTGAAGGTCAATAGCCAGCCGCATTCACGTTTGTCCTGGTCGTCTTCCCGGATGTCTCTGTGTTTGACGATGATCTCATCCTTTTCTCCCAGGTTCATCAGTTCACGGATCTGAGAATTCAGCTTGTACGAATGATGCTTCAGATTCTCCGGGTAGGCAACGACTCCTCGTTTTCTGAGCTCTTCTATCATAAGGGAATGTGTCAATATGCCCATTTCGGGATGGAGCTCATACCGGATCAGAATTTCAAACATGTTGTTTTGATATCCGCGGGAAATGACGGATCGTTTCCCCTGATAAGACAAGGTACGTTTCTCCTCATCGTATGTCAGCCCATTCTCAAACCTGTACATGTCTGCCTCCTGATGAATGCTTTGGTATTTGCTGTTTGAATGTAGGGAATTATAGCACAAACCCCAGGCACTGACAACAGAAAACCGGCGGCTTCGACAACTTTTATTTCTCCTTAAGAGGTCTGTATAGGAATTGTAACACTCGTTTTTTTCTGTGTCAAGACTGAAATAAGTTCCTGTTGAAAAAAAATCGGAATTGTGCTATAATAGAATAAAATGCAATATGTATGGAAGATTCATCGGGAGGTAACGGAATGCCTTCAATCAGCGTGATCATGCCCTGCTTCAATGTTGAAAAATACATGGAAAAGGCGATAGACAGCCTGCTGGGTCAGACGTTTTCCGATTTTGAACTGATCATCGTGGACGACGGTTCGACGGACGGCACCGGCAGTATTGCGGACGCCTATGCGGAGAAGGATGCCAGAGTCCGGGTGTTCCATCAGGAAAACGCCGGTGCACCGAAGGCCCGCAACAATGCCATGAAGCAGGCATCGGGCAAGTATCTGTTCTTTATGGACGGCGATGACTGGGCCGAGAGCAATATGCTCGAAGACATGTTTGCCGCAGCGGAAAAGGATTCATTGCAGGTGCTCGTTACCGGCTTTTATATCGATACCTATTACTCCGACGGAAAATTCGGTACCGAGGTCAAATCGCATCCGGATATCGTCTACAAGAACCGGGATATGTTCCGTCAGGAGGCGTTTCTGCTGTTTGACCGAAACCTCCTGTACACGCCCTGGAACAAGCTGTATCTGAGGGAGTATATCGAGAGCCGGAACATCACGTTTACCGATACCTTCTGGGACGATTTTCCCTACAATCTTGCAGTATTCCGGGATATCAACCGGGTCGGTGTGCTGTCCAAGGCATATTATCACTTCAACCGGGCCCGCAGCAACAGCGAGACCAGTATTTACCGTCCCGATATGTATGTAAAGCGGGAAGAGGAGCATACCTGGATGCAGGAGCTGTATCGGCACTGGGGGCTGGACAGCGAGGAAAAGAGCCTTGAAATGGTGTCTCGCCGCTATGTGGACCGTGTTATCGGCTGTGTGGAAAACATCACCTGTGCCGACTGCAATCTGGATATCCGCAAGAAGCTGGAGCGCATCGGCATCATGATCCGCTCGGAGCGGGTCTCGGAGGCGCTGAAGTATGCGCATCCTGCGGCGATGACCTCCAAGCTCCTGTATTTCTCCCTTCGTCTGAAGAGCCCGCTGGTGATGTATATCGAGGGCCGGGTGATCTCGTATACCAAGAGTCACATGGCAAGACTGTTTACCTATCTCAAGACCAACAGGTGAAAAAGAGCATGAAACCCGTTGTAAGCCTTATTATTCCCGTATACAACTGCGAAAAATACCTGGAAAAAGCACTGCTCTCCGCAAAACGACAGGATTGCGGAGGGCTTGAAATTATTGTGGTGGAGGACTGCTCGACCGACGGCAGCAGAAGGATCGTCGAGACTGCCGAGGGCATTACCGCCGTATACCACGAAAAGAATATGGGATTATCCGCATCGAGAAACGACGGCATGAAGCTCGCCCGGGGCGAGTATGTCTGTTTCACGGATGCGGATGATTTTATTGAGACAGATCATATTTCCCTGCTGCTGAAAGGCCTCACCGAAAACAACACCGACTGGGCGATCGGTTCGGTCTGCGAGGAGCATATCTCGGAAAAAAGCACGCAGGAGCGAAGAATTTCCGCGCAGGAGGGCGTATTTTCCGGAAAAAGTAAGCTGCTTGAGCTGGAACAGCAGACGCTTCTTGGCTATGCGTGGAACAAGCTGTACAAAAAGAGCATCATCGACGAGTATCGTCTGCGCTTTGAAAATGTTCCGCTGATCGAGGATATCCTGTTCAATCTTTCCTATGCGGAGCATGCCCGGAGCGTATATGTCTGCGCCGAGCCGACCTACCACTATGCAAGGCGCATGGAGAGCTCGCTGACGCACAAGGTGATCCCGCAGTATATCGAGCTTCAGACGAAGCGCATCGAAGAATCGCTGGCGTTCTTTGCAGATACCGAAGGCAGTGTGCAGGCGCTGGCGGCGATCTATGCAAGGTATCTTCTGTCCTTCTGTGAGCGGCTGTATTCGGCAAAAATGAGGCAGAAGCAGCAGAAGATCGTTGCGGTGCGCAATGCGGCGGTGTATCAGCGGCTTTCTCCGTATTTCCCGTTTCCGAAAAACGTGCTGCTGAAGCTGCCGCTGCTGACGGGATTTCTTCTGTATTTCATGAAAAAGTATCTGCATCCCCTGTTTGAAAAGCTGAGCAGGTGAGAGGAAAGGAAGCTGCATCATGAAGCTGACATTTATCAATGCGTCCGCATATACCGATGAAGGCATCATCTGTGCGAATGTCGTGACGGAGAACGGAAAGATTGTTCGGATCACGGATACGGTTCCGGAGGATTCGGAGGTTTTTGACTGCGGCGGAAGGCTGCTCGCTCCCGGATATATCGACCTTCACGTACACGGCGGCGGCGGACGCTCGGTCATGGAGGGCACGGCGGACGCCATTTTGAGCATGGCGCAGGCGCATTTCGCCTTCGGTACGACCTCCATATTGCCCACTACGCTGAGTATGCCCGTTCCCGACATGAAGAAGGCAGGCGATGCGATCATTTCCGCCATGAAGCGGGAGACACCGTTTACCATACTCGGCGTGCATCACGAGGGTCCCTGTCTCTCCCCGGCACAGGGCGGAGCCCAGTCGACGGATGCGCTGAAGATCCCGGCGCAGACCGATCTGACGGATCTGATCGAGGGCTGTTCCGAGCTTAAAATGATGGGCGTGGCGCCGGAGCTGGAGGGCGCTTATGAACTGGCCGACAGGCTCTCTGCACGGGGCGTGGTGGTCTCCGCGGCGCACAGCGATGCGGAGTATGCGCAGGTGGAGGCAGGCATTCCGCACGGCTTCTCCGACGTGACGCATCTGTACAGCGGATGCTCGATGGTGGTAAGAAAAAACGCCTTCCGTGTGGCAGGCGTTGTGGAGGCAGGGCTGTATTTCGATTCGCTGACTACGCAGGTCATTGCGGACGGATGCCATCTGCCGCTGTCTCTGCTGAAGCTGATCTATAAATGCAAGGGAAAGGAACGCATGTACCCCGTGACCGACGGGCTGGAATTCTCCGCCGCCGATATCAAAGAAGGACAGACGGTGGTCCAGCGCAACGGACAGGCCTGCATCTATGAGGACGGCGTGATGAAGCTGCCCGACCGCAAGGCGTTTGCAGGCTCCGTGGCGACGATGAGCCGGCTGGTGCGGGTGCTGGTCAAGGCGGGCATTCCCGTGGAGGATGCGCTGTATATGGCAAGCGCAACGCCGGCAAAGCGGTTGGGGCTGACAAACAAGGAACATATCCGCCCCGGCTGCGATGCGGACATGGTGCTGCTGGACAAGGACCTGTTCGTCAAGAAGGTCATTGCCAAGGGTGTTGTATACGACGGCAGGGAATAGATCAGTTTCTCTTTCCGCAGACCTCGTTCAGCTCGATCCGGAATACCTCGCAGTTCGGCAGACCCTTGCAGCTGGTGACGGGGAATCCCGTGTTGTTGTAGTGGGCCAGCATGATCTTGAAGGCAGAGACCTTCTCCGTCTGTTCGGTGATCAGCTCGGCCTTGCCGGTGCCGATGACGCTTTCATATCTGGCGGTGATGCCGCCCTCGCTCTTCTCTACCCGGTAGTACAGATGCCCCTCCACGCAGACGGAGGGGTCTTTCATCAGAATGTCCCACTTTCGTCCGGCCTTGGCGGAGTGGATATATACGATGATCTTCCCGTCCTTCAGCTCACAGCCGAAGGTCATGGGGATGATGTAGGGGTATTCGCCCGCATTCATGCCGAGGCTGATGGTATCGCAGCGGCTCAGAATGTCAAAAATGGCGTTGATGTCTTCTACGGCTCTTTCGTCACGTCTCATGTTTTTACTCCTGATATGTTTTTTCTGTGTGCAGCAGCATTTTTGCGACTTCCCGGTGGCAGTTGACCTCCTTGGGCAGGGGAACGATCTCGCTTCGCTGCTCTTTTTCAATATAGCTTTTTACCATGTCCCGGATCTCGTCGGTACTCTTTTCACACAGCGTTTTCAGTGTAACGCCGCTGTGAAAGTACAGACCGGCCCGCAGCATGCGCACGCCGGGCAGGCGCAGAAGGCCTTCGATATCCGCATTGTATTCCTGCATTTCCTTCAGCTTGCTCTTGTTGAAGTCATAGATATGAATGAATCTTGCAAACAGGCGGGCGATGCCGCTGCCGCAGGCAGCTTCGACCTTTGCGAGAATGTCCGGCGTTACCTCATTTTTGAAGGTGACGC
>JAZLHZ010000364.1:0-8689 GCA_045617085.1 Clostridia bacterium
CTTTCCTGTCATCTTAACTTAATGACATTGCAATATACCAGGGTTATCTCCAAGAATCATGTTGTCGTTGTAGCATAATTCATAGAAGGAATATGATGCTATATTTTCCTTCAAAGGATGACGCATTTCATGATAAGGATAACAGGAATATGAAACTGTCCTGTATCATAGCAGCAACTATGGTACAGGACAGTTTTTTCGTATAAGCTAGTTGAATAATACCGGCTATGTCTTTTTATTTCTGCTAATGTCATAATATGACTTACTTCGCATATCAAAACAAGACAGAGATATACATAAATCAACTATTAGCGTAGTATGTCCACCATTATCTGGTATTTGCAATGTCCGCTTATGTCCACCTGTTTTGTAAGAACTGCACAAAAAGAACCGGACATCAGCGGACAACCAGCCCTTGTATTTGGTCGAGGTGACGGGATTCGAATTAATGACAGTGATATTTTGCAATGTTCACCTTCTTCAAAAAACGATGAAAACGGCTATATATAGCAAAAAAACGATTGTTGCAACACCAAGAACGAATTGACACCGCTTTTTCAATCTGGTTAGAAATCTGGTTAACCATTCTTTTCACACAGCGGCGATCAGAGCGGCGTTCCGGTCATGTATCGAACAACGAGCGAACAAAGAGAAATGACGAAAACGAAGCGAGAACGAAGCGTGAGAAACAAACAAAAATTAGACAAAAGTTAGCCAAAAACTGACCCGAAAAACCAACGCAAAAAGACGCAAAGCTGGCGCAAAAATACCGCAAAAATACCGCAGAGATACCGCAGAAAACGAATTGAAGTAGGCCACTATATCTTCCAGATCGGAAAGGTATAGAGGCTTTTGATGTTTCGGAAATGTGCGGAAAACACTATGCAGAATTGATGCAAGGCGAGTGCGGAAAATGAGTACATTTCTGATACAAAACTGATACAAAAAACAGTTCCCGTCATTGCGGAAACTGGTTTTGATGGTTGATGCGATTCGGCTTCAATCGGCTGCATGAAGTAGTTCAAAGATGGCCGCTTCTTGACGCATTGCCGATTTGCGCCGTGCTTCTTCGGAAACGTGTGCATAGGTGTTCATCGTGAATGCTGCACTGTAATGACCGAGGGCAGCTTGTATCTCTTTGATGTTGTCGCCGGATTCCAGAGCAAAGACCGCATAAGAATGACGGAGATCATGAAACCGTGTACTGACGGGAAGACCAGCGGCTTCTAATGTCCGCTTGAAATTCATGAACAACGTATTTCTGGCAATGTGTTCGCCGTTGTACTTCGTGAATACAAACCCGGATTCCTTCCAGACGTTACCAAGTCGTTTACGCATTTCATTTTGACCGCTTCGGACTTCTTGCAACAGATCAAAGACGAATGGAGCAGGCTCAATTATTCTGACTTTATCGGATTTTGTCGAGCAGACCACATACTCACCCTTGATGAGCTGGAGCTGCTGCTTGACAGTGATTCGCCCGTGCTTGAAGTCGATTGCGTCCCATGCAAGACCCATGAGTTCACCTTCACGCATTCCGGTGAAGATGGCCAACTTGAAGACGTTCTCATACTCATTGCCGGATGCTGCATTGATGAACCGCCGCAGCTCTTTACCGGATAGATAATTGACTTCCTGTTTCTCGATACGAGGGAATGTGATACCGTCGGGGGGATTGCGGTTGATGGAAGTCCACTCATAAGCCTTTTGAAGGGCTTCATGAAGTACGCCGTGTATGTTCTTGATTGTCTTCGGCGAAACGTCCCGCAAGCGGTTGATGAACGTCTGGACTTGATGCGGTTGAAGTTCCTGCAATCGGATTCCACCAATTCCAGACATGATGTGATTGTCGATAATAGACCGATAGCTGACCAAGGTTCGAGGCTTAACGTCTGTACAGCATTCATCAAACCACTGGTTGACCCATTGACCGACGGTAAAACGCTTCGGTAGTGTTACGATGCCGCTTTTCTCATTGTTGATACGAGCTTCTACTTTTTGCCGAAGTTCCTTTTCCGTTCGGGCATAGAGGTTTACAGTCTTCGGTTTACCTGTTTCGGGAATGTACCCGAATGAACCACGCCAACGAAAATACAAAACACCTTTTATTTCTACTTTGTCAAATGACCCTTCACCGTTTTTTCTTTTCGCCGGCATGAATAAACCTCCCTCTATTTTTCGCCGCCGCCGTCATTGCCCGGCTTTATCGGAGCTTCGGCATACTTCGGCAGCATTGTGAGTTCCTGTATACGCTTGACAGCTTCGGCACGTCCTTCGGCATTCAGAGATACAAAAGCATAATCGAGACTCATTTTCTGATCGATGTCTTTACTTGTAAAACCATATTCACGTTCAAGATCAAACATATTCAAATAACGAAGATGCAGTTCACCTTCATCATCCTCCACAAAGTCCCATTCTTCAAAGCCGAGCAAGCCATTAACACCGAGTATGTCTGACATTTTGCGCAGAACGTCAACCGTTGGTGCGCTTTTTCCGCTTTCATAGTTGATGATAGTATTTCGTGATACGCCAAGACGTTTGGCAAATTCGGATTGAGAAATACCTTTTTTCGTTCTGGTTTGCTTCAGAATAGTAGAAAACATTGACATAGATTGTTCACTCCTATTTTTCATGAATTAGTATAACACCGATGCACAATAATGTCAACTATAATGTGCAATATTATTGACATTTAACACGCAATATGATATAATACCGTTAGATGCACAAAATAATGCGCAGCATAGAGAGGTGATGATAATGAATACATATCCGGCGCAGTACCCAAGCACATATGGTTGATGAAGAAAAGCTATGTACCCGAATTAACGAGGAAGGGAGTGATATTGTATGACCACACCCAAAAAACAGCTCTGGAAGGTCATTCGTGAAAAGTGCCTTGATTGCTGTTGCGGGCAGCAGAACGAGGTCAAACGATGTACGGCTGAAAAATGCCCGCTATACGCATTCAGAATGGGCAAGACACATGACCCATATAAAGATACTACCGACAGCAGATAACCTTGTTTCGTGTGCGATAGCTGCACATGAAACAGAGAAAAACAGCATTTGAAACAGACAATGTTTGAATGCCTCTATATCGAGGCGGAAAGGATGATACTATGTCAAGAACCAGAACCACCAAGACCGAAGCAGCTCCCATTACTCCCAGCGTACTGACCCGACAGCAGGCCGCCGACTACATGAACGTATCACTGAATAGCATTGCAGCGTTCATGCACAGAGCGGAAAACCCGATCCCGTTCTTCAGAGTAGGTGCAAGAAAGATTCTTTTCCCGCTTGATGCTCTGAATGACTGGATGCATGAAGAAGTGGAGCGAGCAAAGGCGGCGATGTAATGCCGGAAGGAAGTAAGCTCCCGTATATGCCGCTTTTTTCATCGTTCATGGATGAAACCCGCAGATTGAAGGATTCTGATTTTCGTTGTTTGCTTCAAGCAATGTCGGATTATTTCTTCCAAGGGATTGAACCCGAAGAAAATGATACGGACATATGGATTTATGCGTTTGATGCGCAGAAAGAAAAACTTGATCGAACAAAACAACGTTATATTGAAAAATGCGGGAAGAATGCCGATAATGTCAAAAAACGATGGAAACAGCAACATACGGATGATACGACCGTATACGATGGTATACAACCGAATACGACAGATACGACCGTATACGACGGATACCAAACAGAATATAAATCAAAATCAGAAACAGAAACAGAAGAAGAAGTACTACTACTACTACCACTACAGCCGGAAGGTGTTCCGTATGATCGTGAATTGTCACGTGTGGTTGATGAATACACCCGACAGATCGGCGAGCTTCCCGGCGGTTCAGCCCGTGAAACCTTCATGCGCTATTATGGGAATATCGGAGCGGATGCAATGATTGAAGCTATCCGATACACAAACACACAGCAACCGAAAAATAGCTGGACGTACTTGATGACGGTACTTGATGAACTTGAAAAAGCCGGAGTTCATGATGCCGATACAGCGAGGGCAAACATAACCGGAAACATTCGGCGATTCAAGAAGAATAATTCACTCATTGACCGCAACCAGTACGACAACTCACCGCAGCCGCAGGGCAATCCGTTTGAGGATTATGCAACGAGGTAGAACAATGACAAACAACAGAAAGCGAGGTTTACCAGTATGACCACTTCACAAACCAGAAACGCCGATGCAGTCGGGCGGGATGCTATGACCGATGAAGCAGTAATCATATACAGGCACTTGACACCCGAGAACCGCCGCCTGCTGCTGAATATGCTTCGGCAGATGGTAGAGGCACAGCAGGCGCAGGAAGGGCAGGAGACACAGGAAGAAAACAACGTCGCAGAAGTCGCCGCCATATTCGCCCATACCGCTAAAATTGTCAAAGATGCCGTTGATGCTTCTGCACGTGTGGTAGGAATGGCAATCAGCAAGAATGCCGTCGCCACTGTTCCGGATGTGAAACATGATCCCAGTGACGATGATGCTGCATTACCATTGCTGGCTGCCGTCGCAGACGGGAACACATGATGCGGGCGGGCATTGTCCCGCTTTTTTTCATCTGATCGAATGCAAGGATGTGATAGAACATGAAGATGCTGCACTACATTGACCGCCGCCTGCTATGGAGATGTTCTATATGCGGAACGGTTGTGCAATTCGGGAATGTATGCCGAAGATGTGAACCGGAACGAAGTTCGAGCGAACTTCGAGGAAATAGCCGATTGAAGCGAGAGCGAACCGAGAGAAAAACCGATGATACACAGAAAACGAGGTGATAGAGGATGTACGCCGACATCGTGAACCATCTGACGAACAAGGCAAAATTGAAAGCTCTTGATCGTGACATTGAGCGAACAAAGGAATTATCATTGCAGATGCAAAACGACATGGATTTTCATGCAACGTCTGACTTTGAAGAACACAGGCACAAAGAGGGGACACACACCGACGAAACTTCGATCATTGCCTGCAAACCTGTTTCTGATGCCTCTATGCAACTGATAGAGGATTTACGGGAGTTGACCGTACAACGTCATAGACTGGCATTGAAGATTGAAAACGTCGAGACGGCTTTGTCCTTCCTTGACAAGGCTGAGCGGCTTAGTGTGTCGTATAGAGACGTTGAGCGGTTGTCATGGGAAGAAGTAACATTTCGATGCAGCAGCAGAACCGCCGGAGCTTGTAAGAAGACAATCGAAAAGCATTATAAACAGGCGATTCGGAAAATACGCCCGTTCTTCGTCAATGATGCCGTCGGTACTGATAGCAGCGCAGAAATAGGATAATGGGCGCAGTTTTTAAGCCCGTCTGGTTAGAAAACTGGTTAGAAAACCAATAATGAATAGCCCGTATTTTCAAAAAGTGCCCGAAAACCGCCGTATATAGCGATATTCGGGCACTTTTATTGCGTCGAGGTGACGGGATTCGAACCCACGACCTTTTGGTCCCGAACCAAACGCGCTACCAAACTGCGCTACACCTCGATATTTTCAGCCAATGAAGGGACTCGGACCCTTGACCTGCGGTTTACGAAACCGCTGCTCTGCCAGCTGAGCTACATTGGCATGCAAACGTGTATATTATACCATATTCGGTATAAATGTCAATCCCTGTCACGAAAATTAACAGAAAAAGACTGATTGATTGGGACGAAGTTTGTGAAAACTGACTGATTGACAAATGAAGACGTAGAAAGTATAATAATGATAATTAATATAACACAATTGTGAATGTCAAAGGGGATGAGCGATTATTATCAATCTGAATGATATCGTTAGGCTGTATTATAAAGAAGAATGCAGCATCAGCATGGTGCCGGAGCATGAGGGCGGCAGAAATCGGATCTATGTGATAAAAAATGAAAGAAGCGGGAAATCTATATTACGTCTGTCTCGGCTTGGTGACCGACGAGAGGAGGACTATCTTGCTGAAGTCGAATTTGTGCATTATCTTGCAAAAAATCGGGCATCGGTGGCAGATGTGATCCCATCCGTCAACGGCAAACTTGTCGAGCGTTTGGAGGATAGTGCAATTCCTGTCTTTGTCAGTATGTTTGGGTATGCGCCGGGCATGTTGATTTCGGATAATGGTTATCGATACCGTGAGGGAGCGCCGTTGTCAGAGTATTTCTACAATACAGGGAAGACGCTGGGAAGGATCCATGCGTTGTCTAAGCAATATCAGCCAGTTCATCGTCGGATCGATTATACGGACAAATACAATATGGAATACATCGATCAGCTGATTCCCGACAAGTATGCGGAACTGAAGAAGGCAATTGCAGAACGGTTGAATCTGTTCGGTACACTTCCGAAGGATGAAAACGTGTACGGACTTGTACATTTCGATTTCAGTGACGGAAATTATCACATCGATATGTGCAATGGACAGATCACAGTGTTTGATTTCGACAATTCCATGTACTGTTGGTATATGTTCGATCTGGCCAATCTCTGGACCCACGGTGTAGGATGGTGCATGTTTGAAGAAGATGCCGAGAAGCGAAGAGCCTTTATGGATGAATACTTCGCCACAATACTGGAAGGTTATCGTACGGAGACTGATCTGCCGAAGGAAATGGAAGAAAAAGTGACACTTTTTATCGATATGGTACTGATCGAAAATATTGTCGATGAATTTGAATGCTGCAAGCGTGACGGCGAAAAAGTGGATGATGAGGATATTGCGGATGCGGTTGACAGTTTGATCCGTTACATATCTTATGCAGGCTTTTTGGAGCAACAATAAAAGGGGACATATGAAAAAGATATCCATACAGCACCTGTTATCAAGGTGATCTCGACCTGTGCGGCTATCGGCATCCTCAGTCGTATTTCCGGGAGAGTGTATGGATCGGCAATACAGAGCCCCGCATATTTACTACGCATCCGGAGTATACCGGAGAAGGTATACCGGTACAGAGGCTGGCATTGGTATGACGTACTGGATACATGGACGTTTGATGACGGGTATCTGGGCAGCCGGTAAAGGCGGATGTTAATACCGATGCAGATGAGATCGTGTTCCTCCTCAACAAGACGATGGTTGCATGTGTTGTCCCCGAAAAGGGGATCGCATGGGCAATAATCCCCTATGAAAAGGCTGAACTGACTGCAGTTGGGTATAAAAACGGCAGGGAATGCGGGCACTCATCTTTGCATACCGTAGGAAAGGCTGCTGCCGTGAAGGTGGTTGAGGAAAAAGATACATTTGCAGCGAATGCCCATGATCTGTGCTATTTTGACATCACGATCGTCGATGCGAACGGAGACAGGATTCCGGATGCAAAGCACGAGCGGACATGTTTCGTTGACGGCGGTGAGCTCATGGGTATATTCAGCGGTGATCACTGCAATGAGGATGAATATACGACAAACCTCTGTCATGCCTTCGAAGGCCGTGCAATGGCAATCGTTCGCACACGGTATTCCGGCAATGTCACCGTTCATGTGGGAAACAGCGGATTGCATGTCGGTGTAGCTTCGGCAAAGGCGGAATGAATGATTGTATATTCGTTGAGAAAATAAACCAAGTGAGAATTAACACAATAAGCGCTTGACGGAAAAGGCGTCATTCGATATAATATATTACATGGATGTTGCAATATGCGCAATGTTTGTAATAATCACTATCGGTAAAGGAGAATCATATGATGAAATCCGTTTCCAAAACGATCGCATGGGTACTTATCCTGGCGATGCTGTTATCCTTCTCTTCTGTTTCACTGGCAGAAAACGATACTCTGTCGGATGGGGCAGTCGAAGTGCTTGAGGTTGTTGAAGTTGTTGATGAAGCAACCGAAGCAGAGGAAGAAGTTAAAGCTGTCGAAGCCATCGAAGAAGTTGAGACTGCTGAAGGGGACGAAGCTATTAAGGAAGCTGAGGTCATCGAAGAGGTCGAAGCTATTGAGGAAGCTGAGGTCATCGACGAAGTCGAGGTTGTCGAAGAAGCCGAAGCCATCGAAGAAGTCGAGATCATTGAAGAAAACGAAGTTGTCGAAGAGGTAGAAGCCGTCGAAATCATCGAAGAAGTCGAGGTAACGAATGGGGTTCAGACAGATATGATCCCCGTATTTGCTTCCTCTGCCGATGAAGAGGGACCTTCCGGCTATTCGATTTTCATTAGTTACGAAGGACTTTCCAACAGCTCAGGTGAAGGATATGCATCCGTACATCATGAGATATCGGCTGAACCGTATTATGTGGTTCCGGAAAATGAGGACACCGAGGTAGAAGGACTGGAATTCAAGGGCTTCTACTGTGAGGCAACGGATAAGACCTACAAAATCGGTGAGTCCATTCCGCTGGAGGATTTCGAGGAAAGAGAAGACGGATATCACATTATTCTGATAGCAAAGTTCAGAAAAGCCCGAACGCCCGGAGTGACATATACGGATGTGGATCGTTATGACGTTATTGTCGGCATACTTAATCCGGGTGATCCAGATTATGAAGCCGTAAGCATCGAGCTTGCGGAATCTTTTGATTCATTGGAAGGTGCATTTGTTCCGCAAGTAACGATCAATAATTTAAGCAGAAGACTGAAGCTTTATTATAAGTATATTGTCGGGTTCAAATCCATTCTTACCGGCTGTGTGTTCGGTATAAATGATGATTATGCTATCGAGTATCTTCCTGATCCGAAATATATCGATGAAGAGATCGTGGAATC
>JAZLHZ010000365.1:0-11150 GCA_045617085.1 Clostridia bacterium
ATATGCAAGGCGAGAAAGGCCATCGTTCTGGACGGCTATCTCAGCAACTCTGCCATCACCAATGTCATCAACCGCAATCCCGACTGTCCCGTTCTCAACGTCCACTTCAAGGGCGGCTTGAAGAACGTGGCATTGAACAACTTCGTTTCGATGGGTGAGGAGATCATCCATTATGACGGTGTACCGGAGCAGACGAATATCGGTTCTGCCCATTAATCAGTTAATCTGCCCGGAAAGGGCAAATATAAGGAGGTTTCCCCATGAAAAAGATCCTTGCGGCAATCCTTGCTGTGCTTCTCATCATGAGCATGGCAACCGTATCCATGGCAGATGACGCAGAACCCGTCTCTCTCGAGTTCTTCGTTCTCTATCCTTGGGTAACCAACGAGCTTCCCGATCCCGAAATTGACATCTACAAGAAGTTCTTCGATGACAACTTCGGCATTGACATGAAGCTGATCAACTCCGCAGACGGTGACACCGAGCTGCTTTCCCGCTTGACTGCAGGCAATGCACCCGATGTTATCCAGTTCGGCGGCGGCATCAACAACCTGATGAAGTACTACGAGCAGGATGTCCTGATCGATGACTGGACTCCCTACATCGACCAGCTGCCCCACTTCCTTGAGGCAATGGGCGAGGAGCAGCAGCATTTCTTCACCCGTGACGACAAGCTGATCGGCCTCGGCGTCGGCGCCGGCGGACAGCAGTACGGCTGGATGATCCGCAAGGACTGGCTGGCCAACCTCGGTCTGGCAATGCCCACCAACCTGGACGAGCTGTATGATGTGCTGTATGCCTTCACCTACAACGATCCTGACGGCGACGGCGAAGCCAACACCTACGGTCTCACCTCTGCAGGCGGCGGCTCCGGCATCGGCGAGCTGTGGAACCTGATCTATCTGCTGGGTGGCCGTGATAACTGGTACGTCGCAGAGGACGGCAGCGTTTCTCATCCCGTACTGGACGGCACCAATAAGGCGCTGGCCGAGTTCATCAAGAAGTGCTATGACGGCGGCGTGCTGGATCCCAACTGGTATACCCAGGGCTGGGAAGACAGAAAGAGCCAGCTGTTTGCAGGCGCTTTCGGTATGTGCTGGTATCCTCCCAAGGCTCTGATGGGAGAGACCTTCTCTGCCCGCGAGGACGAAGAGGCTATGAACTGGTGGACCATGATGCCCCTGTTTGACGGCTGTGCTTACAGCGCTCAGGGCTTCATCGGCGACAGTGTGCTGTCCGTTTCCGAGGAATGTGCAGCAGACGAAGCCAAGATGGCTAAGGTCGTTGAGATCTTCGATACCATGAACCCCTGTGCCGAGGACGATTCCAAGTACCTCGCCATCGTACACGGTGTTGAATTCGACGGTTACAACATGACCAGACTCGACGGCGGTACCAAGTACATCTGGAAGAACGTTGAGCAGTTCCCCTACATCATGAGAAGCTCTGCTGAAGGCTCCTACATCGCATGCGCTGTATATGCCCAGCTGTTCAGAGCTACCGGTTTCGACCAGGTCGAAAGCGGCACTACTTCCGAGGCAGATCCTTACTTCCTCAACAAGATGAACGAGTTCAATACTCTGATGAGCTTTGACCGTGCATCTGCTGAGTCCCTGTATCTGACCATCGATGCTTCTCTGTCTGAGGAGACCAACATGGCCTGGAACGAGTTCGTTCTGAACTACATCCTGGGCGTTGACGATGATTACGATGCATTCGTTGAGAATTGGAAGATCGCAGGCGGCGACGAGATGCTTGAGTCTGTGACCGAACAGTTCACCGAGTGGGGCTTCATCGGCTGATTTGAACCCTGACTGAATGAACCCGTTGCCCTCGTGGGCAACGGGTTTTCAATAAAGAAAGGAGCGGATAGTGTGAAGGAGCTTTTTGACAGCAATAACTTTGATGCCGGAAAGGCATTGGAGACCGTGGCATCTCAAATAAAAGAAACAGCTCGGGGAGACAGAGACTTTTTCAAAGATATATCCGGACAGATCACGGTTGACGAAAATCGATTTGCGATCCCTGCCGGAGAAACGGAAGCACAGAACACCGTTATCCGCTGGAAATGGTACACGAAGCAACGAAGCGGGGACCTGCTTGCCATTGCACGGGTGACGAACATATCCGATCATCCCGTAATGATAAAGGACATGATGTTTACGGCGGAGTATGTGCCGTATTGCGATGCAGCGGATGCGAATATGTTTATCTATCACGGTTGGGATATGGGTGTGGAAAGACTGCATGACGGAGCTTTTTCCGCACAGAACGTGATGCATATTTCATCTGCCGAAAAGCAGGGGACGTTCATCATTACCTTTGTGACACTCAGCCGCATGCAGATTTGGCATGAACTGACCGTAAAGGACGGGAAAACGGAATACTGCGTGAAGATGCCGTTCGGAGAGTATGAGCTCCCGGCAGGAGAAAGCTTCAATTCGGAAGTGATGCTGGTCGCTGATTACGCCGACCCGTATTTTGCATTGGAAGACTGGGCACAGAAGATCCATGATCTGTATCAGCCGCAGCTTCCCCTGAAGCCGACGGTAGGCTGGTGCGGCGGATGGGGGCACTGGGCAGGAGAGGAATTCGGTGCCATGCCGTTGGAAGAGGTCAATGTCGGCAATGCAAAGGCGATCAATGAGCGCTTGAAAGGCTTCGGCGTGGAATACATATGGACCAGTCAGGGTAACCTGAAGGATTATATCCCCGGCAACTGGCTGAAGTGCAACGACTACGAAATCCCCAGCGGATTGGAAGGTTATTTCAAGCGCCTCATGGATCTGGGCTACAAGCCGGGTCTGTGGGCATCGCCGTTCTGGTTCTTCAGTGAAGCGGAGGGCATGCTGGAAGAGCATAAGGATCATCTGATCGTCGATAAAGACGGTAAGCCGATCAGCTATGAAAATGCATGGTGCTGGAAGCTGGAAGACGATGACCTGCCCTGGTATCACATGCACAAGTATAACCTGGACGGTACGCATCCCGATGCCATCAAGTATGTCAAGGATGTATTTGCCTATTACCGTTCCATCGGCGTCAGGTACTACATGCTGGACTTCCTCGGCATCATTAATGAGGCTCGTTTGTTTGATCGGACAAAAACGCCTCAGCAGGCGGGATATAATATCTTGAAGGAGATACGTAAGGTCACGGGCAGCGATACACATCTGCAGACGGCGGTTGCTTCTTCGCCGGGCTTTACCGGAACGATCAATGCTGCACGTATCGGCCGTGACTTCGGCGAGGGAAGAACCGCCGAGGGCGGCAGTCTGAATGACTGGCGGAACTGCTATCATGTGCTGCATGACATGAACTATTCCAACCTGCTGTATTTTATCAAGAATGTTGCGGGGAACTGGTTCACGCATCAGAAAACGTATATCAACGACTTCAATCTGATGACGATCGACAAGCCCTTCCCTGTCGGGTATGTGCAGTTCGTTACCACGGTTTACGGCATGGGCGGAAGCAATCCGATCATGCTCGGTGATGATATCCGCACCATATCGGATGAACGGCTGGCATATATCAAGAAGGTATTGCCGAGAACGCCGTATTCCGCTGTCCCCGTGGATCTGTTTGACAGAGTGCAGCCGGATGACTATTGCCGTATCATGAAGCTCCCGATCAAGACAGACTGGGATGAATACATGCTCGTGGCGGTATACAATGCGGATCCCAAGCCGGTGGAGCTGACGCTTGATTTTGCTGGACTCGGTCTGGAAGGGAATCAGGTGGTGTACGATTTCTGGAATGAAGAATATCGAGGGGTGTTCCATGATTCCTTCCCGGTACAGGTGCCTGCCGAAAGCTGTAAACTGTTCCGGTTCACGAAATACCGTGAGCATCCGTGGCTGATCGGAACCGATATGCATATCCAGCAGGGCGCCGTCGACATCGAATATGTGAAGTGGGACGAAGATACCATGACATTGACCGGCAGAGCAACACGTCCTGCAGGTGAAAAGGGAAATGTTATACTGCTTACTCCCCGTAACTTTAAGTTGAAAACACCGGTATTCTCTCTGCATACCATGAAGGAACTGCTGGATTATCGTGTGCTTGTCATGGTTCCGTTGGAGTTTAAGGACGGATATGCGGATTTCAAGCTTGACTTCGAGTACTGGAATGTGCATAATGTGACACCGAGAGGACATATTCCTTATTCTAATATGGAAGAGCTGAAGGAATACATGGAAAAGAATTATACAAGAGAGAACACGAGAGTATTTGAGTAAACGGAGGGCTTCAACATATGGTCAATGTCAATGATTTCCGAGGAAACTCAGACAGTGAACGGATAGAAAATGCGATGGCTGCTATTGGTGCGGACGGCATCGTTGTTATTCCGCCCCGTGAGGCCGGTGACAGCAGAACCATGTGGGTCATCGATCGGGCGATACTCCTTCCGGGGAATACGACGGTTATTCTTCAGAACTGTACGATCAAGCTGTCTGATGCCTGCAGAGACAATTTCTTCAGAAGTGCAAACTGCGGAATCGGTATCGAGGATATTCAGCCGATCAGCAACATCCACATCCGGGGCGAGGGTATTTGTACACTGCTCGGAGCCGACCATCCCCGCGCAACCGGTGACAGCTCCAAGGTGCTGGCACGTCCATGCCCCAAGACAAAGGAAGATCTTTGCAAAATGGCAGACTGGATCCCGGAGGAACGCCGCTCTGTTGATAAAATCACCTTTACTGATGAGCATTACCATTCCTATGGTACGGATGCCGGCAAGGACGGCGAATCGCAGTACGGTGACTGGCGGGGCATCGGAATTCTGTTTGCGAATGTAGAACGCTTCTCCATTTCCAATCTGCGTATCGTAGAGTCTCACGGCTGGGGCGTATCCTGTGAAAACTGCGCCTATGGACGTATCGAGAAGCTTGACTTTGATGCAAGGATGGCACGTTATATTGACGGCATGCTGATGAATACCGAAAACCAGGATGGTGTTGACCTGCGCAACGGCTGCCACGACATTGTGGTTTCGGATATTACCGGCGGTACGGGTGACGATTTGATCGCACTTACTGCGATTGCAGGGAAGACGTACCATAAGAGCGGTGCACTGTGTACGACGCATGTCATGCATTCCGACTGGACAAAGAGGAGTAAGGATATTTATAATATCATTATCCGAAATGTCGTTGGATATTCCAAAGGAAATGTATGTCATCACATCCTGATGCTTCCGGCAAACGGAGCCAGAATATTCAATATTGTTGTGGATGGGCTGATCGATACGGCGCCGGCGGATTGCCGTGATTCCGGCGGTATCAAGCTGGGGTGCGGCGATGGCGAATACGGAGTCAGTACGCCGGAAGGTCTGTCCAATATCGCCATTTCAAATTGCGTCTTCAATGGCAAACGGGCGATATTTGTGGAAGGCTTCCTTGTCAATTCTACGATATCAAATGTGATCAATAATAACCCGGATTGTCCGGCAATCGAAGTCCGGCGGATCGGCGGAATGAAGAATACGCTGACATCGAACATATTTGCCGCCGGAAACAATGCAGTGAAGGAATCGAACCTGTTCAGATAAGGAACAATGAGGATATAACTTGATACAGTAAGCAACGGACACATTCGGTTATGAAACCAATGTGTCCGTTGCTTGTTTAATACCTCTTTCATAAGGATCAGGTAAAAAGAGATATTCATCGGAATTTGTTATTTCCGGTTTTTTACTCACCACATTTTTGCGGAAAAAGGAAGAAATAAGTCATCTCAACAGTATGTGTGTTTTGAGATGAAATAAATGGCGAGTTATTGTGGGGCAGATCAGAATATGAAAAAGAATGTTTCGGTTGGTTCTGCAATGAGATAACAGCTTCATTTATGACTGATGACCGGGCGATAGCCAGGGATATGAATGCAATTACCATTTTTGTAAATAACACTGCCTTGTGGCTTGATGCAGGTGCAGAATTTGACATATACATCTGTATTATCCGGACGATAAAACATGGGTATGGCAGAATGAATAAAACATGAAAGAGATTGTTGAACAAAATGTTCATTTACAGGCAGTATTTTGTTTATTCGACAGCCTAAAATCGACATTGACAATATATGATGTCTCTGCGATAATAAATGTATACCGATAAACGGAGGAGTTAATGATGGTCATACAGAAAGGAAAGGAAAACCGGAAAACAGCAAATGCCGGGAAGAACAGGCTGATGCGGATATTGAAACGGTACTGGATCTATTATGTGCTGTTCCTTCCGGTGGCGGTGTACCTGTTCATTTTCCATTATATCCCGCTCCTCGGAATCCAGATCGCTTTTAAGGATTACAGCTTCAAGCTGGGTATATGGGGAAGCCCCTGGGCAGACAACTTCGGTCTTAAGCATTTCATTCGTTTCCTGACCAACGGCGAGTTTCCCAGAGTATTCGGCAACACGATCACGCTGGCATCCCTGCGTATCCTGATCGGATTCCCGGCGCCCATCATCGTGGCGCTGATGTTCAACGAGATGCGCAATCCCGTATACAAGCGGATCCTTCAGTCTGTGTCCTATCTTCCGCACTTTGTATCCTTTGTCGTTATCTATGCGATCCTGCATAACTTTTTTTCCTACAACGGTTTTATCAACGGCATCCGTTCGGTATTCGGATTGGAGCGGGTCATGTATCTGGGCAGTGCCAGCCTGTACAAATGGTTCTATGTCCTTTCGGATGTATGGAAGGAACTGGGCTGGGGCAGCATCATTTATCTCGCTGCGCTGAGCCGGGTCAATGTGGAGATGTACGAGGCAGCCGATCTGGACGGCGCTACGAGACTGCAGAAGCTGTGGTACATCACCTTGTCCGAGCTGCGTCCGCTGATCAGCCTCCAGTTTATCATGACGATGGGCGGTCTGTTCTCCACTTCATTCTCTCAGACGCTTATCATGGTCAACGACATGGTCGAAAACGTGGCAGAGACCGTGGACTACTACGTCTATAAGACCGGTATGCTGACCATCAACCAGTACAGCTATTCCGCCGCTGTCGGCCTGTTCAATTCGATTCTCAGCCTGTTGATGGTCATATTGACCAACACGGTAGCCAAGAAGCTGGATGAGGAAGGAGGAATATGGTGATGAGCAGAAATGAGTCTGTTAAGCGCAGCAATTCCCGTCTTCACCGCACCACTATCGGCGATGTGATCATTGTGGTATTGCTGACCCTGCTGGCGTTTTCCATGTTCTATCCGTTCCTGAACCTCGTTTTCCAGTCGCTGTCCACGAATGCGGCGATCACCAAAGCAGAAGGTATGATGCTGTGGCCGAGTGAGGTCACATTTGACAATTACCTGTATGTTTTCCACTATTCCAATGTATGGCTTTCCTATAAGAACACCATATTTATCACGGTGGTCGGCACCTCGCTGTCACTGGTGCTGACGACGATGGGCGGCTATGCGCTTTCCAAGAAGGATCTTCCGTTCCGCCTCCCGATGACGATCTATGTGCTGATCACCATGTTCATCGGCGGCGGGCTGATCCCGACATATCTGAACCTCAGAAATCTTGGCTTTCTGAACACTCTGTGGGTCATGATAATACCGGACACCATTTCGGTATCCAACCTGCTCCTGATGCGCAACTTCTTCATGGCGCAGCCGGAGGAGCTGAAGGAATCGGCGTACATTGACGGCGCCAGCGAGTTCCGGACGCTGATCAGCATCGTGCTTCCGCTGTCCAGCGCCATTCTCGCGACGATGACCCTGTTTTACGGAGTCAGCAACTGGAACGAATATACCGCTGCCATCCTGTACAATCACGAGAGCAAATACTATCCGATCCAGGTCATACTGAACCGCATGTATAAGAACTCCATGCAGATGGTCATGGATGAAGACTATCTGCTGGCTAAGCCCCCGGCTTCCGATGCCGTCCGGGCCGCCACGGTGATCTTTGCGACCTTCCCCATTATGTGCAGCTATCCCTTCCTGCAGAAATACTTTGCAAAGGGCATAATGGTCGGCTCGCTGAAAGGTTGATGTCATCAAATAAACGGGAGAACCGTTTATAATATGAAAGGAGAACCCCACCATGAAGAAACTCGTTTCCCTGCTCCTCGTGCTGGCTCTTGCAGTCGGCGCTGCCTCCTTTGCCATGGCAGACGATGTCCGTCCGGTCACCGTCTCGATCATGCAGGTGGAAGGTGACTACTACCCCAAGGACGGCGAAGAACTCCCTCCGGATATCCAGGACTGGATGGACACTGCCAAGAACCTGATTCCCGGCTATGAGATCTCCATCGAGATGGATTACTACGAGAATCCCACCGAGCAGCTGCCCCTGCTGCTGGCCTCCAACGACCTGCCTGACATCGTGACCGTCGATGGTCTCGGTTTCATGGAGTACTACAACACCGGATTCTTCATCGAGGATCTGACTGACCTCGTGAACGAGTACGGCTCCACCATTCTGGAGCGCTGCCAGGACATTGCCCTGCAGATCTGCACCATCAACGGCAAGCTGGTCGCTATCCCCAGCGAGAACTATGCTTACAAGAACCCCACCATCCTCCGTATGGACTGGGTACGTAAGCTTGGTTTCGAGGAGAAGAAGACCTACACCCTCAGCGAGATCAAGGAGATCCTGATCGCCATGACCGAAGGCGATCCCGACGGTGATGGCGAAGCCGATACTTACGGCCTCGGCTGCCGTTTCAACGGTGATGAGAGCTGGACCCAGACCTTCATGCCCATCTTCGGCGCATTCGGCGGTCAGCCCAATCAGGTCTACCTCGAGGACGGCGTAGCTGTTCCCTTCAACTACTCCGACAACTTCCGTGCCTGCATCGAGTACCTGCAGGAGCTCTATGCTGTCAAGGCCATCGATCAGGAAGCTTTCATTCTGAACTATGACCAGGCTCTGGTCAATGCCACCAACGGTAAGGGCGGCATGTACTCCGGCTGGTGGAACGTCGGCAGCGACCTGCTTCAGAAGGGCCTGCTCGAGCTCCAGCCCGATGTTGACTTCCAGTCCATCTTCGTTACCAGCGATGACGGCACCCAGTACGGCGTCATGGATCACGGCTCCTTCTGGAAGACCGCTATGATCTCTGCCGAGTGCGAGTGCCCCGAGGCCGCTGTTGCCATCATCAACTACTGCCACAGTGAAGAAGGTTCCCAGTACGGCAATCCCCAGCTGAGGGACGAGAACGGCAACCTGATGTATTCCGACGAGCTCCATACCAGCGCGGCCCGTATGCTCAAGTACACCTTCGGCGAGCAGGGCAAGGCCTATACCACCGATGAAAAGTACGCTTTCGGCTGGCGTCAGCATCCCCTGGTCAACCTGTTCTACAACCTGCAGATCCGTCAGGAAGAGACTGCTGCAAGAGCAGCCGAGTATCATGACACCGCAGACAAGATCTCCATGCTGGCAGACGCCGACGTGTATGATATTGCCGAGGGTATCCATCTGTACCAGACCATGTTCTACGGCTATGTAGCCACCGACGATGATCTGACCTACAGCGCAGGTCTTGAGACTCTGATGAAGCAGTGGGTCGTCAACTTCGTGACCGGCGCCGTGGAGATCAACGATGACACCTGGCAGCAGTACCTCGATGAGGCTGTTTCCAAGGGCGCTCAGAAGGTTCTGGACTCCTACGTTGCCGCATACAACGAGCTCAGCCCCGATGCAGCAATCGTTTCCTACAACATTGCCGGCAAGTAATTGCTGATCTGACGCATTTGCGTAAGGCAACACTGTCGTTTGATATGATAAAAGCGGCAGTGTTGCCGTTGACATATATGGGATTTCACTGTTGCAATATGGACGAAAGTGGTTTATAATGAAGACAGCACGGAAAGAGAGAGGTAATGATGCATATGAACCATGAGAAAATGTATAAGGTCCGCTCGGATAGGCGACGCCTTATCCGTTATTTCTGCTATTTCTTTCTTCTGCTGCTGACGGCAACAGTGCTGTTGTCGATCGTACAGTTTATTTATACCAACTCGCTGATCAAGCAGGACTATGACATCAACTATGAGAATACCTTCTCTCTGCTGCGCCATTCCCACGATGCCGTGTTCGATTCCACGGAGTTTGCGGTGAAGGGCCTGTTCGACAACCCGAAGTATGAACACTTTGTCAATTTCTATCAGAATAATCAGATGCTCAAGGCTATCGAGGTGATGGATGATCTGAACTTCATCAAGTCATCCGTCAACTGTATCGACAATATCTGCGTGTATTATCCCGAAAGTCAGATCACGCTGTCGACCAAGCAGAGCGTCTCCCGGCTTGAATACTATGCCGACAGGGATTTCCTGTTGGAACTGAATAATATTGATGATGTGACCAATCGCACCTTCAGCCGGACGGTTCCGGCGCTGTTCTCCAGAATGTCGGCGAACGTGATCTCTCTGGTGCGCACGATCCCGAGGACCAGCGTGAGCAAGGAGCCGACGGCATATGTCATCGTGGATATCAAGAGCTCAACGATGTATAAATCCTTCTCGGAGATATCCATGGGGAAGGGTTCCGACCTGCTGATCTATGATGCTTACGGTGCGCTGATCTATTCCACGGGGAAGGCCGTTGATCTGGATGACATCCTCGTGAACGGCGAGGAGATCACGACCGATATCCGGCGGTACGAGGTGCAGCTGGATAACAATGTCTCTTATGCCTATGTGGCCGAATCCGCCGATACCGGCTGGATCTATGTATACCTGAATGATGCGACACATATCACCCAAAGACTGGAGGACATCCGCCGCATCTTCATCACATTCTGTCTTGTCATCATCGTACTGGGCGCCGTGTACTCGGCGTATGCGGCATATCAGCTGCACAAACCCATACAGGCGATCTCCAACCGCCTGACTGCTGCCCATGAGGATCGGGACGTGTTTGAACGGATCGATGAGATCATCGCCCGGAACGAGCGGATGGATGCCGAATTGATGAACAACGCCATCACCGGACGCAACGAGCAGATGCTCCGTCAGCTCCTGCTGGGCTTTGAAGGCATCGAAAACGGAGAAGGCCAGCTGCATCTGCAGTCCGGCGAAAAGGAATGTCTGCTGTGTCTGGTCAAGACCCGATCCGATGACAACAGCCTTTCCACCGAGAACATCACGAATATTCTGAATCAGCATCACATGCGGCTGGTGGTCA
>JAZLHZ010000366.1:0-4839 GCA_045617085.1 Clostridia bacterium
CTGTGTCCGTGCGCATGGGTGATGGCATTGGACAGGAGGTTCATGAACAGAATGCGGATCAGATTCGGATCGGCATAGATCGTCAGGTGCTCCGGCGCCGAGAAGCGAATATCCGATGTTTTCAGCATCAGCTTCATCGAACGGATTATTTCAGCCAGGAGCTCCGACAGGTCGATCTTTTGCAGAGCGAAATAGGTGCTCCCATTGATGACGGATACATTGGAGATCGTTCGGTTTATTTTGAAATGCTCATGCGTCATGGAAGCGACGGAGGCCAACAGCTCCGGTGAGTTCAGCTCCTGCGCCCGGTTCCTCGCCATATCGAGCGAGAGCCCCAGCGCCATCTGGCTGCTGCGAAGAGAGAAGATGAAGGCTTCATGGATGTGTGCGGTGGAGCTTTCCGGCCGGGAGAGAAACATGGCCTTCAGATTGTCGGAGGAAGCGGTCCGGATCATCAGGGCTTTCCCGTTCATCGATATGCTGCCGATGTAGGAGGACGCCTGAATTCCGGCTACTTCCTCTCCGAACAGACTCCTGATGGTCTTGCCTGTGCAGTCCTGCCCGAGCAGCTCACAGGCGGCGACATTGGAAAAAACCACTTTGCCGAATTTTGTCAGAAGTGCAGCTTCGCCGGATACAGCCAGCAGATCGGCTGAGATTTGAAGCATAAGACTTACCTCCGCGTTTTTATTGTATATATTCTAACAAATATGGACAAAATAAACAATATCCCGTGCGTATTTGCAGGCAAAAGCGCGTGAATTTCGGCACATTTTTGTTAAAAATACATAGCATTTGAACTTGATTTTTGTGAATATTATATGTTATTATTAACAAGCTATGTAAGCGAATGTTTTTCCATGCCCATTTTCGGAAAAACACGGATCACATTTTTTGTATTTTATATAATTGGAGGATATCAAACATGATCAAAGTTGGCATCAATGGTTTCGGCCGCATCGGTTCCCTGGCTTTCAGAGCCGCTATCAAGTCTGACGATATCGAGATCGTTGCGATCAATGCTCCCGGCCATCCCGCTTCTCATCTGGCATACGGCGTCCGCTACGACACCGTTCACGGCCGCTTCGACGGTGAAGTCATCGGCAACGATGAAGACAGCACCATCACCGTAAACGGCAAGACCGTCAAGGTCCTCTCCGATAAGACCTACCGTGACGCACATCTTGTTCCCTGGGGCGAGCTCGGCGTTGACTACGTTCTTGAGTGCACCGGCGCATACCTGACGCAGGAAAAGGCACAGGCTCACATTGATGCCGGCGCAAAGGTCGTCATCATGTCCGGTCCTGCAAAGGATGACACCCCCATGTTCGTCTGCGGCGTCAACCTCGACAAGTACACTCCCGATATGCAGTTCGTTTCCAACGCTTCCTGCACCACCAACTGCCTTGCACCTCTCGCAAAGGTTATCAATGACAACTTCGGTATCGTCGAAGGCCTCATGACCACCGTTCATGCTTCCACCGCTACCCAGGCTGTTGTTGACGGCTTCCCCAAGAGCAAGGATCTGCGCTCTGCACGTTCTGTTTACAACAACATCATCCCCGCAACCACCGGCGCTGCAAAGGCAGTCGGCAAGGTCATCCCCGAGCTCAAGGGCAAGCTCACCGGTATGTCCATGCGTGTTCCCACCGGCGATGTTTCCGTCGTTGACCTGACCGCCCGTCTCGCAAAGCCCGCAACCATGGACGAGATCTGCGCAGCCATCAAGGCCGCTTCCGAAGGCTCCATGAAGGGCGTTATCGAGTATGTGGATGACGAGGTCGTTTCCTCCGACTTCCGCACCGATGCTCACACCTCCATCTTCGACGCACAGGCCGGCATCGCTCTGAACGACAACTTCGTCAAACTCATCGCCTGGTACGACAACGAGTGGGGCTTCTCCAACAAGATGCTCGACCTCACCCGCCACATCGACAGCGTGAGAAACGCAAAGTAAGATAGCAAAAAACAGCCTCCACGGGATATCCCGTGGAGGCTGGTTTTTTCTGAGAACAGTCAGCGAAGCAATTCAAAGAAGAGCCGCCGCCCCTCGGCCTTTTTTGCACGGCTTATGGGTACGGTGTCCCCATTGCTGGCGGTAAAACTCTGCCCGTCCATGCCGGAAATATGGCGGAAATTGATCCAGTAGCTCTGATGGCAGTTGATGAAGCCGAGCTGCTCCTTACCCGCCAGAAGCTGTTGTGGAGAGCTTGACACATCAAAGCTCCCGTTTCTGGTCACCACCGTTGTTCTGTGAAGGTTCCTTTCCAGATAGATCACGTCATCTGCCGGTATTCGCCACTTGGCTCCTCTCCGGGAAAGCAGAAAAGACGACTCATCCCGGCGGCTTTTCTCCAGTGTGCTGACCGCCTTTTGCAGTGCAGACGGCAGATATCGGTCGGCAGTCGCTTTTCGCACATAATACAGATGCTCTGTCTCGTAGACATCGGAGGAGTACTCATCATAGCCCGTCAGGAAAATGATCAGACAGTCACGGACAGCAGTGTTGAGCCTTTGCGCAAGCGTGATCCCGTCAATATCGCTCATCTGAATGTCAAGGATGGCAATGTCGGGAATATAATCGCTCATCTCGATGGCGCGAAGCAGAGCGCTCCCTGTATCAAAGCGCTCGACCTCGGCCTTTTCGCTGCCGAGACAGCTCTCTGCAAGATGAGCGGCATAGTCCCGGGAGACCTTTTCGTCATCACAGACCGCAATATAGATCATTTCTCCGAAACACCCGCTTTCCCGGTGCTCTTTAAGCTGAGCATGGAAATATATTTCCCGTCTTCGCTGCTGAAGGAATAGCTGCCGTCGTATTTTTCTGCCAGAGAATTCAGGACAATCGTTCCGATGCCCCGGGGCAGTCCCGGAATGCGGACTGTTTTACCGGCATGATTACCGACAGGGTTTTCGCAGCGGATATTGACAAAGCCTTTATTCATGGATGCGGCCAGCCTTATCTCCGGCTCACTGCAGCCGTCAGCTGCTTCTGCGGCGTTGTCCAGCATATTGCCGAAGGCAGAGATCAGATCGTAGTCGTCTATGCCGATGCTTGCCGGGAGGACAAGCTCCGTCTCGACGGTTATGCCGGTATCGGACAGCTCCTTCATTCTGGCGGAGAGGAAGGAATCTGCAGCGGGGTTCTCGCATATGCTGTGTAAGCGCTGCTTTTCAAAGATGTCGCTTATCTCCTGCGTATACTCCTGTGCCTTGTCGAGCCTGCCGGAGTCCACAAGAGCCTTGACGGTGAAGAGATGATTTGCGATATCGTGGCGCATGATGCGGACGATCTCATACTGCGCGGCCAGCCGGGAATAATACTCCTTCTGGGAGCTCAGGTACTGGGTAAGCGTGGCGTTTTCGACCTGCAGCATGGTCGATCTTGAGGAATGGCGCAGCAGCACGACAAGCAGACAGTCCTGCAGAATGAACAGGATCAGGGCGACGAGTATTTCCCATGAGAAATCTGAGGCAGTGTGACTTGCCGTCCTGGTAATGGTATCCGCTTCCCAGCACATGGTGATAATTATCTGACTGATCAGAAAAAAGCACAGCAGGGCAACATCTGCCTTGTTCAGCAGCATCTCGAAGCTGCGGATCTTTCGGGATACAAGAATAAAGAACAGCGCCAGAAAGATCGAAAAGAAACAGAGATAGATAATGTAAACATTCAAATAATTTGCTTCTTCGGTCAGGTCCTGACCGAAGAGGAGAATAGAGATCATCTCGCACAGAGCGACAACGGATTCTATTCCCAGAAACAGGCAGAGCTTCCTGACGGGAGGATCTGAAAAAAGAAAGAGCACAGGGATACAGTTCAACACCGTAGAAAGCAGAAGACGAAGAAATGTGGCGGACGGAACCATCCGCCCCGCAAGCAGCGAAAGGCTGTAAAACACAAGGCACACGGCCTCGCATATCCACAGGGGCTTTTTGGGAGTGAGAAGAAAGTACAATGCCAGACAGATCATTAAGGATGCGATATAATTTCCTGTAAGCACGATGGGGTTCGTAAGATCCATGTCATCCTCCGAGATACCGATTATGAAGAAAAATGTGCAAATAATGGCAGATAAGCTCAAAAGCTGCGAAAAGTATGCTATTATCTGCTCGTCCGAAAACAAGAGGAGGCACTACACATGATGTTCAAAAATCACCGCAACGCAGCAACCGCCATTGTTTCGGAGGAAAAACTGTGTAATGGCATCGTCATTCGTGTTGAAAAGCAGTGCGAAACCCTCCACAGGGTCAGTGTTCTGCTCGACAGACCATTGGAGGAGTATTCCGCCATTGGCAGCAGACTTGAAGCGGATATCCTTTCACGGCATCTGGAGGAGAAATATTCCTCCGTGTCATATCCGTTTCTTTCTGCGGACTGAACCGACCCTTTCGTCACTTTTTTCATCACTGGCGATTTCATTAAAGCTCCCATAGTAAAATATGGGGGCTTTTTTATGTCCATGGTCGGCCGAAGCCATGTTATTTTATTATAAAACAGATGAAAAAACAAGTGTCAATACAGAGCTTTCTACGTCAGAGAGCGGCTGCCCAAAAAGAAAAGGCCTGTATGACGTATTTCCTTTGAAATTGAAAAAACTTATGATATAATAAAAGCACAATAATTATGCAGAGGGAAATTATGATCATCAAGCTTCTCGAAAACACCGGATACAAATATGACCCCAAGTACCGCTTCTTCGGCTGGGAGTACGCCGATCAGGTCAAGCCCGTGAAGGAGTGCGGTGCTGATAATCTGAAGGAATTTTACCTCAAATGCAAGGAGGCGTGGAACATCGAGACCTGCGCCGAGCGTTTGCGCCCCGACTGGTCCGAGGA
>JAZLHZ010000367.1:0-8248 GCA_045617085.1 Clostridia bacterium
TATAATTCTGTGAGGGTACCATGATAGAACAGACCACGGTTTGCTATCTTTTTGACAAGGGCAATTGTCTGCTGCTGCACCGCATCAAGAAGCATCAGGACGTCAACAAGGGCAAATGGATCGGCATCGGCGGACATATCGAAGACGGAGAAACGCCCGATGCCTGTGTGCTGCGGGAGTACAAAGAAGAGACCGGTCTCACCATCGGCGGCGTTTCCCGACGGGGCGAGCTGACATTTATTTATAACGGCACCGAATCCGAGCACATTTACGTCTACACCGCAAGCAGTTTTTCGGGTTCTCTTACCGACTGCGACGAGGGCGAGCTGAAATGGATCCCGACAGCGGAGATCATGGATCTCAACCTGTGGGAAGGCGACCGGCTCTTTCTGCCGCTGCTGTTTGAAGAAAACAGACCGTATTTCCGCTTTACACTCCGCTACGACGGCGACACACTCACATCCTATGAATACCGGGAGGAAGAAACAAAATGAGAATGCGCAAAAAGAAATGGGCTCTGCCGGAGCTCAACGCCTGCGACTGGTTTGCGAAGGATGTGGACGAATATAAAGGCAAATGGAAGGAGCAGTTTGAAAAGGACCAGCCGCTGCATATCGAGCTGGGCTGCGGCAAGGGCGTATCCACCGCCGCCATGGTCAGCGAACAGCGGGACGTCAACTTTGTCGCCATCGACCTTATCAGCGACGTGCTGGGCAGCGCCCGGCGGAACATTGCCGCTGCGTTCGGAAATGACGATGTGAAAAACGTCATCATCGGCATCAAGGACTGCGCCAAGCTCACCGATACCTTCTCCAAGGAGGACAACGTAAAACGCATCTATATCAGCTTCCCGAACCCGTGGGACGAGCGCCTCAAACACCGCAAGCGCCGCCTCACCCATCCCAGACAGCTGGAACAGTACAAGACATTCCTCGCCGATGACGGAGAGATCTGGTTCAAGACCGACAACGATACCCTGTTTTTCGACTCACTGGACTATTTCCGCAGCTGCGGCTTCACGTTCCGATTCATCACCTTCGACCTGCATTCCTCCGGCTTTGCCCCCAACTATTTCAGTGAACATGAAAAGCTGTTCACCTCTCAGGGCATCAAAACCAAATTCGTCATTGCCAAACTGAAATAACCATATCAAATTTTACATCAATATGCTTGTAACCATTCCCCATCTATGACATAATAGTACAGTAGTCTTGCCGGTGTGATGGAATGGTAGACGTGACGGACTCAAAATCCGTTCCCGGCGACGGGGTGTGGGTTCGAATCCCACCACCGGCAAAAAAAAAGAAAGCGCAATACACGCTTTCTTTTTTTGTTGACAAAAGCCATCCGCCTGTGCTATAATAGGTTAAGCATATTAATAATATGTGAATTAATTGAAAAGGCCAACTATTATTTCAGAAGGAGTGAACCCTGTGAGCAGCTTTGAAAATCTTCGTATCGTAGACAACTTCTACCAGACCTCTCTGTTCTTCCCGATGCCTACCGTCATTATCAGCACCCTGTGCGAGGACGGCAGCACGACCCTCGGTCCGTATTCGCTGGTACAGCCCTACTATGTGGCGGGCAAGGAATTCTATGCGATGCTTCTTTCCTGCCGAAATTCCTCCAATACCGCCCAGAATATCCTGCGCACCGGCAAGTGTGCCATCAACTTCATTGATGACAAGCCCGCCTCCTTCAAGGAAGCCGTCAAGCTGTCCTGGCCCGGCGACAAGCCCGAAGACAAAATGCCCAAATGCAACTTCCGTCTGGAAAAGAGCCAGATCGAGGAAGAGACCGGAGAAAAGCGTCCGCAGGTACTGACCGATGCCATCGAGGCCATCGAATGCACCTGGGTCAGTACGCTGGACAATGCCCAGGACGACAAGCCCGGCAACCTCAACGGCTACGAACCGCCATATCACGATTTTAACGGCATCACCAGCAAGTTCGGTGCCCACTTCATTCTGAAAATCGACCGCATCCTGATGAAGAAGAAATACAGTGACGCCATCATCAACGGCGTACGGGCGCAGGATTTCCCGCCGCTGCCCGTGGATTACGGCTACCGTGACAGCAAGAACTTCTGGTTCCACCGCAAAAAGAGGATGCATTTCGAGCTGCTGCAGATGCGTCAGGCCTCTCTGGAATCTGTCCGCTATGCCGCAGACCGTGCCGATGACAAGATCAAATTCACAGATGAAGCCCTCAAGACCGTACTCAATGTACCCCGTGTATTCCTGCCCCTGATACTAAAGGGCTGTGTGGACTGGGCAAAGGAAAACAATGTCACCACGATCACCGAGGTCGAGATGAAGATCATCAACGACAAGCGGGCAGAAGAAAAGAAAAAGAAGAACGGCAAATAATACAAACCGCCTCCTCATTCCGGGGAGGCGGTTCGTTATTTGAGGATATTTTTCAGTTCGTTCAGGTCCCGTATTTCATAATCGATCTCCAATGCCGTATCATTTGTTTTTCCTTCCGGATTGTACCAGCAGGTCAGTATCCCCGCATTGCAGCCGCCCGTAATATCGCTGGTGAGCGAATCGCCGATGATCAGCACCTCATCGGCTGCATATCTGCCGATGCTGGCGAACACGCAGTCGAAGAACTCCTTCCTCGGCTTTTCAAACCCCAGCTTTTCGGAAATGAAACATCCGTCCAGCAGCATATCCAGCCCCGACAGCTGCAGCTTTTTCTCCTGTGCGATCAGTGTTCCGTTGGTCACGCCGTACTGTTTGAACCCCTGTTGCCGAAGTTCTGCGATCAGCCGATATGCATCGTCATTGAAGCACACGGTATCACCGAGGTCTGTCTGATAATACTGGTTGAACTCCTCGGCCTTCTTCGGATCAATGCCGTATTTCGTGAAGAACTCCCGAAACCTGCCGACAAGTATCTGCGGCTTTGTCATCTCGCCTCTTTCCAGCATCTTCCAATACCGGTCATTGATCTGAGAATAATCACGAAGCATTGCATCGGTGCATTCGCCCAGCTTCATCCGTCCGAAGCCGGTACGGATCGCCGTCATTTCCGCAATTTTGAAATTCAATATCGTGCCGTCGATATCCCACAATAATACTTTGATCTTGTCCATAAATTCTCCGTATTCCTTTTTTCCGGCAGGTTACCGGTACTGACGTGCATAAGCATCGTTTGCGATCTCGAGGAGCGTATCCAACCCGTAAGATGACCGCAGAATGCCTATGAAATCCTCCCGGGAGGATATGTCGTTCTCCTGCCCCAAGATATATGCAGTGCGCTGCCGGTCCACATAGCTGCGGATATCCTCTGCGATCCATGCAAGAATATCGGTCTCTTCCTCGCCGTAGGTCAGCTTGGGAACGTACACATCCATGCCGGGCTTCAAAAGCTGATATTTTCCGGTGGCAATATCCCGACGCACGGCGGCAGAGGTATCCCAATCAACGACATGACCCATGCCGTCGTCGGAAACGATCATGCTTTCAGCGTCGACTACACCGGAGAAATACGGAACATATTCATGCCACGTCACATGATCGGGCTCATTCCAGGTGTCATTATAGAATACAAACCTGCCTTCACAGCCCATGGAAACATAGCGTGCCGCCAGTGTCACGCCGGGATTTGCGGCAAGGTAGTCTTCCTTCGTCATCCGGTTTTGTCCTTCCACGCCGTAACGGCCCCGCAGGAAGCCTTCCTCGCAGAACTGGAAATCACCGACACGGAAACACAGCTCGGGGTTCTCGGCGTAGGAGGTCACATGCCAACAGCCGACGGCTGCGGAAGCCTCATAGGAAGCATACCGGACGCCTTCGGGTCCGGTCAGCGGAGCGATGGGAATAAAGCGCAGGCGGTTTTCATCGGTCTCCGGCCCCATAAAGTCGCAGGAAGCGTTGGTCATCACACCGACGACATCACCGCTGCAGGCGATCGAAGCCAGGTCCTCATTGGTATACGCAAACGATTCGGGAGCCAGCAAGCCCTCGTCAACGAGCATCTTGCAGTAGTCCAGCGCCTCGAACCAGCCATTCTGAATGTAGGATACGGATACATTGCCGTCGGCATCCAGCAGGAACATATCACCATCCCCTTCAAACACGAAGGAATTGAAGAGGTACTTGGCAGCAGTACCGCCGAAGCCGTTGGAGGTGATGAAAGGGATCTCGTCATTCGGGTCGCCGTTGCCGTTGGCATCCTGCTCTTTGAATGCCTTCAGCATGTCATGGAAATCATCGGTGGTGGCGGGTATTCCCAGTCCGAGGTTGTTAAGCCACTCCCCGTTGACCCACATTTTATACTTGACCTCGTCCGAATACATGATCCGCAGTTTCGGCACGGCAAGTATCGTCCCGTCCGCATTGGTAATGCTTTGGATAATGCGGTATTCCGGATATGCTTTATCGGCTGCCGTACAGTTCACCGCAAGACCACCTGCAAAGAAGCCGGACAGATCCATGATCGCCGAAGCATCGTAATACATCCTCTCGGTCGCCGGGCTCATGGTATAATTGATCACATCCGGGAGCTTTTCACCGCCGGAGATCATCAGGGCGATCCTGTTGCCTGCATCCGCTTCGGGGATCAGCTGAAACTGCAGATCGACATTGCACGCTTCCTCGATCCACTCGGTATACGCATTATTGTCGAAATCACTTACCAGACTCTGTTCGGGGATCAGTACGCTCATCACGGCCGATTCCCCTGCCGGCCATTCCCCGGCGCTTGCCGCAGTCATCACAAGAGATATACTCAAAAGGATAAGAAACAGCTTTTTCAATCGGAGTACTCCTTATTTCCGCTCATGTTCAAATGCTCTGGGCATACCGTACCGTATCCATCGCATCGGCGGCATACTTGTCCGCACCGATGCTTTCGGCATAGCTTTCCGTCAGCACGGCGCCGCCGACCACGATCCTGCACCAGGGCGCCGCCTCACGGATCAGCTTGATCGTCTTCTCCATGGCGGGCACAGTCGTCGTCATCAGGGCGCTCAGTCCCAGCAGCGGCGCATGGGTCTTGGTCACTGTCTTGACGATCACTTCCGGCTTTACATCCTTGCCCAGATCGATCACGTCAAAGCCGTAGTTTTCCAGCAGCAGGCGCACGATGTTCTTGCCGATATCGTGGATATCTCCCTCCACCGTTGCCAAAACAAACGTAATACCGTTGCCGGTCTCGGTCTTGGAGGCAGCCTTCTTGATCTCGTCAAAAGCCGCTTTCGCCGCCTCGGCGCTCATCAGCAGCTGGGGCAGGAATGCCTTTTTCTTTTCGTAATCCCTGCCGATGATGTCCAGTGCGGGAACGATCTTGTCTCTGATGATATCCAGCGCAGGAACTCCGCTCTTCAGCAGCTCTGCCGTCAGTGCCGCCGCCTTTTCTCCCCTTCCCTGTACAATGGCATCCACCGCCGTCAGAGCTGTTTCGACAGGCTTTGCGGCAGGCGTCTGCGGGTCATTCTCGGCACAGTAGGCAATATAGTCGGCGCAATTCTCGTCCAGCCCGTACAGCGCCCGGTGCGCCTTATATACATCTAACATCGCCTTGGAGTACGGATTCATGATGGCTGCGCTCAGTCCGTTGGTCAGAGCCGAAGCGAAGAACACGCTGTTGAGGCTGTCTCTGCCCGGCAGACCGAAAGAGATATTGGATACGCCCAAAGAGGTGCAGCAGCCCAGCTCTTTTGAGATGCGCCGCACGCTTTCCAGCGTCACATTGGCGGAATTGCTGTCGGCACTCACCGCCATGGCCAGCGGGTCAAATATCAGCTCATTCTTCGAAATGCCGTACTTTTCGGCTTCGTCAATAATCTTCTTTGCAATGGCGACACGTCCCTCCGCATTGGTCGGGATACCGTCCTCGTCCAGCGTCAGAGCGATGACACAGCCGCCGTACTTTTTCACGATGGGGAATATCGCCGCCATGGATTCCTGCTTGCCGTTGACCGAGTTGATCAGCGGCTTGCCGTTGTAAAGCCGTACTGCCTGCTCCATCGCCTCGATATTCGTGGTATCGATCTGCAGCGGGAGATCGCTCACCGCCTGCAGCGCCTTCACCACGTCGGTCAGCATCTGTTTTTCATCGATGCCGGGCATGCCCACATTGACGTCCAGGGCATGAACGCCTGCGTTCTGCTGCTTGATGCCCTCGTTCAGGATATAGTCGATATCTCTGTTCTTCAGTGCCTGCTTGAACAGCTTTTTGCCGGTGGGATTGATGCGCTCGCCTATCAGCACGGGATTCTTTCCGAATTCCACTGCATGCGTATACGATGAAATGACCGTGCGCCTTTCGGGGTTCCGCTTTTCGGCAACAATGCCCTGCGCCCTTTTCACCAGCGCTGCGATATATTCCGGGGTCGTGCCGCAGCAGCCGCCTGCGATCCGCACGCCCTTTCCGATCTCCTCACACACTGCTTCGGCAAACTCCTCCGGTGTGACATCATAGACCGTTTCGCCGTCCACGACCTTGGGCAGTCCCGCATTGGGCTTGAACAGCACCGGCACATCGGCAGTATCCAGCAGCCGGTCGATCACCGGGAAAAGCTGCTTCGGGCCCAGCGAGCAGTTGGCACCCAGCGCTGCCGCTCCCATGCCGCCCAGCAATGCCGCCATAGCCGCAGCATCCGCACCGGTCAGAAGCTTTCCGTCCTCGCCGTAGGCATTGCTGACGAATACCGGCAGATCACAGGCCTCTTTGACCCCCAGAAGCGCCGCCTTGGTCTCATAGCTGTCGGACATGGTCTCGATCATTACAAAGTCCACACCGGCAGCCGCACCGATCCGGGCGACCTGCTTGAAGGCATTCACTGCATCCTCAAACTCCAGCTCGCCATAGGGCTTCAGCAGTTTTCCGCAGGGACCGATATCCAGCGCTACGAACTTCTCCTGCGTGCCTGCGGACTCCGCTGCGGCCTCACGTGCGTTTTTCACAGCCGCCGGGATCAGCTTTTCCAGCGTTTCGCTGTCAAACTTCAACGGGTTGGCGCCGAAGGTGTTGGTCAGTACCGCATTGCTTCCGGCGTCGTAATACTCCCTGTGTATCGCCTTTACCGCCTCGGGATTGGTCAGATTCCAAAGTTCACCCTTTTCGCTGCTTTTCAGACCGCGCTTTTGAAGCAGTGCGCCCATGCCGCCGTCCAGAAAAAGCAGGTTGCTCTTCATATATTCAGTAATGGTCATATTTATGCCCTCCGCTGTCTTGGTAGTGACATTATAGCACAACTGGTTGACAAAGTGCATATCCCGTGATATAATTTACGTAATCTTTTTTTAGGAGGTATCGCCATGTTCGATATTCCGGTAAAAGAGCCCTGCAATGTCATTATGTATCCGGATGATCCGATCTATATCGATGACGACATCCGCCTTTATCAGGGGTGTCCCACCATTGCCGCTACGAAAAAAGGCCGTCTGTTTGCGGGATGGTATTCCGGCGGTACCCGGGAACCGCATCCCGACAATTTCAATCTCATCGTGATCAGCGATGATTTGGGAAAGACATGGAGCAAGCCCGTCTGCGTGATCCCCAGCGACAGGAAGCGTTTCATCCATTCCCTCGATATCGAGCTTTGGACCGATCCCGATGGCCGGCTGTGGGTCTTCTGGGTTCAGAACCGCACGATCCCGGCAACAGAAGGAGCAACCGATAATTTCCGAATCGACGGCATTGAGTTTCCCGACCATCAGCACAGCGAGTTTGCCATGGTCTGCGATGATCCGGATGCCGACGAGATCGTCTTCTCTGCCCCGAGACGGCTGGACGACGGCTTCCTGCGCTGCAAGCCCACCGTGCTTTCCGACGGCAGATGGATGAATTTTAACTATGACCAGCTATGTGACCGCTATGCGTACAGTATTTCCTGCGACAAGGGCGGGACTTGGGCAAGATTCTACGGGGCAAAAAAGATCGCTACCCCCTTTGACGAAGCCATGGCCGTGCAAAAGAGAAACGGCGACATCCACATGATGGCCCGCACCTACTCCGAAAGTAAGGCACTGGCGGAGACCGTCTCCCATGACGGCGGAAAAACTTGGGAAGATACAAAACTCTCCTGCTGGCGTGACCCTTCCAGCCGCTTTTTCTACAGCCGCACGCCCAGCGGAAACCTCATCCTCATCAAAAGCGACGATGCCGATTCGAGAAAGAACATGACAATCTTTCTCTCCGAGGATGACGGCGTGACCTGGCCCTACAAGGCGATCATCGACAGCCGTGACAACGTCAGCTATCCCGATGCCGACTGCTTTGACGGAAAGATATT
>JAZLHZ010000368.1:0-22220 GCA_045617085.1 Clostridia bacterium
TCCGCCGTTTCTGTCAATAAAAAAGACGGCAGTTTCCTGCCGCCTGCACAAATATCAGATTGCTCCTTCGATAAAGCTGACCACGTCCGCCTTGGGCATATAGCCGACGGTCTGGGCAGCGATCTCGTGATTCTTGATGAGCACCAGCGTGGGGATGCTGGCCACACGGAACATGCCCGCCAACTCGCCTTCCTCGTCCACGTTGACCTTACAGACCTTGATCTTTCCGTCATAGTCCTTGGCGATCTCCTCGATCACGGGAGCGAGCATGCGGCAGGGGCCGCACCAGGTCGCCCAGAAATCGATGAGCACCGGCTTGTCGGAATTGGTTACTTCCGCCTCAAAATTGGCGCTTGTCAACTTGATTTCCATAAACAGCACCTCCGTTATTTTACGTTACTGCCTTCGGGAATATTCTTGATAATGGTGTTATACAGTCTGGAGAACATCAGCAGTGACACGGTCAGCGAGAAGATCTCGGCAAAGGGGAAGCTCCACCAGACGAGAGCATCGTTTCCGATATTCTGACCGACCATTGCCAGCAGCAATGCGGAAGGCACCAGCACCACCAGCTGACGGACAAAGGATACGATCATGGAGTACGTACCCTTGCCCAGTGCCTGGAAGATGGAGCCCAGTGCAATACATACGCCGGCTGCGGGGAAGCTGATCGAAATGATGCGCAGTGCGGGAATGCCGATGGCCAGCATGTTCTCGGAAGCATTGAACAGCTTCAGCAGCAGGCCGGGAATACCCAGGAACAGGATCGTTCCCACCAGCATGAACGAGCAGGCAATGACGGCTGCCAGCTTGACCGTCTTCATCATTCTGCCCCGATTCCTTGCGCCGTAGTTGAACGCCACGATCGGGATCACGCCGTTGTTCAGGCCGAAGATGGGCATGAAGATGAAGCTGTTCAGCTTGAAATAGGCGCCGAATACCGTGGCAGAGGTCTCCTTGCCTGCGGTATAGATGATCAGGATCTTGTTCATGCAGAAGGTCATGATCGAGCCGATACCCACCATAATGATGGACGGCACGCCGATGGCGTAAATGGAGCCGATGATCTTTCTGTCGGGGCGGAAGGCTTTCATGTTGAGCTGCACATCCGCATTGAACTTATGATTGAGGATGATCGCCAGCACAAAGGCAACGATCTGACCCAGCACCGTGGCGACAGCCGCACCGGCTACGCCCATCTTCAGCACGAAGATGCAGATAGGGTCGAACACGATGTTGATTATGGCGCCGATGCCCTGGGTGTACATGGTGTAAATGGTGCGTCCGGTCGCCTGCATCAGCCGCTCGAAGATGATCTCGCCGAAGATGCCGAAGGACACACAGCAGCAGATGGTGATATAGGTGGTGCCCATATCGACGATCTCCTGCACCTGCGTCTGGGACTGCATGAACAGGCGGGCAAAGAATGCGCCGAAGATCAGGAAGATCGCATAGCCCACAAAGGCCAGGAACACGCCGTTCTCCGCAATGCGGTTTGCCCGGTTATATTCCTTGCTGCCCAGCGCTCTGGACAAAAGCGCATTCACGCCGACGGCGGTACCGGTCGCCACGCCGATCATCAGATTCTGCGCCGGGAACGCCAGCGACACGGCGGTCAGCGCCTGCTCGCTGATACGGCTGACGAAAATACTGTCGACGATGTTATACAGCGCCTGCACCAGCATGGATGCGATCATCGGCAGCGACATGTTGAAAATCAGTTTTCCGACGGGCATCGTGCCCATCTTGTTTTCCCTCTCCATCGGAAACACCCCCATTATCTATCTTACATTCCTATCATACCAAACCATTATGAAACAGGTATTGTGGCTAAGTAAAGTGTACAGTGAGTCGTCATTTGTTTACGGGGATCCGGATCCAGCCGTATTCGCCCGGCGATACATTGTTCTTTCCGAGGGTCTTGACCGGATTCTCCTCGCTCTGCCACAGCTCGCCGTCGATCTCGACACGCAGCTTGAACGGGCGGTCTTTTTCCCAGCCGATGTCCTTCCTGTCCGCAGTAAGCCGAACAACGCCGTCCTTCTCCCCGATATGCCAGGTATTCCTGAACTTTTCCAGCTTTTCGCCGAAAACAGAATAATACAGATAATCATTCGAGGAAACGACGAATTCGCCGTTCCTGACCTCCACCGTCGGATACGGATGCATCAGCGCAAACTCCGGGTCGAGCACGACGTCTTTTCCCTTCGCCTCTATCGTCAGCCTGCTTTCGGAATACGCCATGCGGAAGGCGCCCTTGCCGACGGAAACCCATTCCGCCGCTTCGATCGGCTGTGCCTTGATGTCGATGCCGCCGACGCCTTCTTCGATGCCGTCATAGTATTCCAGCGGCGAAAGTCCGTCTTCGATGCGTTTTTGCACCTCCGCAAACTCGGTGTCCAGAAGCGTATGCAGATATTCGATGCGGTCTCTCAGCTTCTTCGGGAAGAACTTGTAGCCCTCGCCCTCCGAATGATAGCCGAGCCTGCCGTCCTTTTCGCAAAGTCCGATCAATTCGCTGCTGTTTTCGATCTCGTCAAGCAAAAGCTTCCGCATCGAGTTCAGCAAAGCCTGTGCATTTTCGTCTCCCCTGCCCAGCTTTTCCCGTTCTCTGTAGAATGTCAGGATATTGCAGGCACTCCTTATCAATACGGAAATCGCTCTCGCCACGCTGAGTTGTTCCTCACCGTCGGAAGAGCGCACATGCAGGCTTTCCAGCAGTTTCAGTCCTTCCTGCCACTTTTCCCGCATATCCGTCAGCAGCGTGAGCGCCTCGTCAAGGGTGTGTCCCCACAGCAGGCATTCGCCGATGCGGTCGCCGTCCGCCGGGTCCACAGTCTGCCAGCTTCTGGGCAGCGGATAGTTTTTCGGCTTCAGCTGCAGCTTCCACACGGGACCGTCGTGCAGCGGGCCGTAATAGCTGAACATGATGTTGAGAGGACATTTCCGATACGCCTCGCCGAACAGCTTCCACGCCTGCGCCGCCCTGTCCGCTTCCGTCCAGTACAGCGCAGCCAGCTTCTTTTCAAAATCGGCATCTGCGATCTCGTTTTCAAACGACAGCTCGCCCGCCGCCTTGCTCATGAGGGACGGATAGTTGCCGAAATACCAGCACTGCATCACGCCCTCGGCGCCCAAGTCCATGGCATTCCTGTACTTTTCCAGCACCAGTCCCGGCGCAGGGATATACGGCACCGTTGCCAGCTCGTGGCAGCAGCACACCTGCGTCTTGAAGAACATGGGCTTGTCCTCTTTTTTTGCCTCCTCGGCAGTCGCCCGGTACAGCGGAGACGGCCCGGCATAGCTCAGCCAGTAGTCCACGCCCTGCCGCTTTTGTCCCAGCTGTTCTGCATACCCCATTTCCTCAAAATTCTGCATCAGTTTGATATCATCCGGCATCCGACGGACATACTCCCTCGCATCGTCAAGGGTCTGGAAACGGTGTCCGTAGGTCCAGCTCACGACCACGGCGTCGGGGTTCGCCGCATGGATGCCCTCCGCCAGCGCCTTGGCCGCATTTGCCGTCGCCTGTCCGGGCGTGAGGTCTTTGCATCTGGGGCACAGGATGCCGTGATGCAGTCTGATCTCGGGGATCGACTGATACGAGGACACGCAGGAGGTCGGCCGCTCGCCGTAGGTAATGGAAATGAAGCCGCCGAGGTTCGGGCATTCGGTGAACAGCCGTTGTCCCAACTGCTTCACAAAGGCTCGACCCCGTTCGGTGTTCACACAGCACAGATGCCGTCCGTTGTACGCTCCGCCGCCGTCGCTGCCCAGCTCACGCATATCCTCCTCGGTCAGCGCCACCGGCTCGATGGCGAACACGAAGGGACGGATGCCGTAGCGCATGCACTTTTCACAGACCCGGTTGAGCTTTTCGATCCGGGCTTCGCCGCCCTTGCCGTAGGAGGATACGTAATCCGACGGCACGAGGTCGGAAAACCTCGTATAGATCCACACCGCATTCACGCCGTCATGCATCAACCGATTCAGGTATTCCTCCGGATAGTAGTCGATGTCGTCACTCAGCTCGTCCCCGAATTTCGGCGGACGGTTGATGGGGCTGAAGAAGCAGCGGGTCAGCCTCGTCTTCAGCCACGGATTTCTTTTCGTACAGCCTTTTTTCAGGAAGCCCGCATTGCGCCTGCGGATCTCGTCCTCGATCCACACCACGGCTCTGCGCACACCTTCGGCATCGGCGGCACGGATGCAGATTTCCGACTCCGTGATCTCGATCTCGTGTTCCTCAAAATTCATATCCGCCGTATTCACAACAATGGGATAGCGTTTTCCGGCTATCCCATAGATTTTTGTAAATGCGGCAAAGTCTTCGGCGATCGTTTCCGGCACCATGTCATCCTGTTTCAGGTAAATGCCGTGAATGTCTGCCTCTCCGTCATTCTGCCCTGCCGTGTCAAAGTCATCGGGACGCTCCTGCCATAAGGGAGACTTAAGCTCCTCAATGAACCGCTTTTCCGGCTGATCGGCAAAATACGGGTCTGTTACCGCTCCTCTTTTCATAGCTCTTTCAGCATCCTGTCCGCATAGTCCAGCTGCACTTGCACAGATTCCGCTCCGGTACCGCCGGCGGAAATGCGCTTGCTGACGCAGGTTTCCAGGCTGATCTCGTCATACAGGTCGTCACCGAACAGCTCGCTGTACTCTCTGTAGCTCTCTATCGGCAGCGTCTCAAGGGTCTTGCCCTCGGAAATGCACCGTGCGACCAGCTGGCCGGTGATCTTGTATGCCATACGGAAGGGCATTCCCTTCTTGACCAGATAGTCGGCGCAGTCGGTGGCGTTGATGAAGCCGCCGGAAGCGGCCTTGCGCATGTTCTGCGGCAGCACACGCATCGTGGCGATCATCGGCGCAAATACGCTCAGGCACTGCTTCAGTGTGTCGATGGCGTCAAATATCGCTTCCTTGTCCTCCTGCATGTCCTTGTTATAGGCAAGAGGCAGGCCCTTCAGCATCGTCAGCGTGGTCATCAGATCGCCGTAGACACGGGCGGTCTTGCCCCTGACCAGCTCCGCCATGTCGGGATTCTTCTTCTGCGGCATGATGGAAGAGCCGGTGGAGAAGGAATCGTCCAGCTCGATGAACTTGAACTCCCAGCTGGCCCAGAGGATGACTTCCTCTGAGAATCGGGACAGGTGCATCATGCAGGTGGCAAAGGCGCTCAGCAGCTCGATGCAGAAGTCTCTGTCGGAAACGCCGTCCATACTGTTCAGCGTGATGCCGTCCATATTCAGCTTGTCTGCGACCATTGCCCGGTCGGTGTTGTAGGTAGTGCCTGCCAGTGCACAGGAGCCCAGCGGCGACACGTTCATGCGCTTGACAGCGTCCTTGATCCTGCCGATGTCCCGCAGCAGCATCATTGCATACGCCATCAGATGATGGCCGAAGGTGATGGGCTGTGCCCGCTGCAGATGCGTATAGCCCGGCATGATGGTGGCGGCATGCGCCTTCGCCTGAGTCGTTACCGCCTCGATCAGCGTCTTGATCTGGGAGACGATCTCCGCTGCCTCATCCCGCAGGTACAGGCGAATGTCCAGCGCCACCTGATCGTTGCGGCTCCGGGCGGTATGCAGGCGCTTGCCCGTATCGCCGATGCGCTTGGTCAGCTCGGCCTCCACGAACATGTGGATGTCCTCGGCCGCCATATCAAATTCCAGCTTGCCGTTGTCCAGATCGTCCAGAATGCCGCCCAGTGCCTCGATGATGGTGTCGGCCTCGCTCTGCTCGATGATGCCCTGTGCGCCGATCATCGCCGCATGCGCCATCGAACCCTTGATGTCCTGACGGTACATGCGCTTGTCAAAACGGATGGAGGAATTGAAATCGTCTGCCACGGCATCGATGGCCTTGGCAAACCGTCCTGCCCACATTTTATCCATAAATCATACCTCTTCTTTTTTATCTTCGATGAAGCGGATTCATCCTGCTCACTATAAAAGCTGCGCACCCCGATTTCAAGGTGCGCAGTTTTTTCTGTTACTTACTTATTGTTCTTGGCAACGGTCATTGCACGAACCTTGGTGGGCAGACCGAACAGGTTGATGAAGCCTTCTGCGTCAGCCTGATTGTAAACGTGATCCTCATCGAAGGTAGCGATCTCGGGATCGTACAGGGAGTACTTGGAAACGGTGCCGGCATTGATGATGTTGCCCTTGTAGAGCTTCAGCTTAACGTCGCCGGTCACGGTCTTCTGGGTCTCGTCCACAAAAGCGGTCAGAGCCTCACGCAGGGGGCTGAACCACTGGCCGAAGTATACCAGCTCTGCGAAGCGGTTGGCGATGAGCTCCTTGTAGTGCTGGGTATCACGGTCGAGGCACAGGGTCTCGAGCACCTGATGTGCACGGTACAGGATAGCTCCGCCGGGAGTCTCGTATACGCCGCGGCTCTTCATGCCGACGAGGCGGTTCTCCAGCAGGTCGACGAGGCCGATGCCGTTCTCGCCGCCCAGCTTGTTCAGCTTCTCAACGATCTCCACTGCGCCCAGCTTCTCGCCGTCGATGGCGGTGGGGATGCCCTTCTCAAAGCTGATGGTCACATAGGTGGGCTTGTCGGGAGCCTGCTCGGGAGCAACACCCAGCTCCAGGAAGCCGGGCTTGCTGTACTGAGGCTCATTGGCGGGATCTTCCAGATCCATGCCCTCATGGCTCAGATGCCACAGGTTCTTGTCCTTGGAATAGTTGGTCTCACGGCTGATCTTCAGAGGAATGTTGTGTGCCTCTGCGTAGTCGATCTCCTCTTCACGGCTCTTGATGGTCCACTCACGCCAGGGAGCGATGATGTGCATCTGGGGAGCGAAAGCCTTGATGGCCAGCTCGAAACGGACCTGGTCGTTGCCCTTGCCGGTGCAGCCGTGGCAGATGGCGTCTGCGCCCTCAGCCAGAGCGATCTCAACGATGCGCTTTGCGATAACGGGACGTGCAAAGGAAGTGCCCAGCAGGTACTCGCCCTCGTATACGGCGCCGGCCTGCATGGTGGGGAAGATGTAGTCCTCAACGAACTCCTTCTTCAGGTCCAGAATGTACAGCTTGCTTGCGCCGGTCTTCTTTGCCTTCTCCTCAAGGCCGTCCAGCTCGGTGCCCTGACCGACGTCTGCGGATACGGCGATGATCTCGGGATTGTTGTAGTTTTCCTTCAGCCAGGGGATAATGATAGAAGTGTCAAGTCCGCCGGAATAGGCCAGAACGACCTTCTTGATGTCTTCCTTCTTCATGGTAATGCCTCCGTTTTGAATAATGCAATGATTTGGTGCAAAAAATGTATATTCTTGCGTACAACATGTATGATTATACCGTATCTGTTGTTATTTGTCAAGGCTTAACTCTGTAAAACATAGGCTATATCTGACGATTAATCCTCAAAAACGCCATATTCCTCCAGCATCCACCTGCCGATATCGTACATAACGCCGATCTGCTTTTGCTGAATGAACAGCGGCACGGTATGCAGCCTGTCCTCCGGCCGAATATCATTGCGGAAGTGCGGCCAGTTATCGGCATGGCGGATGCTGCAATGACCTTCAAAGGTAAAGTAATCCCTGAAGCCGATGTCGATGAGACCCTGAAGCACCCGGTCAAAATTGATGGTGCCGCCCATAGGCATCAGATGAGAATCGTACTTGCCGTGGTTATCCTGAATATGCAGGGCATGCAGCTCGCTGCCCAGCGCCGTGATGTCCTCGTAGGGATCATTGCCCCGCATATTGGCATGTCCCGTATCCCAGCACACATGCAGCCGGGGCAGACCCGCCATGGCAACGAATTCGGCTGCCTCATGGCCAGTGCGGATATAGTAGCCGGGCATATTCTCTTCGGCGCTGTTCTCGGTCAGTATATCGACATTGCACTTCTCGCAGGTATCTGCAAAGAGGCGGTAAAATTCGGTATTTGCCCGAATGAACTCCGTGGGCGTGAACGCCTTGCTCTGGCCTGCATGGCTGACCGTGTGACGGATGCCGAGCATTTCGCAGGCACGGATGGAGTTGATCGTGGCATTGATCAGCGCATCCCGTTTCTCGCCCTCCTCAAAGTGAACGCCGTCGGGCGAGTGCGCCTGAATGAAGTCATAGCCGTTGGCCCCGGCGATGGCAAGGCAGTCATCGATCTCCCGTTTCCAGTCGTCGCCCTTGCGGATCCACGGCGAATCCTTATAGATGACGTGATAAAAGGACATATCGATATGGCGGAACGGCGTACCGGGCATTGCCGTCAGAGGAGCTGCCACACTCTTATCGGGAACATACGGATAGAAATCCGCTGTTGTCGTTGCAAGCTTCATACTTATTCCCCTTTGACATTCTTCACGAACCGCTTCATGCGCTCCATGGCCTCGGCGACCTGATCGGTAGCCGTAGCGTAAGAGCAGCGGACATACCCTTCACCGGATGCGCCGAAAGCGGTACCCGGCACACAGGCGACCTTTTCCTGCATCAGCAGCTGCTCCGCAAACTGCTGACTGGTGAGGCCGGTGCTCTTGATGCACGGGAAGGTATAGAAGGCGCCTCTGGGCTCAAAGCATTCCAGCCCCATCTGCCGGTACGCATCCAGCATGATGCGGCGGCGGCGGTCGTAGGTGCGCACCATCTGATTGACATAATCATAATTGGTGGCAGCGCCGTTTTTCAGCGCCTCGATGGCGGCATACTGTCCTGCGGTGGGCGCACACATGATGGTGTACTGATGCACCTTCAGCATGACCTTCAATATCTCCTTGGGGGCGCACACATAGCCCATGCGCCAGCCGGTCATTGCGAATGCCTTGGAAAAGCCGTTCAGCGTGATGGTGCGCTCCCGCATGTCCTTGATCGTGGCAAAGGCTGTATGCTTCACGCCGCTGTAGGTGAGCTCGGCATAGATTTCGTCGGAGATGACCACGATGTCGGTGCCCCGCAGCACGTCCGCCAGCGCCTCCAGCGCCTCTTTGTCCATGACTGCACCGGTGGGGTTGTTCGGATACGGCAGGATCAGCGCCTTGGTCTTCGGCGTAATGGCATTTCTGACAGCCTCGGCAGTCAGGCGGAACTCGTCCTCCTGCTTCGTCACCACGGCTACGGGCGTACCTCCGGCAAAAACCACGCCGGGGGCATACGACACATAACTGGGGTCTGGGATCAGCACCTCGTCGCCGGGCTCCACCAGCACCCGCAGCGCCAGATCGATACCCTCGCTGGCGCCCACGGTCACAAAGATCTCACTCTTCGGATCGTAGTCCAGCTGAAATCTGCGGTAAAGGTAAGCCGAGATCTCTTCTCTCAGCTCCATCAGTCCGGCATTGGCGGTGTAGTGCGTCCTGCCCTGCTTCAGCGAATAGATCGCCGCATCGTTCACCATCCACTGGCTCACGAAGTCCGGCTCGCCCACGCCCAGCGAAATGGCGTCCTTCATGTTGCTTACCAGATCGAAGAACTTGCGGATACCGGAGGGCGGCACATCACTGATGCGCTTGTTCAATACTTTTTCGTAGATCACGGCGAAACCACCAATCTCTCGTCCTTATGCTTGTCCTCGAAGATCACGCCCTCCAGCTTGTACTTTTTCAGCACGAAATGGGTGGCGGTGGACAGCACATGCTCCAGCGTGCTCAGCTTTTCGGCGACAAACAGCGCCAGCTGCTTCATGTTGTTGGCCTTGACGATCACCATCAGGTCGTAGGCACCGCTCATCAGGTATACCGAGCTGACCTCTTCAAAACGGTAGATCTGCTCGGCAATGGCGTCAAAGCCCGCATCCCGCTGGGGAGTGACCCGCACTTCGATGACGGCTTCCACCTTGTCGGTCTCCACCTTGTCCCAGTTGATCATGGCGGGATATTTCAGGATGATTTTCTGTGCTTCCAGACTGCGGATGACGGCAGTCACCTCGTCCACGTCGCTGCCTGTCATGACGGCGATCTGCTCGGGCGTGGTACGGCTGTCATTAAACAGGATTTCCAATATAGACAGTTCCAAATCCCGGATCATTTTTTCACCTTCCGTTTTTCTGTATTTTTCATATTATTAATTACAACACAGGCGGAGGCTTTCACCCCCGCCGTGTCGTACATATTTCTCTTTTATCAGAGGTCAACAGCCTGTACGCAGGCAGTGAACAGATCGTCGGGCATTTCGTCGCTCAGATCGTTGATGGATTCGTAGTTGTGATAGCGGCGAACCATCTCGGCAAATACGGGAGCAACGGACAGGGTCTTGAACATGGGATGGCCGACGGAGTTCTCGTTGTCCACTGTGTCGGTGGAGATCAGCATCTCGATGTCGCTGTTTTCCAGCTTCTTCACGCCCTCTTCGGTGATGACGTTGTGGCTCAGTGCGGCGATGATGCGCTTTGCGCCCTTTGCCTTCAGTGCCTTGGCCAAGTTGACCAGTGTGCCGCCGGAGATGGTGAAATCGTCAACGATCACGCAGTCCTTGCCGTTCACATCGCCCAGGATGTCGAGGATCTCGGCGTTCTCGGTATGATCCTTGCGGGTCTTGTTGCCGATGGCCAAAGGCAGATTCAGAGACTTGGCGAAACGGGTGGCCTGCTTGGTGTAGCCGGCATCGGGAGAGACGACGATGGCGTTGCTGAGGTCGAGGGTACGCAGATAGTGGACCAGAACGGGCAGTGCGTATACGTGGTCCAGAGGCTTCTTGAAGAATCCCTGGATCTGACCGCAGTGCAGATCCTGAACCATGATACGGTCGGCACCGGCCAGCTCAATGCTCTCGGCGCAGACGCGGGCACGGATGGATACACGGGGCTCGTCCTTCTTGTCGCCCTTGGCATAGCCGAAGTAAGGCATGATCAGAGTCACGGAAGCGGCACTGGCACGCTTGAAGGCATCGATCCAGAACAGGATCTCGACGAACTCGTTATTGGGATGCATGCCGATGGGCTGAACAAGGTATACGTCCCTGTCACGCACAGACTCGTCAACACGTACAAAAGTATTGCCTTCGGAAAAATGGTGGATCGTGGATGCACCCAGCTTGAGACCCAGATAGTCACACATACGCTCGGCGAATGCCTTACCGGTACTGCCTGCAAAGATAGAAATCTTACCGTTCGTAGCCATTTTGAAACCCCTCCACTCAATAGTTGTTCGTTATTCTATATCACTGGCGCTGATGAACGCCCTTGAGATACGTGTCATCCTCGGGAGAATAGTAGTCCGTGGAAAGCAGCTCCCGGCGCAGCCTCTCTCCGGTGGATACGCTGCGATATACCCGGTAAGCGCTGCTCTTCATGCCGTCCTTGCCTTCCTTATACAGCACCGGCGTCTCATCGCTGTACCATATTCTCGTGCCTTCGGTATCCTCGATGTAGTTCCGTCCGGTACCCTGTATATTGGTCTGTATGATCTCGGTCTCGATGTCGATATACTCATCCGTCGATGACGGCGTTCCGTACATCTTGCAGATCGCCAGCTTGCGTTCCCTGTCCACATAGGCAAACACGTACAGCTTGCCCGGCGTGGTATTGGTCATCACGAGGTTCTTCCCCGTGTCGCTGACCGCCGCATCCTGACTGGCGGGCACATAGGAAACCGTCATCGTGTGGTTGTAGCGCTCGTTGATCTGAAGCCCTGCCCGAATGCCTGCACCGTATATCGTGGTGCTGGCCTGACAGGTGCCGCCGCCGATACCGGTGATGGCGGAGGAGCCGTCATACTCCGTGGCGGGTCTGAATCCGTTGCCCTCGGTGCGCTTGCCGACGATCTTGTTGAAGTCCAGCGTGCCGTCCGGCTCGAATATCGAGAAATTGAACCGGCCCAGCGCCGTCTCCACATTATTGATGCGGTCCTGCGAGCTGCCCTCCAGCGTGGTCTCGCACTCGCCCAACAGCACGGTGGTCGCCTGCAGGCTGTCCTTGGTGTGTTCGGGAACGATGACGTCGGGCGTCAGCTCGATGGGCGTCCTCAGTCCCGTACACAGCATATCCGTGATCTGATCTTCCAGAGCGTCAATATCCAGACTCAATCCGTCCCGGCTCTCCGAATACGTAAACATTCCCACGCCGACGACAGCCACGGCAGAGCTGATGGGCACCATGTCCACGTCCGCCTTGATCTGCTCCAGCAGAGCTCTGAGCTTTTGCATATCGGCGATCAGCCGCTCGCCGTCATTGATATTGCAGATCACATTCAATCCGCCGCTGTAGGTATTCCTGCCGGTGATCTTCAGCTCGATGTCCGAGTTCGTGATCAGCCAGCTCTGCTCGCCGTAGGTGAGCATGATATCGGCGATATAGTCCTTTTCCGGCTGCGGAGTCTCCGTGGGCTCCGGTGTCGGATCCGTATCGGTCGGTTCCGGCTGTGTCTGTTCGGGAGCCGGCGCCGCCGTGATCTCGGGGACCGGTGTAAGCGTTGCTTCCGGTGCCTGCCGGATATCCCTTACCGCCGCCCGGATCAGCATCACGATGAACAGCAGGATCAACGCACCGATCACACACGCCCGGATGCGCCGCAGAAACATGATCCGCTCCCGCTGCTGTTGACGGGAGGCATACTGTCCACTGCTTTTCGGCGTTGTGAAGCTGTCGATCCATTCCTTCAGTTTTTCCGGCAATTGTTTTAGCCGCTGCATGACTGTTTGTTACTTCCTTATTTCTCTGTATTTCAAATCAATTGTTTTTTTCGGAATTCCGATTCAGCTGCTCGATGAAGGCGCTGACATTTGTGTCTCTGGTCTTCCAGCGTTCCAGACCGCTGCCCAGCATCACATCCGGCTTCACCATGCCGTGAAAGTCACTGCCGCCGGTGATCAGCAGTCCCAGTTCCTGTGCCGCCCTTGCGAAGTACTTCAGCTGATACTCCTGATGGGACAGATGATATACCTCGATCCCGGCAAGGCCGTGATCCATGGCGGTATGCAGTCTTGCGTGAGTCCAGTAGGTCTCTCCCTTTTTCTGACCGGGATGGGCGATCACGGGAATGCCGCCCGCCTCACGGATCAGTTCAATAGCCTGATGCACCGAGGGTTTTTCCCGCTCCACATAGGCACACTTGCCCTTGGATAGATAGCGGGAGAAGGCCTCTCTCACGCAGGACACATAGCCTTTTTCGACCATCGCCTGTGCGATATGCGCCCTGCCCACGGTCCCCCGTGTCGAAAGCGCTGCCGCATCGATCAGGATGCCGTTCTTTTCCAAGCGCAGCAGCATTTCCTCCAGCCGCTGCTCCCGGCTCTGCTTCATCCTTTCCAGCATGTTTTCCAGCGCATCGCTCTTTCCCATGCCATAGCCCAGCACATGCACCTCGTGTTCCCTGCCTGCGCTGATCTCAACGCCCGGCACCACACAAATGCCTTCGTTTTCGCCTGCCGTCACGGCCTCGTCCACGCCGTCCAGCGTGTCATGATCGGTCACGGCGATCAGCGAAAAGCCCTGTTTCTTTGCCAGTGCCGCCACAGCACCCGGCGGCACCGTGCCGTCGGAGGCCGTGGTATGGATGTGCAGATCGCATTTCCCTGTTTTATCAAAGGTATACTTACTCTTCATCGGCGTGATTATCCGTCGCGTCGGAGGTCTCGGCAGCTGCTTCTTCGATTGCTTTTTCTTCGGTTACGGGTTCCTCTGTTACGGGTTCTTCGGCTGCTGCTTCGGCGGGAGTGCCGTTCATGACTGCCTCGAACTCCGCCTGATCCAGCTTTTCCTTCTCGATGAGGGCATTTGCCAGTGCGTCCAGCTTGTCGCCGTGCTCGGTAAGGATGTCCATGGCATTCTTCATGCCTGCTTCCAGCAGCTCATGGATCTCCTCGTCGATGGCTCTGCTGACCTCTTCGGAAATATTGCTGGAGCGCTGAGAGAAGCTCCTGCCCAGGAACACCTCATGCTCCTCGCCCAGATAGATGGGGCCGACACGGTCGCTCATGCCGTACTCGGTGACCATGCTCTTGGCGATCTCGGTGGCATGCTTGAGGTCGGAGGTGGAACCGGTGGAAACGTCGCCGAATATGATCCGCTCTGCGCAGAATCCGCCCAGCGAGCCGGTGATCTGACCCTTCAGCTTGGCAGAAGTGATATAGCTGGTCTCCTCATCGGGCAGCCACATGGTATATCCGCCGGCACCCTTGCCTCTGGGAATGATGGAGACCTCATGCACCTTGTCGCATTCGGGCGTGAAATGCATAACGATGGCGTGACCCGCCTCATGGAAAGCGACCAGACGCTTGTCCTTTTCGGTCACCTTGTGGCTCTTCTTTTCGGGACCTGCGGACACCTTGGTGATAGCATCCTCGATGGTCTTCATCTCGATCTTGTCGCCGTTCTGCCTTGCGGTGAGGATGGCGGCTTCGTTCAGGATGTTTTCAAGGTCTGCGCCGGTAAAATACGGCGTACGCTTGGCGATGACGGAAAGGTCGACATCCTTGGCCAGCGGCTTGCCCTTGGCGTGGATCTTGAGGATCTCTTCTCTGCCCTTCACGTCGGGATAGTTGACGACGATCTGACGGTCGAATCTGCCGGGACGCAGCAGTGCGGGGTCAAGAACATCTGCACGGTTGGTCGCCGCCATGACGATGATGTTCTGGTTTGCGGTGAAACCGTCCATTTCGACCAGCAGCTGGTTGAGTGTCTGCTCACGCTCGTCATGTCCGCCGCCGAGGCCTGCGCCTCTCTGACGGCCGACGGCATCGATCTCGTCGATGAACACGATAGCCGGTGCCTTCTTCTTGGCGTCGTCAAACAGGTCGCGCACACGGCTTGCGCCGTCGCCGACAAACATTTCTACAAAGTCCGAACCGGAGATCGAGAAGAACGGAACGCCCGCCTCGCCTGCCACGGCTCTTGCCAGCAGGGTCTTGCCGGTTCCGGGAGGGCCTACGAGCAGCACGCCCTTGGGTATGCGTGCGCCCACCTTTTCGAACTTGGCGGGAGCCTTCAGGAAGTCCACGATCTCACGCAGCTCTTCTGTCTCCTCTTCTGCGCCTGCCACATTGGCAAACGTCACCTTCTTGGGCGAATTGGGATCAGTCATGCGGGCACGGGATTTACCGAAGCCCATCACGCCGTTCTTTCCGCCGCCGGTCTGCTGGCGCATCATGAAGTACCACAGGCCGACGAACAGCAGCGTGGTGATCAGCAGAGGCAGCCACTCCAGCCACCAGGGCGTACCTGCGGGCTGAGAGACCTCGATGGAGAAATCGTAATCCGTGACCTTGACCTGAGAGGGCTCGATGCCCTTCTTCTCGGCATAAATGGTATTGACATCCGTATAGAACTGCTCCACGGAGGGCAGACGGGTCTGTACGTCATACCTCGTGCCGAACTCCGACAGCGGGATGCCGCTTTCCTTGGTGGCGGCGATCAGCGTGTCGCCGGAGGTCATCACGTACATCAGCTCTTCTTCCTCGACATAGCGCAGCAGCTCGGTATAGTTGAGCTCCTTCACCAGGTCGTAGTTGGGCGTGCCCAGCATCTGCACGATGAGCATGATAATGCCGATCAGCACTGCATAGATGACCAGCGTCTTCACGATGCGGTTGGGACGCTTGGGCATATTGGGGCGCTGGGGCATTTCGGGACGGTTGTTGTTATTGTTGTCGGGATTGGGGTTGTTGTTATTCAAATTGCACGTTCCTCGCTTTCGGATACACAGGTGCTTTCTGGTTTTCGTTTATATTTCGGCTTTATTTTTTGATACTGAGTTCTTCGTAGATCTCGGGCTTCAGCACGCCGATGTCGGGCAGCGTGCGGTATCTCTGGTTGTAATCCAGACCGTAGCCGACGACGAACTTATCCGGGATCTTGAAGCCCACATAGTCGGGCTGGAGCGTGACCTCGGGCAGCCTTCTGCCCGGCTTGTCCAGCAGTGTGCAGATCTTCAGGGTCTTGGGGCTTCTCAGCTCCAGCGTACGCTTCAGGTTGCTCAGCGTTCTGCCGGAATCGATGATGTCCTCCACGATAATGACGTTCTTGCCGGTGACGGAGTTATCGGTGTCCTTGATGATGCGCACATCGCCGCTGGACTTGGTGTCCTCATAGCTCTTTACCACCATGAAATCCAGCAGGCATTCATGGTCGATCTGACGCATCAGGTCGGCGAAGATCGCCACAGAGCCCTTCAGGATGCATACCAGCAGGATGGGGTCGGGGTCATTTGCATAATCGGCGGTGATCTTTCTGCCCAGTTCCTCCACCTTTGCCTTCAGCTGTTCCTCAGTAAACAGAATCTCTTCGAGGTCGTCGTACATTTTCATCTTCATGGCCGAAATCCCCCCTGTATTCTCTGGTTATTCGTTACTCCTCGTCCGCATATGCCGCCAAGCACTGCTTGGCCCAGAAGTTGTCGACGATGAACACATTGTCGGAAAAAACGCTGCTGTCGTGTACCTTTACTTCGTAGATATCGTAAATGTCCTTGTCGATCTCCACACTGTCCAGAATACAATCCTCACCGACGATCTGGAAGGCCGGATTGCCGTCCTCGTCCACATAGAACAGGATGTCCCTGACCTCGGTGTCGTCTTCGGCAATGTCTTCATTATAGTATGCCAGATATGTTGGCTTCAGCAGCTCGATGACCCGGTCATCCAGCTCCGCAGCAAATATGAACAGCTTCTCTCTCAGCTGCTTGGCGCCCTTCACCACGCGCCGCCGCATGCCCTTGGCATCCGCCGCCGCCAATACCTTCAGCGCCTCGTTCATGTCGCTGCCGTCGCCGGTGCAGTAGATCATGTACTTATCCGCCTTGTAGATGACACTGTAATCGATAACGAACTTCGTACCGCATTCGGGGCACTCCGCCACGAACAGGTCGCCGCTCAACACCTTATCGGTCAGGCTTTTGTCCTTCGTCGCATCCAGCATCTCATACAGTTCCATATTGAACCGCTTTTCACACTGCGGACATTTGATCCGGACACTTCTCTTTTCTTCCATATCAACTTTTATCTATCAGCCTTATCTGTTTTATACTGTCTTATTTGGTTTTGAGTTCTATCCGCATTCCCCCGGAGGCTTCGGTAAGCTTTGCCCGGTCGGAAATGCCGATTCCGATGACCCACAGGATGTCGCTGTCCTTGGCGATCAGCAATGTACAGTCCCGCATCGGCTCATCGACTTTGCGATTGATGAGGTACTCCTTGAGCTTGATATCACTCTGCATGTTCAGCGGGCGGATCCGGTCTCCGTTCCGCCTTGTCCGCAGCACGGCGCCCTCCAGCGCTTTCCGATCCAGCACCTGCACAAGCGTTTCATCCTTAATCGGGACCGCTTCCCATATCTTGGCCGTCACGGTGCCGAGCCCTTCAATGACTGCACACATTCCGTCCGTTACGGGAATCTCTTCCTCAAACCGGAACTGCCTGTCGATCAGATACAGGTATCCGCCTGTCCGCTTTGCCGTGAGCATGCCGGGCAGCTGTTCCGTTCCCTTATCCGAATAATACAGCCGTTCCAGCCGCAGACACTCCTCGCTGTTCAGGTCTGTCAGCCGATGCAGCGCACGCAGCAGGACTGCCCGATGCACCTGTGTGACCTGTATCCGCTTTCCGACGGGAATATCCTCACAGAAGGCATTGACGAATTCGTCCGTCTGCCGATCCATGAAATCGTTTTCGACACTGCACAGCTCGGAAAACCTGCCCAGCGCCCGAACCGCTGCCGGGTATGCTTCTTCGATCTTCGGCAGGGCACACAGCCGCAAAAGATTTCTGGGGTTGTCCGCTTCTTTATTGGTACTGTCTTCCCGCCACGGAATACCGTTTTCGCTCAGGATTTGTATCAGCTCGCACTTTCTGTATTTCAGCAGCGGCCGATACAGATCGCCGTCGATCTCCTTCATTCCGCAGGCGCCCTTTACGGTGGCTCCCCGCAGAATGTGCATCAGCACCGTCTCCGCCTGATCGTCCAGGTGATGCGCCAGTGCAATGCAGTCGGCGCCGCATTCCTCTTTTACCTGCCGCAGAAAGTCATATCTCGCCTTCCGTGCAGCACTCTCGATGCCGAGGCCTTCGTTTTTTGCCAGCGTCGGCACGTCGCATTTCCCTGCGGCACAGGGGATGTTCCATTCCGCACAAAGTCTCCGGACAAAGCGCACATCCTCTTCGGCTTCCTTTCCCCGGATGCCGTGGTCAAATGTGGCACAGGAGAGCTTTACGCCCTGTTTGTCCGCCGCCGTTTTCAGCAGATGCAGCAGGGCAACGGAATCCGCACCTCCCGAGACGGCTGCCAGAATGTGCCGGAATCCTTCGGGTATCGTGACGGAGATCATCGATCAGTCGACCAGCTTGGAATAGAAAGACTCACCGGGCAGCTTGTTGTTTACGCCCAGCGCCTCCATGACGGTCTTGCCGATGTCGGCAAAGGAATTCAGCTCGCCCAGGTTGACGCCCTCGTTGATGCCCAGACCCCAGACCAGTACGGGAACATACTCTCTGGTATGGTCGGTGGTGGGATAGGCGGGATCACAGCCGTGGTCGGCGGTGATGATCAGCAGATCGTCCTCACCCAGCATGGGGATGATGTCGCCCAGGCACTCGTCAAAGTCTTCCAGGCTCTCCGCAAAGCCCTGCACGTCGTTGCGGTGGCCGTACTTGGAGTCGGTATCCACCAGATTGACGAACATGAGACCGTTCCAGTACTTCTTCTTCAGGAAGTCCAGCACGGAATCGATGCAGGCCACATTGCCCACGGCGTGATCGCTCTGGGTCAGGCCCTTATGATTGAAGATATCCTCGATTTTGCCGACGCCGATGACCTGCTTGCCGTCGTCGCGAATAGCATCCAGCATGGTGGGGCCGATGGGATCCACGGAGAAGTCTCTGCGGTTGCCGGTGCGTTCAAAGCTGCCGGGCATACCGGAATAGGGGCGTGCGATAACTCTGCCGACGGCATGCTCGCCGGTAAGGATACGGCGGGCCTGACGGCAGTAGTCCCACAGAGTCAGCACGGGGATGACCGCCTCATGCGCAGCGATCTGGAACACGCTGTCTGCGGAGGTATATACGATCAGGCTTCCGGTCCGCAGCTGCTCCGGACCCAGCTCCTCGATGATCTCGGTGCCGGAGGCGGGCTTGTTGCCGATGACCTTCATGCCGGTGGCGTCCTCAAACTTGTCGATGATCTCCTTGGGGAAGCCGTTGGGATAGGTAGGGAAGGGCTTATCCATCGGCAGGCAGGCGATCTCCCAATGTCCGGTGGTGGTATCCTTGCCTGCGCTCTTTTCTGCGGCCTTGCCGTAGCAGCCGATGGGCTCCTCGTCGGAATATTCCTCCCAGCCCCGGATATTGCCCAGACCCAATGCGGTCAGGTTGGGGAGCTTGGGATGCTTCTGCTCCAGTACATGTCCCAGGGTATCTGCGCCCTTGTCTCCGTATTTTTCGGCATCCTTCATTTCACCGATGCCTGCGCCGTCCACAACAATAAGGATGACTCTCTTCATCTTTTTCATATATCTGTTCCTCCGAGATTAATACATGTGTTCGCCGTAAAGCCGATACACGGCTCCTGCATAACAAACCACGATATTATTATACACTGTTATTGTAAACTGCGTATTGTACCATTCAAAAACCTGCGTGTAAATTATCAATAAATTGTGACCACATTTTGCCGTCAGTGAAAAATTAACAATATTCTTAGCAACAAATGCTTTACTATAAACGCCAATAAAGTGTATAATAATACTGTATGGGTTCTGTCCCCCAAGTACCACTCATTTTTTGAAAGGAGTCTTATCCACATGAAGAACAGAATCATCGCCCTCGTCATCGTTCTCGTGCTCGCTCTGATGCCCATGGCACAGGCTTCCACCTACGATGTCGCATCCCTGACCGTAGAGAACCCCACCATCAGCATGTACGGTGAAGAGGTTACCTACCCCGTATCCGCCGCTCTGAAGCTCGGTATGGACGAAGAGACCGGCGCCTATGTCGGCAACATCGCCGGCGAGTTCAACGGTGCTCCCATCAACGCCGCTCTGGCCTTTGACGGCAACGCACTGTACGCCAATGTGGACGGCATGCAGAATGTCATCACCGTTTCCATGGCATCCCTTATGCAGCTCTTCCAGAGCGCAATGGCCGAACAGGGCGTTGCCTTCGATGAAGAGACCATCAATGCCCTTATCGAAATGGCTACTCCCCTGCTGAACGCTCTCTCCGCTGCTGAGGCCGCCTTCTCCGATCCCGAGAAGACCGAGGCTCTGATGGCCGCCGTCACCGAGATGACCGCCGGCTGGGTCACCACCTATGAGCAGACCATCGACTTCAACACCGAGATCACTCAGGTTCCCGTAAGCACCACCCGCATCGAAGTTACCCTTGAGCAGCTGATGCAGGTCGTCAGCGTTCTGACCACCTCCGATGCCGAGATCGCTGCCGCCATCGGCAACGTGCTGGTCGAGGCAGAAAACCTGCTCGTCTCCCTCTCCGGCGACGAGTCCATGGCCGGCCTTGCACAGCAGATCATGGCCATCCTGTCCCAGCCCGAAGCCTTCGCCGAGATGGAGATCCGCTTCATCGAGGAAGTTTCCCAGAACGAGGAAGTCGGCGTATATGTTGAGGCCGCTCTCGCCGAGGGCGAAGCGCTGGTCACCAGCGATGCCTGCCAGCTGGTTTACACCGAAACCGGCTTTGAGGGCTACTTCTTCATGAATATGCCCGCCGACGACACTGCCCTTGAGTTCGACTTCTGGATGGAAGCCCTTGAGGACAACACCATCGACTTCTATGGTTTCCTCAATGTCAACGATGTCAACACCAACTACATTGATGTCAAGACCCAGACTCTGGAAGACGAGTCTTCCGTTTCCGTTTATGTCACCGACGAGCTGAACAAAACCGACTGCTATGTTGTGCTCATCAGCGGCAACGACGGTTCCTTCGATCTCTACATCAACAACGAAACCTATGACGACGAAGACAACTCCATCTCCTGCGACGAGTATGACATCACCTTCGGCGCAACCGAGGAAGGCAATGTCATCGAGATCTTCAACGAGTCCAAGGGCGTGATCGACTTCGGCGACGGCGATGTATATCCCTACGACGACGTCAACCAGATCGACATCACCTTTGCTCCTCAGGCAGGCGAAGCCGGCATCTCCATCCCCGCTCTGATCGAGTACATCAGCTACTCCGTACCCGAGGAGGGCGCTGAGCTGACCGATGCTGACGTCCTGTACGCCTCCGTCCCCGTCACCGTTGAGCTCTACACTGCAGAAGATGCACTGTATCTGCCCGCCGGTGAGCTGGTCGACATCCTTACCGCAATGAACGACGAAGAGGCCATGAACGCCCTGTCCGCCGATCTCATGCAGGCAATCGCTCCCTTCCTCAGCGCCACCGGCCTGATGGGCTCCGAGGGCTGATCCCCGTTATAAAAACTTCCCTGCCTTGTGCAGGGAAGTTTTTTCATACAAAAAATCTCTCCCCACATCAGTGGGGAGAGGTGTCAGCTTGCTGACGGAGAGGGGCGGGACACGTATATACAGCGGTACAATCATCAATCTTGTAACTGCTCACTGCACACTGCACACCGGTATTTTAGTTCTTTTCCAGAGCCAGCGTCTTGGTGGTCACGTCGCATACAGCGGCGGGTCCGAAGTACTGGATAGCGCCGGGATAGGTGAAGCAGGTTTCAACTGCCCACTGCTCTCTGTGAGCCTCGAAGAACTTGAAGGGCTTGCCGTCCAGCTCGACCAGAGCCTTGCGGATAACGGGCTTGTCCTTGCCGTTTCTGCGCTCCATATTCATCATCTTGGTGATGGGCATGCCGCCGGCGATCCACTCCTCGGCGGGCTTGCTGAGGTTGCTGACCTTGGAGAGGTATCCGGTGTAGCCGTACAGGATCAGCATGAATGCGTTGTAGCCCAGAGAGTAGCAGTAGTCTGCATCGAAGTTGCTGGGGAATGCGCAGCGGCCTTCATAGCCGAAGAAGTGATGCAGTGCGGAGAACTTGCCATTATAGGTGCCTGCCTTCTTGCGGGCGGGGAGCTTGTCCTTGACCATGGCGCTGAACAGCTTCTCGCTCTCGATGAGGGAGACCTGTACGTTGCCGTGGGGGTCACGCTCCAGGAACAGCTGCTGCTGAATGGTCTGGGGCAGGATGGCGAATACGGCGAAGGACTTCTCGGTCAGACCGGCCTTGATGAAGGCGTACTTCTCTACCCAGGTTGCCAGGGCGTTGAAGGCCTCGGTCTCCCCCCCGGCCAGCAGCTCGTTGATCTCGGCGACCAGCACGGAGAACTCGGGAACGAATTCCACGATGCCCTCGGGGATGATGGCAACG
>JAZLHZ010000369.1:0-1778 GCA_045617085.1 Clostridia bacterium
GTGACCGAACGCAGTACGCCGTTTACAAGGCTCACATACTGGTCATAGAAGTACGTCTTGACAAGCTTTACCGCCTCGTTGACAACGGCATAATCCGGCACCTTGTCCATATACAGCAGCTGCGCCACGGACAAATGCAAAATCTCCCGCACCACGGGCTCGGAGGGCATGCTGTCGATGAACTGGCTCAGCACATAGTCGATATACCGTCTGTTTTCCAGTGCGGTATAGAAGATATTGGTAGCCAGCCGCTTGTCGTCGATCTCCATATTGGATTCCCTCAGCCGCTTGCCGAGGGCGATATTGGCGTACGCATCGTGGATGGTGACATCGCACAGCGCCGTCAGCACCAGCTTTCTGGCCTCGCCGGAGCTCTTCTTTCCGCCGAAACCCTTTCTGCCGTCCTTATGAAAATCCTTCTTCTCGCCGTGGAAAGGCTTCTTTCCGTCTTTATGAAAATCCCTCTTCTCGCCGGACACGGGCTTTTTGCCGTCCTTGCGGAATTCCTTTTTTACGCCGTCCTTCTTGAATCCGTCTTTGCGGAATTCGGTATCGCTCATAGGTTCTGTACCTCTTTATTTATTTCAGTATGCTTCCCTCGGGAATGGTCTTGCCCATCAGATACGCCTTTGCGCCCATGCGTTTGGAGTTCGGCGCCTGCATTTCGATGATCTCCAGTGCGCCCTGTCCGCAGGCGACGATCAAGCCCTTCTTTGCGGACGAAACAAGGATCTGTCCGGGTTCTCCGGTCAGCTCACACTCGACGGGCTTTGCCAGCCACAGCTTCAATACGCCGCCGTCCGGCAGGTCGCAATAGGTGCCCGGCCAGGGATTATAACCCCGAACCATGCAGCCGATCTCCTCGCTGCTCTTCGTCCAGTCGATTTTGCCGTCTTTTCTTGACAGCATCGGCTGATGGCTCATTTGGCTCTCGTCCTGCTTGATCCGTGGGCAGGTGCCATCCTCGATGCGCTTGATTGTTTCGATCAAAAGGTCTGCGCCGATGACGGAAAGCCGGTCGGTCAGCTCACCCGCCGTCTCCATGTCACCAATCTCCGTGGAACGGGAAAGCGCCATGTCTCCGGTATCGATGCCCTTATCGGTAAACATCGTGGTGACGCCGGTGACCTTCTCGCCCATGGCGATAGCCCGGTTGATGGGTGCGGAACCCCGGTACTTGGGCAGCAGTGAGGCATGTACATTCAGCGTACCCAGCGGCGGGATGTCCAATATCCGCTGGCTCAGTATCTGACCGAAAGCGGCAGTCACGATAAGGTCGGGCTGCAGCGACTCGATCAGCTCCCGGCCCGCCTTTACTCTCACCTTTTCAAACTGATAAACCGGAATGCCGTTTGCTTCTGCCAGCAGCTTTACCGGACAAGCAGTCAGCTTGTTTCCTCTGCCTGCGGGCCGATCCGGCTGCGTGAAGGCGGCGATCACATCATATTTATTGTCGATCAGCACCTGAAGTGACGGCACGGCAAACTGCGGCGTGCCCATGAAAATGATTCTCATATTCTTTGATTATTTCTCCGGAAAATACTTTGCCGATACGTCTTCGATCATCTTGTCCACATAGACGATGCCATCCAGATGATCCAGCTCGTGACAGATGGCTCTGGCAAAAAAGCCCTCTGCGGTGAATTCAATGAGACGGGCCTTCTTGTCCATTGCCCGTACCTTGATCTTGGTGGGTCTTGCCACGGTACCGCGGCGGTTCGCCACGGAAAGGCAGCCTTCCACGTCCACCTCTTCGCCCTCGGCCTCAATGATCTCCG
>JAZLHZ010000370.1:0-2050 GCA_045617085.1 Clostridia bacterium
CGGCCTGCGCGGCCGCACCGCTTACATCCCCGAGCTGCCCGTTGGCGACGCCAACGATCTGGCTGCCCGTATCGCTGACTTCCTGCCCATCGCCACCGCAATCGTTGGCCTCAAGGGCCTGAAGATCATCACCTTCGGTCCTCGTCCTGATGACTTCCTCGCCTGCAACGCTCCCATCAAGGCTCTGTATGACATCGGCGTCGCCGTCGAAGAGAACTCCGAGCTGGACCTCCTCGCCGCCTACAACAAGCACAAGGACGATCCTCGTATCCCCGAGGTCATGGAAGACATGAAGGCCGAGCTTGGCGAGACCAAGTATGCCGGCATTCTGCCCCGCCTGGCACAGTACGAAGTCACTCTGCTCGACTGGATGGAAGAGCACAAGGGCACCAGAAAGTATGTCGCTTTCGCCAACAAGTGCTGGCCCGCATTCCAGACCGAATTCGGCTTCGTTCCCTGCTATGTCAACGCTCGTTTCACCGGCAAGGGCATTCCCATCAGCTGCGAAGTTGACATCTATGGCGCTCTGTCCGAGTACATTGGTGTTTGCGTTTCCGGCAAGCCCGTCACCCTCCTCGACATCAACAATACCGTTCCTGCCAAGCAGTACAATGAAGAGATCGCTGGCAAGTTCGACTATCGTCTGACCGAGACCTTCATGGGCTTCCACTGCGGCAACACCTGCACCAAGCTCCTCAAGAAGCCGACCATGGGCTATCAGCTCATCATGAAGCGCGACCTCGAACCCGAACTGCCCGAGCCCGACATCACCCGCGGCACCATGGAAGGCGACCTCATCGCCGGCGACATCACCTTCTTCCGTCTCCAGTCTGCAGCCGACACCAGCCTGCACGCTTACATCGCAGAAGGCGAAGTTCTGGATGTTCCCACCAACAGCTTCGGCTCCATCGGCATCTTCGCCATCCCCGAGATGGATCGCTTCTATCGCCATGTCCTGATCCAGAAGCGTTATCCGCATCACGGCGCTGTTGCGTTCGGCAAGTACGGTAAGGCTCTGTTTGAAGTCTTCAAGTACCTCGGAATTGCTGATATCTCCTACAACCAGCCCGCCAGCCTGCCCTATCCCACTGAGAATCCCTTCTGCTAATTGGTGGTCGGCAACTGAATAACCTCTAACTTCGTGTCATTCTGAGCGACAGCGAAGAATCCTCGGACTCTTCACTGCGTTCAGAATGACTTTTTTCACATGATGAAAGGAGAAACTATGGAAAAATTCGCATTTGGATGCCTCAACGACGGGCGCGAAGTCACCGCATACCGTTTTAATAATAAGACCGGTTCCTCCGCTGTGATCCTCGATTACGGCGCAACTCTCCAGTCCCTGTGTGTCCCCGGCAAGGATGGCAAGCTTGTGGACGTGGTTCTCGGCTACGACACCGCCAAGGAATATGACGAGAATGGCGGCTTCTTCGGCGCCTGCATCGGCCGTGTTTGCAACCGCATTGGCAACGCCTCCTTCACTCTCGACGGCGTAAAGTACGACGTGGTCAAGAGCGAGGGCAAGAACCAGCTCCATGGCGGCACCAAGGGCTTTGACCGCTGCTTCTTTGACGTGGCAGAGGTCGAAGGCGGCCTCCAGTTTACCCGCCTTTCCCCCGACGGCGAGGAAGGCTTCCCCGGGAATCTCTCCGTGAAAATCACCATCACCCTCTCCGATGACAATGTCCTGACCTTCCATTATGAGGCCGATTCCGACAAGGCTACCCCCGTGTGCCTCACCAACCATGCCTACTATAATCTGGCAGGCGAGGGCGATATGCTTGACCACGAACTCAAGATTTACGCCTCCAACTTCACCCCCGTGGACGCTGAGAGCATCCCCACCGGCGAAATCGCCACCGTGGCAGGCACACCGCTCGACTTCACGAGCGGAAAGGTTGTGGGTCTTGACATCGGCGCCGATATGGAGCAGATGAAGCTGGTCGGTGGCTTCGACCATAACTTCGTGCTCGATGGCGAGGGCTGGAAGGTCGCTGCCGAGGCATATTGCGCCCGCACCGGTATCGCCATGCGTGTAGAGACCGCTGCC
>JAZLHZ010000371.1:0-18642 GCA_045617085.1 Clostridia bacterium
GATCCATTCCATCGGCGGATGCAGACCGATCCTCGGCATGATCCATGCGTCGGGTACTTCCCGGAGCACGGTCTCGCATTCCTCGATAAACTGCGCCATGGCGCCGGGCTTCAGCCATTCGGTATCGCAGATCACGAAGAAAATGCGGATACCGGCCTTGCCCAGCTCCCGGAAGTATTCCGGATCGAGCTGCAGCGAATCCCTCGTATTGGTGCGTATGGTTGCCATCATCGGCGGATACGGCACCCCGTTCACCAGTATCGCCGGTGAGCCGTGATACTTCTCAACTCTTGCAACAGCCATGCCGTTCACCTTTTACGAATCAAACGGGGATCAGAAATAGATGACCTCGCCGGTCTCCATGCTTCTGTTGGCGGCGAAGCAGATCTTCAGGGACTTCAGAGCATCGGCATAGGGGGAACGCACCAGAGCGGGATTGTTGGTCTTGACGGCATCGATGAATGCCCGGTCAAGGTCATTGGTCTGCTCGTGGCTGCGCTTGATGTCCACGGTCTTCTTTCCGTCGTCAAAGATGATGTTGTTGCGCAGATGGTACTCGATGACCATGTCCTCCAGCGTGATGACATAGCCGTTCAGCGGACGCACGCCCTTAGAATAGCAGGAGCTGACGAGGGTGGCAGTCACGTTGTCCTTGAAGCGCAGTACCACGGTGGAATGGTCGTCGGTATCATACTCGGGGCTGACGCCGTCCACGCCGGGCTGTACAATGCCCTTGGAGCTGGTGGCGTACAGGGACAGGGGCTCGCCGTAGAGATAGCGCAGACCGTCCAGCAAATGGATGTTCTGCTCGACCAGCTGTCCGCCGCAGGTGGACTTCTTCTGCCACCACCACACACCGGGGATACCGCCGCACCATGCGCCGTAGACCAGACCGCCCTTCTTGTGCTTGGGCAGCTCGTCCTTGATCATGTTGACCAGATCCAGATATCTGTCCTGGAAGCCGACGGCGGTGATGAGCTTCTTCTCTTCGATGGCCTGCGCCAGCTTGTCGCCCCATGCAATATCCAGGGTCATGGGCTTCTCAACGAGGAAGGGAATGCCGCGCTCGACGGCACCCATCTCGGTCAGCTCGTCATGCGCAGTGGGCTCGATGCAGATCCAGATGGCGTCCAGCGTCTCTGCGCTCTCGTGTGCGTAGAATTCCTTGTGATCCTTGTAGATGCGCTCTGCGCCGAAGCGCTTGGCGGCTGCCAGACGGCGCTCCTCGATGGGGTCGGCGACGGCGACGACCTGTACGTCGTCCATCGTCTCAAATGCCTTCATGTGGGCGCCGCAGCGTCCGCCGGTACCGATCAGACCAATACGAAACTTTGCCATTATGAAATCCTCCTCCGATAATATTCATACGTATTGTACCACAAATATGCCTTGCATGCAAGTCCTTTTTCATGTTTCTCCGGGATTATCCTCATGCTTCCAGACTGTCACTGTCCAAAAGGAAATCGTAAATGCTCATGATCCGCACACCGTCCTCGTTGAAATGCGGCACCGGACAGTCCTTCGTCACGATGATCTTCTTGAACCCGTCTCCGGTGTTCAGCAGCGGACGCTGCTCCTGGAGCTGCTTTTCCTCCGACGGCATTGCATACGCCGATTGTATATAGCATCTTTCCGAGCCCTTATTGCAGACAAAATCTATTTCCAACTGCCTTCGCAGGCTTTCTCCGGTTTCCTTTTTTTCGTTGATCACCACCACACCCACATCCACATTATACCCTCTCATTTTCAGCTCGTTGAAAATGACATTCTCCATAATGTGTGTCTCCTCGATCTGGCGGTAATTCAGCCTTGCGTTTCTCAATCCCAAGTCCGAAAAATAGTATTTGGACGGGGTATCGATATACTTTTTCCCTTTGATATCATACCGCATGGCGCTGTCGATCAGGAAGGAATCGCATAGTAAATCGATATATTTCTTGATGGTCACGGCGCTGATCGTCTTCTTTTTCACGCTCTTGAAGGTCTGAGACAGCTTGTTGGGATTCGTCAGTGAACCGATGCCGGACGACAGAATGTTCAGCAGTTCCTCCAGCTCTTCCCTGTTGCGGATATTGCTTCTGCCGACGATATCGCTGATATACGTCTCCTCCATCAGCATTTTCAGAAACTCCGTCTTTTCCTCCGGCGTGGAAAAACCCAAAACCAGCGGCAAACCGCCGTACAGCATGTATTCCCGCAGACCGTTTTCTCTGGTTCCGTCATATACCGACATGAATTCGGAAAAGCTCAGCGGATACATGTGCACCTCGTCACCCCGGCCCCGGAATTCCGTGATGATATCCTTCGACAGAAATCTGGCGTTGCTTCCGGTCACATATACATCCGTATTCGGTATCCGGACGATGCTGTTGAGTACCGCTTCAAACTCGCCCAGCAGCTGCACCTCGTCCAGCAAAATGTAGTACAGGCCATCATCCCTGATCTGCTCTTTCAGATACGGATAAAAAACCTCCGGATCCTTGAATCTCCGGTTCTCAAACGAATCAAACGCCACACAGATAATATGATCCTGCGGTACATTTTCATTCAGCAAATGTTTTCGGAACAGATTGAACAGCAGATACGACTTTCCGCACCTGCGAACACCGGTCACCACCTTGACCAATCCGTTGTGTTTCTTCGCTATCAGCTTGTTCAAATAGACATTTCTGCTGATTTCCATTTCCGTCGCCTTTCGCTGCTGTAGATTTTTGCGTATTTACGCATTTTTCTACAATTCATTATATCAGACTCCGTTGAAAAAAGCAAGTCCTACTGTAGATTTTTGCGTATTTACGCATTTTTCTACAGCAGAAGCTCCTCCCAGTGCATCAGATCATCGCTCACGACCATGCCGAGGCTTGCGCCGCCATGGGTCTCCGGCGTTTCGCTCTTCCTTGAACCGTGGAAAAACATGAGATACCTGTGACCGGCCCGTTCCGGCGCCCGCATGACAAAGCCCGCAGTGAGCCTGCCGTCCGCCCAGTCCCATTCCTTCTGAAAGAGCGTCGTCACACCGCAGTCCGTCCAGTTCACCAGATCCCCTGAGCGCTTCATGCCGATGCCGTTGGCGGGGGAATGGAACAGGATATACTCCCCGTTCTCCTCCAGCACGCAGGCATTCTCGCCGCCGTCGGTATGCCCGTCATAATTCCAATGCCGAAGGTCCACGGAATGAGAGCGGCTGACCCCGTTCTGCTTGTAAAACAGCTGCCACGTGCCCGAGCCGTCTTTGATGAGGAACGGGTCGATCATGCGCCCCATGTCTTCGGTCTTCACGTCGTCGCCCTTCGCCCGGATCAGCTCCGGCTCCGAAAACGTCACAAAATCCCCTGTCCGCATCGTATACAGTCTTGCAGTATCATCAGCACAGTTTTTCTCTGCAAACGGAAACGGCATCGGATATGAGGTGATGCACAGCACATATTCGTCTCCGTCCTTCACCACACAGCCGGGGCTGCAATAGTTGGTATACAGGTTCTCCTCCGTGATCAGCCGCACCGGCGACCAGTGCCGAAGGTCTTCCGTCTCGCTCATGCCGACCCGGTTAAACATATACCCGTCCTTTTTCACCGAGACCGTAAAGAACAGGATCAGCCGGTTTCCGCAGCATACCGCCGCCGGATCCCGGTACGCAGTCACGCCGTCGCCGGGAAATATCGGATTATTCACCATTCATGCTCACCGCCTTTTCGTTCTGTATTATACCGCAGAAAACCCGCCACTGTCAATTTTCATTTTTATTCAAAAAAATTGCGAAACCACTTGTATATTTCGTGAATATATGGTATACTTATTTACAATTAACGTATATATACGTTTTACCCGTAAGGAGACCGGCTATGGAGATCAAGAAAATCGGCTTCTGGTGCAACACCGACAAGCCCAACACCATCGAGACGGCAGCCCGGCTGATGGAGCTGTGCCGCAACAACGGCGTAGACGTCGCCGTGGAGGGCACGCTGAAAAAGCTGCCCACATTTGCGGAGTGCTCACAGGGATATGAGGACTGCGCCGTCGTAGTGACGTTCGGCGGTGACGGCACGCTGCTGGCGGCACTGCCCTATGCGGTGCGCTATGATATCCCCCTGCTGGGCATCAATCTGGGACATGTGGGCTTCCTCACCGAACTGGAACACGGCAGCGAGGAGGAATACATCCACCGTCTGCTGGCGGGCCAGTTCAGCATTCAGGAACGGATGCTGCTCGAGACCAATGTCGGCAGCGCTCCGGTATCGCTGAACGACGCCACCGTGACCCGCTCTCCCCTGTCCCGCAGGATCCTCACCATTGAGGTGTATGTGGACAACGAGCTGGCAATGTCCTTCACCGGCGACGGACTGATCGTATCCACGCCCACCGGCTCCACCGCCTATTCCTTTGCGGCAGGCGGTCCCGTAGCCAAGCCGGACATGGACATTCTGCTGCTGACGCCCATCTGCCCGCACACGCTGAACACCCGGCCGATGGTCGTGCCCGGCAGCTCCCAGATCAAGGTCGTTGTCATGAAGAGCAGTGAGGGTATGCTGACGATGGACGGCCATGTGGTCCACTACATCAAGAGCGGCGAGGAGATCATCCTGAAACGTTCCGACAAGACCGCCCGATTCATCCGCCAGAACAACGAAAGCTTTTACGAGCGTTTCCGCACCAAGCTGACCGACTGGGGTCATTAAGCCAAAACAGGAGGATTCATCAGAATGAAGTCATCACGTCATGCCGTCATACTCAAGCTCATCAACAGCTGCGAAATAGAGACCCAGGACATGCTGGCCGATCAGCTGATCAAGCACGGCATCGAGGTCACACAAGCCACCATTTCCCGGGACATCAAGGAGCTGCGCCTCATCAAAGTCCTGACCGACCACAACACCTATAAATACGCCACTGCCGACAAGCTGGAAAAGACCACCACCGACCGGCTGATGCGCATTTTCACCGAGTCCGTGCTCTCCATCACCGATGCCGAGAACATCATCGTCGTGAAAACGCTGCCCGCCTCTGCCTCCGTGGTCGCCGAGGCCATCGACAGCATGGGCTGGGACGAGATCGCCGGCACGCTGGCAGGCGAAAACAGCATTTTCGTCGCCGTCCGCAGCAAGGCACAGGTGCATACCGTCATGGAGCGATTCAATGCGCTGATGGCATAACACCGTTTCCGATCGCATTTCGCACGCAAATTTCCAAATTATCGTCCGTTATCCTCCGAAATTCGAACGCAAAATCGCACGCAAAAATTAGCGGTTGATTTTGCGTTCATATTGTAACTCGGATCGTAACTCAAATTGTAACTCAAATCCGACAATAGCAGGTGAAAAAAAAACAATGCTGCTTGAACTGAACATCCGCAACATCGCCCTCATCGAAAAGCTCCGCATCGAGTTCGGCCGGGGATTGAATGTACTGACCGGCGAGACGGGCGCAGGCAAGTCCATCGTCATCGACTCGGTCAATCTGGCGCTGGGTCAGCGGGCGGACAGAGAGCTGATCCGCTCCGGCGCCGACAAGGCCTCGGTGCAGGCGCTGTTTGACGTGAAGAACAACGAAAAGGTGCTCGCCCTGCTGGAGGAATACGGCATCGAAAGCGAGGACGGCCTGATCACCGTCGGCAGGGAGCTGACCGCATCGAGGAACATCTGCCGGGTCTGCGGCGAAGTCGTCACGCTGAACCAGCTGCGCCGGCTCACCGACATGCTGGTAGAATTGCACGGCCAGCACGAGCATCAGGAGCTGATGAGTGCCTCCCGCCACATGTCCATTCTGGACTCCTTCGGCGACGAAGCCCACAAAGAGCTGATGAAGAACGTGCAGCGGCTGTACTACGCCTATACCGAGGCAAAAAGCGAGCTGGACAAATTCACCTCCGAAATGCGGGAACGGGAGCTGACCATCGATATCCTCTCCCGTCAGCTGGACGAGATCAAGGCGCTGAAGCTCAAGGACGGCGAGGACGAACAGCTGGAAAAGAAATACCGCATCATGCAGAACAGCGAGAAGCTCTCCACCAACGTGGAGAAGGCATACCGGCTGATCTATACCGGCAGCGACCGGGCGCCCAGCGTGCAGGATGCCCTGCGGCGGGCTTCCGGCGCCATGTCCGCCATTGCGGATATCGATACGAGGTTTGCACAGGCCGCCTCCAAGCTGGAGGAACTGTACTATGCGGCGCAGGACATCGGCTATGAACTGCAGGACATGGCGGAATCCCTCGACTTTGACCAGAACGAACTGGACCGCATCGGCAGCCGTCTCGACGCCATCGACAAGCTGAAGAGCCGTTTCGGCCCCGAGCTGAGCGACGTCATCGCCTTCCGGGACAGTGCACAGGCACGTCTGGAAACGCTGATGCAGGGCGACGAGCTGCTGGATAAGCTCAAGGAAAAGGTCGCCGAAACCGATGAGGAAATGATGGCTGCCTGTGTCAGGCTCACCGCCTCCCGAAGGCTTCTGGCCGAGGCCTTTGAAAAGAACGTCATCGAACAGCTGAGTCAGCTGGGCATGGGCAAGGTGCGCTTTCAGGTGCGCTTCCTGATCCCCGAGCAGGACAAGCGCCGCCTCAGTCCGCAGGGCGCCGATCAGGTGGAGTTCCTGATCTCCCCCAACCCCGGAGAACCGCTCAAGCCCCTCAGCTCCACTGCCTCCGGCGGCGAGCTGAGCCGCATCATGCTGGCGATCAAGACCGTCATGGCCGAGCGGGAGGAAGCGGGCACGATGATCTTCGACGAGGTGGATACCGGTGTCAGCGGACACATGGCGCAGGTCGTGGGCGAAAAGCTCAGCACCATCGCAAAGAACCGTCAGGTCATCGCCGTCAGCCACCTGCCCCAGATCGCAGTAATGGCGGACAACCAATACATCGTGGAAAAGACCGTCAAAGACGGCAGGACCGGCAGCAGCGTGCGCCTTCTGGACGAGCAGGGCCGCATCGGCGAGATCGCAAGACTGGTAGGCATCGGCGACGACATCGAGAGCAGCCTGACCCATGCAGAACACATGCTGACCGCTGCGAAAAAGGCAAAAGAAGCGAGGTAATATCATGGATTACGGAAAGATACGCATGGCGGACGGCAGCGAAAGGCTGATCTCCCGCTCGATCCTCGGTACGGCAAGATTCGGCGCCTCCACGGATGAAAGCACCGCCTTTGCCCTGATGGACCGCTTCTTTGAAAAGGGCGGCAACGCCTTCGACACCGCAAGGATCTATGCAGGCGGCAGCAGCGAAAAACTGCTGGGCAAATGGATCCGCAGCCGGGGCGTGAGGAACGAAGTATTCGTCATCACCAAGGGCGCGCATCCCCCACTCACCGATATGCACGCATCCCGGCTGGACAGAGCCTCGATCAACGACGACATGGAAAAGAGCCTTGAAGCCGCCGGACTGGACCGCTTTGACCTGTACTACCTGCACCGGGACGACGTGAACCGTGACGTAGACGACATTCTGACCACCCTCAACGGCTTTATCGATAAGGGACTGGCGCTGTCTCTCGGCGCCTCCAACTGGAAGGCGAAGCGCATCATCGAAGCCAACGCATGGGCAAACACCAACGGCAAAACAGGCTTTTCCGCCAGCGAGATCCAGTGGAGCTATGCGGACTTCACGCCCGCCGTACGGGATCGCACCCTCGTTGGCATGGACGATGCCGAAGAAGCCGCCTATTCGTCCGAGCCGCTGCTGCAAAATATGGCGGTCATGGCATTCTCCCCCCTGTCCCACGGCGTATTCCAGAAGGGCTACAAGGCCGACCTGTCGGACGCAGCGCCGAACCACGCAGCCTACGTCACCGAGGAAAACAAGCGCCGCTACAAGGCGCTGCTGGATTCCGGCCTGCCCGCCGCCAAAGTCATGACGGAGCACATCACCAAACACCCGAAGATCAACGGCTTTGCCGTCATCGGCGCCTCCCGCATCGCACAGCTGGACGAGCTGCTGTCCATCTATTGAGGCCATGAATTAACAGAATCTTTCGTTGACTTTTCAAGCCGCTTGTGGTATTATATATGACGTTGGTTGAGGAAATCAACGCCATGCGCCTTTAGCTCAGTTGGTAGAGCACCTGACTCTTAATCAGGGTGTCCAGGGTTCGAGTCCCTGAAGGCGCATTTTCCATACAAAAAAATTATCCGAGCAATAAAACAGAGGGCGGCTTTCTCCCGAGCGGAGATGTATCGCCCTTTTTATTTATCAGTGAGAACGGAGGACTGCATATGGATCAGGCGATCGTAACCTGTTCGGACGGCTCTGTCCGCAGGCTGGAACTGCAGCGCAGAGACCTGGCGGACGGTTTTGAGGTAACTTTGCCGAAGGATGCGCCCGGCGAAGCGGCGGAATACGTCGACTTTATGCCGGACTATTCCCCTGCAAACGAGGGGGAAGACGGATACTTCGCCTTCAACAACAACCTTGTCCGCTTCAAAAATCACGAGGACGGCACCTATGACACCGGCTACTGCTTCATGCACTTTTTCGGCGTGAAGACCGGCAGTGTCTGCTTTACCGCCGTGATCTCCTCGCTGTGGGAACAGCACTCCCTCATCGTCAGCCGCAGGAACGGCGTATACACCATACATCCCCGTTTCCTGCTGGAGGGTGTTGCCGCAGAAGAAGACATGAAGGTCGAGTACCATTTTCTCACCGGCGCCGATGCGGATTACAGCGGCATGGCCCGAGTCTACCGGGCATGGCAGCTTTCCCACGGAATCTGCGTTCCGATCAGGCAGCGTATGAACGACGATCTTGCGTATGTCCTCGATGCGCCGGAGGTGCGCATCCGCATGGGCTGGAAACCGGTGCCCACCCCCGTGGAAGAACAGACCCCCGAAACCGAGCCGCCCATGCATACCGCCATCACCTTTGACGGCGTACAAAAACTGATGGAGGCATGCAAGGCACAGGGAATCGACAAGGCGGAGTTCTGCCTCGTGGGCTGGAACCTGCGGGGACATGACGGACGCTGGCCGCAGGCGTTCCCGGTAGAAGAGGCCTTCGGCGGCGAGACGGGACTGCGCCGTCTCATCCGGGAGGCACAGAAGCTGGGCTACCGCATCGTCTGTCACACCAACTCCACGGACTGCTACTCCGTATCCGACAAATGGGACGAGTCGCTGCCAATGCGCACCCGCAGCGGCGAAAAGCAGAAAAATGCACAGTGGGGCGGCGGCCGCATGTACAACATGTGTCCGAAGAGCGGCGGCGAGGCATATTCGTATCAGATGCTGGACGGCGTCGCCGATCTGGGCTTCAAGGGGCTCCACTATATCGACGTGATCTCCACCGTGCCGCCCAGACGCTGTTTTGACCGGGAGCATCCCGTTTCCCAAAGGGAATTCTCCGAGAGCATGCAGCGCATCGGACGCTATGCCACAAACAAAATGGGCGGCTTCCAGTCCGAAGGCGGCTATGACTACATGGCGCCCGTGCTGGACATGGCGCTGTATGTGGACTTCCACATTTTCGATGCCGTTCATCCGCTCATCGATGAAAACGTGCCTCTGTGGCAGATCGTCTATCACGACATCATACTCAGCAACCCCGGCACCGCCACCGTCAACTATCCGACCAAGGGCTGGAAAAACCGGTTGAAGTTCATCGAATACGGCGGACATCCGGTCATCTATGTCTATTCCAAATTCCTGAGCAGCGGCAATGCCTGGATGGGAGACGAGGATTTCACCTGCGATACCCCGGAAGAGCTGCGCCGCACAGTCCTCGGCATTCGCCAGCTGCAGGACGATTACCGGGCGCTGGGCGAGCTGCGGACACAGGCCATCGTCCGGCACGAGATCCTGAACGAAAACATCCGCACCACCACCTATGAAGGCGGGACACGGATCGTATGCAATTACGGAGAAACGCCCTTTACGCTGGACGGCGTGACCGTTGCTCCCCACGAGTATGAAATGCTCCGCCCGTAAACACCATTTTTATCACAAACAGCAAAACAGAGGACGATGCAGCCAAATGCACCGTCCTCTTGTTTTGTAACTTCAATTCAATCAATCAGGCTCATTTACTTCAATCAGTCCGAGCATTTTCAATCGGGAGCGTATTCCCGATTCCGTACGTTTCAATGCTTTTGCAATATCGGGAATCGAAGTACCGTGCTGAAACAAATCGTTCAACCACTTGTCCTGTGTTTCTGTCCAAGCCGTCCCGTAATTATCCGGCATAGTTTTGACTAATAAATCGTTGTGAGCTACAATGGATTCGATATTGTCAATGATGTACTGCTGTGCCGAGCTGTCATAAAGCAGTACACGGTATTCTCCATACATTCCGTTGCGGACTTGTTCGGTAATTCCGATCTCCGCTCCTCGTGCTGTCGGAGCTTTCCTCGTTTTGCCGGATTCATCGGTCACCATTTCCAGCATGCCCGTATGAATCAGCCAATTCACTGCCTGCCGTACAGTCAGTCTTTTGCAATTATCACGGTCAGCAACTTCATTCATATCCTTGACGATTTCACTGATACATAGCGGTATTTCCGATACAACGAGCTCTTCCTTCTGTTCATCAGTAAGGCAGAACGAAGTTTTCCTGTGTCTTGTCTCCTTCTTCGGTTCTCCCCCATTATCAATCACCTGTTGAAGAACATCGGCGACATAGAAAAGGCATCGTGATATCCGGACATTATTGATAACATCTTCGTCTGCAACGTAAGAATCATCGATCGGGTTGATTCCCTCGGCGAGTTTGTCGATATACATCTTCGCCCGCATCACTTTCTCAAGCTCTGTCATATTGTGTTTCCTTTCCATCAAGACAATACCACTGTTCCTTCGGAGGGCATACTCAAAACCTTCTCGTTCCGGAAAATCGCTCGTCGGTGACATCGGTGACGCATATCCCGGATTCCTTCAGGTACCTTTTCTGATAGTGCTGATACAGATCCCGTTTGCCGTACAGTTTTGTCCCATCCGGGTCTCCATAGCGGTCCAGCAGCTCCGGAAATCCCGGAACGGCCGAATAATACGCATCATCCAGCGCCTCGACCTGACGAATGAGCTCGGCAAAGTCCGTCTGCTCTGCCCTGTCGATATTTTCCTTTGTCAGTGAGATCAGCAGGCTCCGCTTCGTTTCCGGCAGCACATCGCCTGCCTGTATCCATTCCGCCTCCGTGCGGTATAGCCTGCGGTTCAGCAGCTTTTCCGTGTCACTTTTCAGCAGTTCGATCTCCTTTTCCGAGCACCGAATGTCACTGCACAGGCAACCCCGGCCTTCCTCATGCGGAATAAACAGCCTCGTCTCGGCGAGCCCGACGTCTTTCAGTACGGAAACGAGTTCATCGGTCTGACGGATGTTTTCCGTCGTCAGCAGAATGCCTGCACTCACTCTGATCCCGGCACGGATCGCCGCCGTTGCCATACTCAACAGGAAGCGATAATCCCCTGCCCGCCCGGCAAACCGGTCATGCGTCGCCTCGGTCCCGTAGAATGTGAAGTTCATCGCCTCCACGCCGTGGGCAGCCAGCTCATGCATCAGCCGTTCCTGCGCCTCCGGGCTACGGAACGCAAACCCGTTCATCTGCAGGAACCTTCCCGACACCGAGCCGATGGAGTTCATGAAATCGATCGCCCGGATCAGCTGCGGATGATCCATCGAGTACCCAAAGCAGAAGTTGAAGCTGAGCTCCGGCCTGTATTCTTTGATCCAGTCATGAAAGCGCTTTGCCACCGCTTCGCTCCGCTGATAATCAGCGCCGATGCAGTTACCGTCCCAACTGAGGAGACAGTATCTGCATCGGCAACTGCACGGAACGATCAGCGTTTGGAGCATGATACCCGTGGTTTTCATATTTACCTGGTGAACTTGACCAGCACGGTGGAGAACAGGCTCATCTTCAGATGCAGCGTGAACTTCTCTGCGGTGAAGTACTGCTCGCTCATCAGGGTCATGTCATGGTCGGCATCCAGCAGATAAACTTCTGCCTTCTGCTCGCCCTCGGCGCCGCTGACGGTCAGAAGCACATCCTTGTCGCCCAGCGTGTCGTCATCGTTGTAATAAGTCAGCATTACGGCGCTGTCCTTGCCGTCGCCTGCGCCGCAGAGGTAGACATCCTCGTCGTCGGAAGCAGTTGCCTTCCAGCCGCCTAACTTCCTCAGCTCACGGAACATGGCGAAGGGATAGTAGCCCTTCAGGGGCTTGTAGGTCTCCTGAGCGAATATGCCGTTCATGCCGCAGGGACGGGCATCGTAGTACATCAGCATATCCAGCGGCTTCTCCTGACCCATGCACATGACACCGGCGATGAAGGAGGAACCCTTCAGTCCCCGCTCGCTGGCCAGAGAATATCTCCACTCCTCGGCCATCCAGCCCCGGATGTAGTTCCACTCGTTCAGGATGGTGATGGTGTCGGTCAGACCGCGCTTGTCCAGCTCGTCCCTGGCCTTCTGCATGCTGAGACCGATATCGGTAACGTTCTTTCCGTACCAGTGATAGGAGTAGAAGTCAAAGGGCAGCTTCTCCCTGGCCACGGTGTCGAGGAACGCATCCTTGAACGGAGTCGGCCAGCAGCCGGTAAAGGCGGGGCCGCCGATCTTCAGCTCGGGGAAGCAGGCCTTGAGGTGCTTGGAGGTCACCCGGTACAGGTCGATGAACTGATCCTCGGTGCCCTGCCAGCAGGGATTGGAGCCGTCGGCATTGCGGCAATCGGGCTCGTTCCAGATCTCCCAGTACTCGATGCCGGCTTCCATGCCGTTGGCCCAGCCCTCGTTGAAGTGGCGGATGATGTGCTCGCAGATGCGTGCCCACTTGGCGAAGTCCTTGGGCACTCTCGTACCGAACTTGAAATCGTGCTCAATGGCGGCGCCGAGGCGGTAGAACACCTTGGTTCCGGCGGCCATCGTGGTCTTTACATACTTGTCGGTAGGCTCAAAGATGTAATTGACAGGATCGTTCTCGTCCGCATCGAAATTGCGGAAGATGCGGTGCACGTCTACGGTATGCTCTCCGCCGTAGCCGCCGAAGAATGCGGCGTCATGATTGCGGGCAAAGGGGATCTCCAGCGCCTTATAAGCGTCAAAGGACGTGGGAGACTTGCGGACATTGGGTGCGGTTGGGCCGTTGTTGACGCAGTTCATCAGCTTGATGGCGCCGAGATCCTTTTTGAGATTCAAACATACATTTGCCATGATAAAACCTCCTCTTATTGCTTTGGCATCTATTATAGCCTATTTTCACCTTTTTTGCAATATTTACCGAAAAAACATTGCCTGTGTTTTTTTGAGATGATTTGTATTTATCTCCTGCAAAAACGTGGAGACCCTGTTCGACAGCGTTGTGAAATAAGGGTTTAAGGAAATTCAGAAATATCATTCACAGCATAACCATTCAACAAGCGTTTCAATATTTCGTTTTTTATTGCACACTTTTCCCGGATTCTACGTCTATATGTTTACTCCATGTGGGAAGGGATCGATGAACCCGACATTACCTCTGTGGATGGCATTCGTTTTGAAATAAGCAAATAATAATGACGGAGCTGTTGCAGAACACAAAGCCTGCAACAGCCCCATTAATTTGTCACTTTTTCATTTGCAGACACCGCACGACTCCGGCCAGCGCATCTGCCATCTGGAAATAGCCGCTGCGGTTCGGGTGCACCCAGTTATACTGGTGCTCGATCTGCGCATCACAGTAGATATTGGCCGGATCACTGCGCCGGGCAAACCCGTACACGGGGTCGAGGGTCAGCAGCATCGGCGAGATATAGATATGCTCGCTCTCTTTCCCGTCCCAGTGCTCCAATATCTGACGGCACGCCATGACGATGTTGTAGCGGTACATCTTTGTGCCGCCGCTGCGGGGACCTCTGATGCCCCAGGCATACTGGTCGGCGCCGGTCACGGGCAGGTTGATGATGATGTCCATGGTCCTGCTGAACAAGCGGATATGCCCGATCAGCGTTTCGAGATTGCGGATATACCGGGCGACATACGCCTCGGACTCCTCATACGGGCGGATCTGCAGATCGTTGGCGCCCATGAGGATCGACACCGCATCGGGCGTCCCCTGCTCCAGCCGCTCCAGATATTTGCCGAAGCTGAACTCCCATTCGGGAGACGCATCGATCAGCACGTCGCCGTTTTCGGTATGGCGGTAGAGCTTTTCGTCCTTGTGGTATACCTGACCGATCTCCAATTGCCGCACCCGGTATCCGTCCAGCGAATAGGTATCCAGCTCCGGCGTCCGTATCCGCTCCTCAAAGGACAGATCGCCGAAATACTCCTTCCCCGAAACGTTCTTCGGGAATATGAACGGCGAGGGCCCGTTCCAGCGGTCGGCATGTCCGTCCAGATACTCCGGCAGCGACCAGCCGCCCCTGCCCTCATGGGCATATGCGCCGTTATCGCTGCGAAGACCGACTGCCTTCACGTTGTTCAGCTTGCCGACCAGATGCTCCACGTACACGGCGGTATGGGTCATGCTGTCGCCGATGCAGAGCAGGCGGTATTCCTCCTGATGCTGCACCTTGGTATGCAGTGTGACGGTCGCCGTCTTTTCGGCGAGCCGGTTTCCCCACGCATCATAGATCCGCACGGTCAGCGGGAATTCGTCCGTGTCATAGGGATATTCCGACAGCCGCCAGAACTCGCCGTAGTTGGCGCCGTAATCGCAGACAGTCTGGATGTCCCATGTCGGGTCATACGGGTATACGAGGTTTCTGAAATAGATCGTATACTCCTCAATGTCCATAACGATGGACTGCTGCGGTCTGGGCCGGAGCAGACAGATATGCGAGGGCAATAAAATGATCGGAGCGCGTTCCATCGTCATTACATGCTTGCCTTGGTCTCGCAGTACAGGCAGCGGTACACCTTGTTTTCACGGTCGGCAAGGCGGAAGATATGCTTGAGCTCCTGCTCGCAGCCGGAGATGCAGCGGGGGTTCTTGCACCTGATAACGTTGACAAGCTGCTCCGGCAGGCCGATGGTCTTCTTTTCGACGAGCTTGCCGTCTTTGATGATGTTGACGGTGGCATTGGGATCGACATAGCCGATGGCGTCGAGGTTCAGCGATATCTCGGCATCGATCTTGATGATATCCTTCTTGCCCTGCTTGGAGCTCTGGGCGTTCTTGATAATGGCGACGGAAGCGTCCAGCTCGTCCAGATGCAGCAGCTCATACAGCTTCATGGCTCTGCCCGCCGTGATATGGTCGATGACCACGCCGTTGTTGATGGAATCGATATTCATGCCTGTGCCTCCTTCAGGAGCTTCAGTATCAGCGCCATGCGCATGTACTTACCGTTGAGCACCTGCTTGAAGTAGCAGGCTCTGGGATCGTCGTCGATGGCGACGCTGATCTCATTGACTCTGGGCAGCGGATGCAGGATCGCCAGATCCTTCTTTGCTACGGTCAGCTTGTCGGGCGTGAGGATATAGCTGTCCTTCAGACGCAGATAGTCCTCTTCATTGAAGAAGCGCTCCTTCTGCACCCGGGTCATGTACAGCACGTCCAGCTTGGGCAGGACTTCCATCAGATCGGTGGTCTGCTCGTACTCGATGCCTTCCTTCTGCAGCACGTCCTTCTTGACATAGCTGGGCAGCTTCAGCTCTTCCGGAGAGATCAACACGAACTTGACGTTTTCATACCGGGAAAGCGCCTTGACCAGCGAATGAACGGTACGGCCGAACTTCAGGTCGCCGCAGAGGCCCACGGTGATGCCGTCAAAGCCGCCCTTTTCCCGCTTGATGGTCAGCAGGTCTGCCAGCGTTTGGGTCGGATGGCAGTGTCCGCCGTCACCTGCATTGATCACGGGGATGGAGGCGTTATTCGCCGCCACCAGCGCAGCACCCTCCTTGGGATGGCGCATGGCGATGATATCGGCATAGCAGCTGATGACCTTGGCAGTATCGGCCACGCTCTCGCCCTTGGCGGCGGAGGAGGTGCCTGCCCCGGCCACGCTCAGCACATTGCCGCCCAGCTCGTACATGGCGGCCTCAAAGCTCAGTCTCGTGCGGGTCGAGGGCTCAAAGAACAGGGTCGCCAGCTTTTTGCCCCGGCACATTTCGGAATATTTGGCGGGATTTGCAATGATGTCCTCTGCGGTTGCGATCAGCTCGCTGATCTCGTCCACCTGCAGATCGGTGATATCAATGATGCTTCTCATTTTGCGGCTCCTATCCAGCTCTCATCCGAGGGATTGTTGCGGAATTTGATCAGGCGTGCGACGTCCTCAGGCTTGATATAGCCTTCCTCGGCGGCGGCATTGGCGATGCAGTCGAAATCGGTCAGGGAGATGTTCTTCACATTGGCTTCGGTCAGACGATCCAGACCCTTCTGCATGCCGTAGGTGAATATGGACACCACGCCCAGCACCTCTGCACCCGCATCTCTCAGCACGTTGACGACCTCGATGACGCTGCCGCCGGTGGAGATCAGATCCTCCACCACGACGACCTTCTGACCCTTTTGGAGTCTGCCCTCGATCTGGTTCTGGCGGCCGTGGTCCTTGGCGCCGGAGCGGACATAGCCCATCGGCAGGCCCATCATATGTCCGACGATGGCGGCATGGGCGATGCCTGCGGTGGAGGTGCCCATCAGCACCTCAACATCGGGATAGTTTTCCTTCACCAGCTGCATGAGGCCGTTCTCCACATCGTTGCGTACCTCGGGGGCGGTCAGTGTCAGGCGGTTGTCACAGTATACGGGGCTCTTGATGCCGCTGGCCCAGGTGAAGGGCTCCTCGGGGCGGAAAAATACGGCCTTGATCTTCAGAAGGTCCTTGGCGATCAGTTCGTTCAGCTTCATCTTTTCTGTCCTCCTCAGTCGACAAATTCACGGATACAGCGCTCATAGGCGGCAACGGGGTCTGCGGCGGCGGTGATGGGTCTGCCCACAACGATGTAGTCGGAGCCGATCTCCTTGGCGGCGGCAGGCGTCATGACCCGCTTCTGGTCGCCGATGTCTCCGTCCGCAAAGCGCACGCCGGGGGTCACGGTCAGGAACTCGCTGCCGCAGCAGTCGTGCACCTTTTTTGCCTCCAGAGGCGAGCAGACCACGCCGTCGAGTCCGGCTTTCTTTGCATTCATTGCATAGTGCATGACGACCTTATCGATGGGCTCCTTTATGAGCAGGTCGTTTTCCATCGCCTGCTGGTCGGTGGAGGTCAGCTGGGTCACGGCGATCAGCAGCGGTCTCGTGCCGTCCGCTCTCGTCAGGCCCTCGATGGCCGCCTGCATCATGGCAGTCGTGCCGGAGGCATGCAGGTTGCAGATATCCACGTCCAGCCGGGACAGCACCGCCATTGCCTTCTTCACGGTGTTGGGGATGTCGTGCAGCTTCAGGTCGAGGAAGATCTTATGACCTCTCCGCTTGATCTCCTTCACGATCGCAGGACCCTCGGCATAGTACAGCTCCATGCCGATCTTGACAAAGGGCTTTTTCCCCTCGAACTTGTCGAGGAAGGCAAATGTCTGCTCAGCGTTTGCAAAGTCGCAGGCAACGATAACGTCTCTACCCATAGGTATGTCTCCTTATCTGTTCGTCAGTTCTTTCAGTGTGCCGATGCGGTATCTGTCCATGGTTTCGGGCAGCGCATCGATGATCTTCTTGCAGGCAAAGGGATCGACAAGGTTGGCTGCGCCGACCTCCACCGCCGTGGCGCCTGCCATCATCATTTCCAGCACGTCCTCGGCCTTGGCTACTCCGCCGATGCCGATGACCGGCACCTTCACGGCGTTTGCCACCTGATACACCATCCGCAGCGCCACGGGGAATATCGCCGGGCCCGAGAAGCCGCCCATCGTGTTGGCGATCACAGGTTTTCTCGTCTTCAAATTGATCCGCATGCCCAGCAGCGTGTTGATGAGGCTGATACCGTCCGCACCCGCATCCTCGCAGGCTTTGGCGATGGATACGATGTCGGTGACATTGGGCGACAGCTTGATGATGACGGGCTTCGTCGTCACCTTTTTGACGGCGCTGACAACGCCCGCCGCTGCTGCGCAGTCGGTACCGAAGGCCATGCCGCCGCCGTGGACATTGGGGCAGCTCACGTTGACCTCCAGCCAGCCCACCTGCTCCTCCTTATCCAGCAGAGCGCAGGTATATACATAGTCGTCGATGGAAAATCCGCTGACATTTGCCATCACGGGCTTATGAAAGCACTTCTTGAGCTTTGGCAGCTCCTCGCCGATGACCTTTTCCACGCCCGGGTTCTGAAGCCCGACAGCGTTGATCATGCCCGCCGTACACTCGGCGATGCGGGGCGTGGGGTTGCCGAAGCGGGGATCCTTCGTCGTTCCCTTGAAGGAGAACGTACCTAACATGTTGATGTCGTACAACTCTGCAAACTCATAGCCGTAGCCGAAGGTGCCGGAAGCGGGGATCACGGGGTTGTCCAGCTCAATGCCGCACAGGTTTACGCTCAGTCTTCCCACAGGATCTCCTCCTTCCGCATCACGGGGCCATCCTTGCAGATGCGCTTGTTTCCGGTCAGTGTCTTGCAGCTGCAGCCCATGCAGGCGCCGAAGCCGCAGCCCATGCGCTCTTCAAAGCTCATCTGGCCGCTCGTTTTTGTCGCTTTGTATACCGCCTTCAGCATGGGCCCGGGGCCGCAGGCGTAGAAGTAGGTATACTGCTCCGGCAGGGCATCGGTGACGAACCCCTTGATGCCGTAGCTGCCGTCCACGGTGGTG
>JAZLHZ010000372.1:0-6473 GCA_045617085.1 Clostridia bacterium
GGGCAGCAGATCCCATACTACATGGATGCCGGTCTGCTCCTCAACATACTTGGTGAGGTAGTTGTCGTCGTAGTCGGTAACCAGCGCATTCTGTGCGGTGGCGATGGTCAGGTCGACGGGCTCAACAACGATGGGGAGCACGCCGGGGGCAGTCATGTTCTCGACATCGCTCATTTCCAGATCGTCTGCAGAAGCAGCGAACAGCATGGACATGGCGAGAAGAACTGCCAGGACGAGAGTGAGAGTTCTTTTCATGGTGGAACTCCTCCTTTTTAATATTATCATGCTGTTGCATGATATACTTTATTATAACACATCGTTCGGCTTTTGTCTATTTATGCTGTCGAATTTAACATATGTTTTACTGTATCAACACGCAGATTTGTTTTTCTACTTCAAACTTCAACCAAAAGTCCTTCCCCGCCTCAGCGGGGAAGGGGGACCACCGTAGGTGGTGGATAGGGCTGATAAAGTAATGCAGTTGGATTATCTCCACTACCGATACATCTCAAGCCCTATCCGTCTGCTAACGCAGCCACCTTCCCCACTGAGGTGGGGAAGGACTTGGGGGACGGCTTCGCCGTCATATTTGTTATCAATTGGCGGCAAAGCCGCCCAACTGCACACTGTCAACTGCACACTATATAAAAAACCTCTTCCCGGCATGAGCAGTGCCGGAAAGAGGTTTTTGATTTACTTGGCGAATTCGACCGATCTTGTTTCCCGGATGACATTGACCTTGATCTGGCCGGGATACTGCATTTCGGCCTGGATGCGCTCTGCGACCTGCTTGGCGAGTACCAGCGTGCCCTCGTCGTCCACGTCCTCGGGAGTGACGATGATGCGCAGCTCACGGCCTGCCTGAATGGCGTAGCAATCGGAGACGCCGTTGAAGGACTTGCCGATGCTTTCCAGATTGCGGATGCGCTGGATGTACTTTTCGATGGTATCACGCCGTGCGCCGGGACGTGCTGCGGAGATGGCGTCCGCCGCCTGTACCAGCACTGCCTCGATAGTCTTGGGCTCCACGTCGTTGTGGTGCGCCTCGATGCAGTGGATGACCTCTTCGGTCTCGCCGCAGCGTCTTGCCATTTCCACACCGACGGAAACATGGGTGCCTTCCTGCTCTCTGTCGCAGGACTTGCCGATATCGTGCAGCAGGCCTGCCCGCTTTGCCAGCGATACATTGGCGCCGACCTCGGCAGCCAGTACGCCTGCGATGTAGGCGACCTCCAGCGAGTGTGCCAGCACGTTCTGGCCGTAGCTGGTGCGGTAACGCAGCTTGCCCAGAGCGTTCAGCAGCTCCACATGGATGTTGGGATGTCCAACGTCCAGTGCGGCCTTCTCGCCGGTTTCCTTGATCTCCTTGTCCACCATATCGGAGATCTTGCTGTAATCGTCCTCGATACGGGTGGTCTGGATCCTGCCGTCCTGTATGAGCTTTTCAAGCAGCAGTCTTGCCTTTTCCCTGCGCTCCAGAGAGAAGGTGGAAAGCGTGACAGCGCCGGGCGTATCGTCAATGATGAGGTCAACGCCGGTGATGCGCTCGATAGTCTGGATATTTCTGCCCTTCTGACCGATGAGTCTGCCCTTCATCTCCTCGTTAGGCAGCGCCACCGTCGTGCTGGTGGTCTCGTAGACCTGATCCGATGCACAGCGCTGGATCGCCATGGTGATGATGTTGCGGGCCTTGGCCTCGCCTTCCTGCTTGGCCTTGTTCTCGATCTCGCGGATGATGACTGCGGCGTCACGGTAGGCATCGTTGCGCACACGCTCGATCAGCACGCCCTTTGCCTCTTCCACGGTCATGTTTGCGATATGCTCCAGCTCCTTGAGCTGCTCGGCATATACGGTGTTCAGCTTGTCTTCCTGCTTGTCAAGCTGTGCCTCTCTGTCGTCAAGGCCCTTTTCCCGCTTGTCCTGCTCGGCGCTGCGGGCTTCCAGCTTGTCCTCCCGCTTGTCCAGACCCTTTTCACGGCCGCTGATGCCGTCTTCACGTCTGTCCAGTGCGGTCTCTCTGCGTGCGATCTCTTCGTTGCGCTCCACAGAGGCCTTTTCCTTCTTGATGACTTCTTCTTCTCTGAGCTTGATACGGGCTTCTTCGGTGGAAACCTCGTTGCGTCTCTCGGTGATCTCTCTGTCGAGCTTTGCCTGTATTTTCATTGCCTCTTCACGGGCATTCAGCACAAGCTCCTTCTGTTTTTCCTCAGCCTTGCTCAGCGTGCTCTCCGCCTGAGCCATCTTGTCTTTGATATATGCGTCTGTCTGTTCGAGCTTACGCTCGGTTATGGTCTTGCGGTAGATGAAGCCGATGATCACTCCGCCCACCAGTGCCAGTATGATCAATGCGATCGTTATTACGGGGCTCAATGATTCCTCCTCCTTGCTGTTCTTTTTTTCGGTATCATTCAGATGATAACGTGAGATTAGATGAAACGGTATAATATGATACATTTTTTCGGGGCTGCTCACACCTCGCCTAACGTATCATTCCCATTTTAACCACTTATGAAGGATTTGTCAAGCATTATTCTGCAAATTAGCCACAATTTCTACAATCTTAATCCGACAATTTGACAAAGAGGAAAATATGGGCTTGAAAAGCATCTGAAAAAGGTGTATTATATATAGGGAGGAGTTAGGAGTGCGGAGTGTTTTCTTCTGCACACTCGGCAGCCGCTCCTCACTCCCAACTCCTCACTTGAACAATTTTGAAAGGATTGATTCTTATGGCCAAATCTCTTGACAACGTAAAGTGCTTCCTGCTTGACATGGACGGCACATTTTATCTCGGAAATATCCTGCTGGAGGGCTCCCTCGAATTCATCGACGCCGTTGTAAAGAGCGGCAGGGACTTCCTTTTCCTGACGAACAACTCCTCCCACAACGCCCAGCACTATGTAAAGAAGCTGGCGGGCATGGGACTGACCGTTTCTCCCGAAAAGGTGCTGACCTCCGGTCAGGCCACCGCCTCCAAGGTGCGCAAGCTGTATCCCGGCAAGAAGGCCTTCGTGCTGGGCAACCATTTCCTGTTTGAGGAGCTGGCGGACGGCGGCATCGAGATCGATCAGGAGCATCCCGACTATGTCATCATCGGCTATGACACCACGCTGGACTATGCCAAGATGACCGCCGTATGCGATTTTGTCCGTGCAGGCCTGCCCTATGTGGCGACCCATCCCGATTTCAACTGCCCCACCGAGACCGGCTTTGCTCCGGACATCGGCGCCATCATCGCTTTTATCGAGGCTTCCACCGGACGGCGTCCCGACCTCATCGTCGGCAAGCCCTACGGCGGCATCGTGGATGCGGCGCTGGAGCGCACCGGTCTGAAAAATGAGGAGCTGGCTATGGTCGGCGACCGCCTGTATACCGATATCGAGACCGGCCTTCGTCACAACATGACCTCCATCCTCGTCATGACCGGCGAGACCACCGAGGAAATGCGCCTCGCCAGCGAAACCAAGCCCGATCTGGTCTATCCGAGGCTCTCCTCGATGATCCCCGAGCTTCTGAAGTAATCGAAAGGAGATTTTCGTCATGGGCTACCGTCAACTGCTGATGGAGGCTCCGCTGGACGTTGAGCTTCCCGAAATCGGTTCCCTGCCCGAGCATGACGGCATTCATGCCGCCGATGCCTCTGCCAAGCAGTCCTTTGACTGGATCATGCGGGAAACCTTCCCCGGCGTCACCTATGAGCACATGACCGGGGATCCCACCGTGGCGCCCGAGCGGACGTTCTTCTACTCCGACTGCGGCATGGACGTGGGCACTGCCACCGCCCGCATCATGCCGGACGGCGTTGCCAAGCTCCACATGGTGGCTGTCAATCCCGCCTATACCGGAAAGGGCATTTCCCGCAAGCTGTGCCTCACCGTCATGAAGGCGCATCAGGCGCTGGGCTTTACAAGCTGCCGCCTCGAAACCGATGATTTCCGGCTTTCCGCCATCAAGACCTATCTCGATCTCGGCTTCAGGCCCCTCTACGAGGCAGGCGATACCGAAATGGAAGAGCGCTGGGCCAAGGTGCTGGACAAAATCTCCGCATACAAAAAGAAGGACTCTTCGCCCTTTGCGATCTACAACGGCATTGCACCCGACAGCGATGTCTGCGGCGAGCAGGGTCAACCCACGCTGACGCCCTACACCGTGGAAGGCTCCCGGGGCGCCGTCATCGTCTGCCCCGGCGGCGGCTACAGCATGCTGGCCCGCTACGAGGGCGAACCCATTGCCCGCATGATCGCTTCGGCAGGCATTTCCGCCTTCGTACTGAAATACCGGGTGCAGCCCTTCTCCTCGCTGGAAACGCCCATCGGCGATGCACAGCGCGCCATTCGTCTCGTGCGCTCCATGGGCTATGAGAAGGTCGCCATCCTCGGCTTCTCCGCAGGCGGCCACCTTTCCGCCATGGCGGCGACCAAGTGGGACAACGGAAACCCCGATGCCGCCGATCCCGTCGAGCGGCTGTCCTGCCGTCCCGATGCATTCATCCCCTGCTACGGCGCCTGCAGTATGTACCAGTTCCGCAAGAGTGACTGGATGAAGCAGCTTTTCGGCAGCGAGGCGGGCAACTTCAAAAAGCTCATCGAGTACTCTGCCGAGTGCCTCGTCACGCCCGAAACACCGCCCGCCTTCATCTGGCAGACCGCCGACGATCCCGTCGTCGTGGTCAACAATTCACTGCTGCTGGCCAAGGCGCTGAGTGCCAACGGCGTCAAATATGAAATGCACCTGTTCCCCCACGCCCCGCACGGTGCGGCGATCGGTGTCAACTATCCCGATACCTGGGAATGGCCGAACCTGTGCAAGGCATTCCTGCTCCGTCTGGGTTTCGGCAAGGAAACTACTGACAAATAATCGGAGGTAAATGTCCTATGAATATGATCATTGATCGGGAAACCATCGCCCTGTGGAACGGCGAGGCTCCCTATACCGAATTCAGCCCCGAACAGCGTCAGCCTTCGCTGATGCCCTATCCTGTTGAGGGCAGCAAGGGCGCCGTCATCGTACTGCCCGGCGGCGGCTACTGCAACAAGGCCAACCACGAGGCAGGCTGCATTGCCGAAATGTTCAACGAGGTCGGTGTCTCTGCCTATGTGCTGGACTACCGGGTCAAGCCCTGCCACATGAATGCCCCCCTCTCCGATGCACAGCGTGCCATCCGCCTCGTGCGCTCCTGGGGCTTTGAGAAGGTCGCCATTCTCGGCTTCTCTGCCGGCGGCCATCTGTGCTGCTCCGCTGCGACCCTGTACGACAACGGCGATCCCGATGCCGAGGACCCGATCGAGCGGCTTTCCTCCCGTCCCGATGCGTTCATCCCCTGCTACGCCGTCGTCAGCTTCACCTCCTTCCGCCATCAGGGCTCCGTAGTCAGCCTGCTGGGTGACAAGGCCAACGATTACGAACTGCTGCGCCACTTCTCCGCAGAGCTGCATGTAACGCCCGACACACCCACCGCCTTCATCTGGCACACCTGCACCGACAACGGCGTACCGGTGGAGAACAGCCTGAATCTGGCCGAAGCCCTTTCCCACAACGGCGTGCCCTACGAGCTGCACATCTTCGGCGAAGGCCCCCACGGCATGGGTCTTGCCGAAAACACGCCTTCCGTACATCAGTGGGTCAAGCTGTGCCAGAACTGGATCGTCCGTCTGGGCTACGCCAAATAAGTATGCGCCTGTATGACTGCCATGTCCACATGGCGGATATCCGGCTGCAGAGCGACTTTCAAGATGTGCTGAAGCGCATGGAAAACAACAACGTCCGGGGCTGCATGGTGATATGCGACCCCGGCGATTTGGAACCCGACCATGAAAAGGCCATCGAGATCGTACGCTTGCGCCCCGAATTTGCGCTCTCCATCGCCTGTCATCCGCAGAATGCGCTGCACTACTGCGAAGAGACCGAGGCGATTATCCGCCGAACCGCCGCACTCCCGTTCCTCAAATGCATCGGCGAGACGGGACTGGACTTCTACGACAACGCCTCCACCCGGGAACAGCAGCTTTTCGCCCTCGAAAGGCAGATGGATCTTGCGCTGGAGTTCGGTCTGCCGGTACAGCTCCACATCCGCAATGCCCACGGCGAAATGTGCGACATCCTCCGCAGACGAAAAAAGGAGCACCGACTGCCCCTGTGTGTCGTGCACTGCTTCACCCGTTCCTCAGAACTGGCAAAGGAGTATCTGCGCCTCGGCTGCTATATCTCCGTCGGCGGGCCCGTGACATATACCAACGCCAACAAGCTGCTGACCGCCGTCAGGGACATCCCCCTTGACCGGCTGCTGATCGAGACCGACTCCCCGTGGATCGCCCCCGAACCCTACAAGGGGCAAAGCTGCGAGCCGTCCTTCATCACCCCCACCTTCGACAAGGCCGCCGAACTGAAGGGAATGGCAAAAGAGGAGCTGTCGGAAATTTTGTGGAATAACGCTGTAAGAGTATTTCACTTGTCGGACAATATTTAACTTGACA
>JAZLHZ010000373.1:0-17628 GCA_045617085.1 Clostridia bacterium
AATCTGGCAACGGGCAAAGATACTGCACACTATCACAAACAGCATCGGCTGTTTTTATCACTGCAGGATACCTTTGAATATACCCGGCGTCACGATACGGCTCTGATGGATGATATCAAGGCCAAAGATTCACAGTAACTCTTTTGAGCAAAAGACAAGCTCTGCCGGAAGGAAATCCTTTTCCTTTTTCGGCAGGGCTTGTTTGTTTCAGAATCGGTGTGCCCGAACAGAGCTCCGACGATTTTGGTCTCATCTCCTGCGACAAAACTGACGGATGCATTTTCCACCGGTCTGCCTATCCTTTCGGCAAAGCGTTCTTTCGGATAATGACAGAGATCAAATCAAAGCTGCATATTTTTCTTTTTCCTTCTATTGTTTTTCACAATCCCGTGTTATACTGATACAAAAATACAGATCAGGAGAAGAATCATATGAACGGCAGCATACAGAATACCGATTACCGGCGAGGCCTGCCTGCCATGGCGGTCTGCTATCTCATCTGGGGATTTCAGCCCCTGTACTATGCGCTCGACCCGGATATCGATACGTTTTTTCTGCTGCTGTGCCGCATTATCTGGGCGGCTGCCGCATGCCTTCTTATTCTGGCATCACAGCACAAGCTGGGACAGCTGACAGCCGTATTCAGGAATAAAAAGAAACTGATGCGGGAGATCCCGGCTTCCCTTCTGCTCCTTGCGGACTGGTCGATCTATCTGTTCGCCGTCCGATTCGGGAAGATCATGGAGGTATCGATGGGCTACTACATCATGCCGCTGGTGATGATCCTTTTCGGCGCACTGATCTTCCGGGAAAAGATCCGCCCGGGACATATCGCCGCGCTCGCCGTGGTCGTCGCCGGGATCATTCTCAGTGCCGAAGGCTTCGGCGGTTTCCCCGTCGTAACACTGACTCTGTCGCTTTGCTTCGCCGTTTACTCCGCATTGAAAAAGGGACTGGACGATGATTCCATCGTCACCACCACGGCGGAGATCCTGCTGATGCTGCCGGCAGCGCTTCTGGTGCTGCTCCTGTTTGCCGGAAGGAACGGCTGGCTTTCCGGCATCACATTTCCAAGACAGCTGTTTCTGATGGGCAGCGGCCTTGTGACCGCACTGCCGATGGTATTCTTTGCCGTCGGCGTAAAACACATCCCGCTTTCTCTGACCGGGATATTCCAGTATGTGTCCCCGTCCATCGGCATCCTGTGCAGTCTGATCCTCGGTGAATCATTCTCACCCGAAAAGCTGGTCAGCTTCGGCTTCATCTGGCTGGGCGTCGTCATCTACTGCATCTGCGAATTCCGTATTTCCCGCCGATCGAAAAACTGACGATTTTATCTTACTTCCCTATCGCATTTCACAATCCTGTGTTATACTGAGAAAAAAGCATCCGGAGGAGACTCATGAACAGCGCTCTCAAGAAAAACCTCAACGTGCCCAATGCCCTGACGACTCTGCGTCTTCTCATGGTTCCCTTGTTTATCGTGTGGTATCTGCGTGCAAGCTACATTGCGGCGCTGATCGTGTTCGTTCTGGCCTGCCTCACCGATATTCTGGACGGAAAGATCGCCCGGAAATACAATCTCGTCACCGATTTCGGCAAGCTCACCGACCCGCTGGCCGACAAGCTCATGCAGGTCTCCATGCTGTTCTGTCTGGTGTCCTCGGGAAACCTGATGCTGTGGGTGCCCATCGTCTACATCGTAAAGGAGCTGATGATGGTGATCGGCGGCGCCGTGCTTCTGAAAAAGAAGGTCGTCGTCAAGGCGAACTGGACCGGCAAGCTCGCCACAGTGCTGCTGAGCGCCGCCGTACTGCTGGTGTATCCGTGGCATGACATCGCATGGCTCAGGACCGCCGGCAATGTGCTGGTATACGTGTCTGTTGCCGCCACGCTGTTCGCTTTTGCCAGCTACATTAAGATTTACGTTATTGACGGTCTTATCAAAGGAAAGGCTTGACAAGTTAACAGATCTTGTATAGAATAAGGATATAAAGCCTTTGACGAAGAGGAGTATCCGAAAGAGGTCATTTCCAGAGAGCGGTCCCCGGCTGAAAGACCGCATGACCGGCATCGGTGAAGGTCGCTTCCGAGGCGCTCCGGTGAAACATAAATCATAAAGCATGAATCATTAGCCGGAGCCGGGTGCGCCCATTACAGCGCATACGAGATATGCTCTTTTTGAGCATGAATAAAGGTGGTACCACGTGATGCACGTCCTTTTCCTGCGGACGTGCTTTTTTATTAAAGAGGATTATAAAGAATATGCATTTCAACATCGGAAAGGGAACAGTGCCCGGGCTCATCGTCATTGCCGCCGGCCTCCTCGTGTCTTATGTCCTCAGCCGCAAATACGAAAACGGCAGCAGACAGCACATGGTCATCCGGGGCATCGGCGCAGCGCTGATCGCCGTCGGAGCGCTGCTGGTGATCCTGCTGTGATAAACAATACAGATAAGAACAACAAGCTGCCGCCGCTGACCGGGGAAAGGATCTTCCTGCGGGAGTTCCGAAGAGAGGACATCATCGGCATGATGTCCTGGGCCGCCGACGTCGACACCACCAAATTCCTGGGCTCCGGCTTTGCAACGCCCAAGACCGAGGAAATGGTGGAAAAGATGCTGGACGCCTACCTGAACGGCGATGCGGCGGGCATCAATCTCGCCATTGCCGAGAAAGATACCGAGCGCTACATCGGCCAGTGCTCGCTGACCAAGGTGGATCCCGTCAGCCGCTGCGCCACCCTGTCCATCGTCCTGTGCCCGAGATTTTCCGCAAAGGGCTACGGCACCGAGGCGGTTCGGCTGCTGATCGACTACGGATTCAAGCTCCACAATATCCGCAGAGTCGAGCTTTCCGTCATGGCAAACAATCCCGCCGCCATCCGCTGCTATGAAAAGTGCGGATTCAGGAAAGAAGGTGTTGCACGTCAGGCCTTTTTCTCCGAAGGCGCATACGTCGATAAGATCTACATGGGTTTACTGCGTTCCGAATGGGACATGTAATATATCAAACAAACAGACAAACAACCACAAACAAATACGAAAGGAATGACAAAAATGCAGGATTCCATCAAAAACGTGGAAATGGAAAAGACCTACTCCCCCAAAGAGATCGAAGAGCGTCTCTATAAGGAGTGGGAAGACAACGGTTACTTCAAGGCGCACATCGTAAAGGGAAAGAAGCCCTTCACCATCGTGATGCCGCCGCCCAACATCACCGGTCAGCTGCACATGGGTCATGCCATGGACGCTCTGCCCCAGGATGCCCTGACCCGCTATCACAGAATGAAGGGCGACCCCACCCTGTGGCTGCCCGGCACCGACCACGCCTCCATCGCCACCGAGGTAAAGATCGTGGAAGCGATGCGCAAGGAAGGTCTGACCAAGCAGGATGTCGGCCGTGAAGGCTTCCTCGAAAGAGCCTGGAAGTGGCGTGAGGAGTTCGGCGGCCGCATCGTACGCCAGCAGAGAAAGCTGGGCGCCTCCTGCGACTGGTCCCGTGAGCGCTTCACCATGGATGAGGGCCTGAACAAGGCTGTCAAGGAAGTTTTCGTGCGCCTGTACGAAAAAGGCCTGATCTACAGAGGCAACCGCCTCGTCAACTGGTGCCCCCACTGCAACACCTCCATCTCCGATGCCGAGGTAGAGTATGAGACCCAGGCCAGCAACTTCTGGCACCTGCTGTATCCCGTAAAGGAGACCGGCGAGTTCCTGGAGCTGGCGACCACCCGTCCCGAGACCATGCTGGGCGATACCGCCCTCGCCATCAACGAGGCAGACCCCCGCTATGCCCATCTGCACGGCTGCCACGTGATCCTGCCCCTGCTGAACAAGGAGCTGCCCATCGTCTGTGACGAGCACGCCGACATGACCAAGGGTACCGGCGTCGTAAAGATCACGCCTGCCCATGACCCCAACGACTACGAGGTCGGCAAGCGTCACAACCTGCCCTGCGTGCGTGTATTCACCTATGACGGTCACATGACCGGCGCTGCGGACGCCGCAGCGGCAAAGGAACTGTTCGAGAGCGGCAAGGCCACCGAGGGCGAGCCCGAGGTGCTGGACTGCGGCAAGTATGCCGGAATGACCACCGCCGAGGCCCGCAAGGTCATGCTGGAGGATCTGGAAAAGGGCGGCTACCTCAAGAGCATCGAGCCCCTGTCTCATGAAGTCGGCACCTGCTCCCGCTGCCACAAGTCCATCGAGCCCATGATCTCCCGTCAGTGGTTCGTCAAGATGGAGCCTCTGGCCAAGCCCGCCGTGGACGTGGTCAAGGAAGGCAAGGCCCGCTTTATCCCCGACCGTTTCGCCAAGACCTATTATAACTGGATGGAAAACCCCCGTGACTGGTGCATCAGCCGCCAGCTCTGGTGGGGTCACCCCATTCCCGCCTTCTACTGCGAAGACTGCGGAGAGATCGTGGTAAGCCGCAATAACGAGACCACTTGCCCCAAGTGCGGCGGCAAGCTGTATCAGGACGAGGACGTGCTGGATACCTGGTTCTCCTCCGCCCTGTGGCCCTTCTCCACGCTGGGATGGCCCGACAAGACCGAAGACCTTGAGTATTTCTATCCGACCTCCGTGCTGGTTTCCGGCTGGGACATCATCTTCTTCTGGGTCGCCAGAATGATCTTCTCGGGCGTGGAACAGATGATGGAGCCCCCGTTCCATAGCGTGCTGCTCCACGGCCTCGTAAGAGATGCCCAGGGCAGAAAGATGAGCAAATCCCTCGGCAACGGCATCGATCCCATTCAGGTGATCGAGCAGTACGGCGCCGGTGCACTGCGGATTTCCCTGGCGCTGGGCGTTTCCCCCGGCAACGACCTGCGCATGAGCGATGACAAGCTGGAATCCGCCCGCAACTTCGCCAACAAGCTGTGGAACGCCGCCCGCTTCGTCATGATGAACCTGAAGGGCTTCGAGCGCAAGGGTCTGCCCGCTGCCGACAAGCTCACCATCGCCGACAAGTGGATCCTGACCCGCTTCTTCGACACCGTAGAGTCCGTGACCGAGCACTTTGAAAGCTTCGATCTGGGCATGGCCGCTCAGGAGGTCTATGATTTCCTGTGGAGCAGCTACTGCGACTGGTACATCGAGATGGCCAAGCAGCGCCTCAACGGCGAGGATGCCGACGAGAAGAACACCGTCAGCGAAGTGCTTCTGTTCGTGCTGGAAGGCACCCTGAAGCTGCTGCATCCCTTCATGCCCTTCATCACCGATGAGATCTTCCGCTATCTGCCCGGCACCGAGGGCACCATCATGCTGTCCGACTGGCCGACCGTAAAGGAAGACTACCGCTTCGCCGCCACTGCCGCCGACATGGAGGGCGTCATGGATGCCATCCGCGCCATCCGCAACCTGCGCGCCGAGATGAACGTAGCCATGGGCAAACGTGCCAGCCTGATGATCCGTCCTGCAGAAGGCAAGGCCGATGCGCTGAAGGCAGCCGCAGGCTACTTCAACCGCCTCGCTTTCGCCAGCAGCGTGACCTTCCTCGAGAAAAACAGCGCCAACCCCGAAAAGTCCGCCTCCGCCGTATGCGCCGCCTGCGAAATGTATATCCCGCTGGGCGAGCTGGTGGATGTGGAAAAGGAACTCAAGCGCCTCGCCAAGGACAGAGAGAACATCGAGCGTGAGATCGCCCGTGCACAGGGCAAGCTTGCCAACGAGGGCTTCGTCTCCAAGGCTCCCGCACAGCTCATCGAAAACGAAAAGGCAAAGCTTGAAACCAACAAGACCATGCTCGTATCCATCGACGCACGAATTGAAGAGCTCAAAAATCTATAAGTAAAGGACAGACATCACCCTCGGCTATGCTCAGGGTGATGTCTGAGTACTGAATAATGAGTATAAAGCAATTTGAAAGCATGGCGCAGGCTATCGAATGGATCGACGGACTGCGCTATGCCAGCGAGAAAAAGGGCCTTGACAATATGCTCACTCTGATGGAGAGCATGGGCAATCCGCACAAACAGCTCAAATGCCTGCACATCGCCGGAACCAACGGCAAAGGCTCCACCTGTGCCATGCTGGAACGGATGCTGCGGGAAAACGGCTACAAGACCGGTCTGTACACCTCGCCGTACCTTATGCGCTATAACGAGCGGATGCGGGTCAACGGCATCCCGATCGGCGACGAGGCGTTCATGGAGATCGCCGCTCTCGTACGGGACAAGGCGGAGGCGCTGGCCGAAAAGGGCACATACTGTACCTGGTTCGAGCTGGGCACCGCCATCGCCTTCGAGTGGTTCCGCCGGGAGAAAACAGACATCGCCGTTATCGAGGTTGGTCTGGGCGGTCGACTTGATGCCACCAACGTGATACTCCCCGAGGTATGCCTGCTGGCGCCCATCGGACTGGAGCACACGAAGATCCTCGGCGACACCGTCGAGCTGATCGCCGGGGAAAAAGCCGGCATCATCAAAAAGAACGTCCCCTGCGTCATCGCCCTGCAGACCAAGCAGTCCGTCACCGACGTATTCACAAACAAAGCGGATGAACTGGATTCCGCCTATACGAAGATCGAGGACAATCCGCCGCAGAACATCCGCCCGGACAAGTACGGCAGCACCTTCACTTACAAAGGCGAAGAATACCGCATCAACCTTGCGGGACGCCATCAGGTGGACAACGCCTGCCTCGCCATTCAGGGCATACTGACCTTTGCAGAAAAGGGTTATGCCGTCGACATGGAAAAGGCCAAGGCCGGTCTTGCCAAGACCACATGGATGGCACGTCTTGAATGGATCGACGAGCATACGCTGATCGACGGCGCACACAATCCTCACGGCGCCAAGGCACTGATCGAATATGCCCGGGAAAACCTGAACGGCGTAAAGATCGTCGGCCTCATCGGCATGATGGGCGACAAGGACACCACGGACTGCGCCAAGCTGTTCTCCGAGATCCTCTCCTGCGCCGTCGCCACACAGATCGACTACAAGCGGGCACTCCCCTGCGAAGAACTGAAAGAGCAGCTGGAATCCTGCGGCATCCCCGCAGAAGCCGTCCGCAGCGAAAAGGAAGCGCTGGAAAGAGCAAGAGAGCTCGCCGGAAAAGACGGCGTGGTGCTGATCTGCGGCTCGCTGTGGCTGGCAGGTGACATGCGGCTGATGCTCAAGGACGACAAGGGAGTATTATAACTTCTGACTCCTCACTCCACACTGAATACAGGAGGTATCATCTATGCTCCTTATCAAAAACGGCAAGCTGATGACGATGAACAACCGCCTCGTGATCGACGGCGGCGACATTCTCATCGACGGCGACAGAATATGCAACATCGGTCAGGGGCTGAAGGCGGACAACGCCGAGGTCATCGATGCCAAAGGCGGCTGGGTGCTGCCCGGCTTTATCGATCCTCACTGCCATATCGGCATTGACGAGGACGGCAACGGTCCCATGGGCGTGGACGTGAACGAGGCCATCGACCCCGTCACTCCCGACATGCGGGCGATCGACGCCATCAACCCCCTCGACATGGCGTATGAGGATGCACTGCGCTACGGCATCACCCTCGTCGCCACCGGCCCCGGCAGCGCCAATGTGATCGGCGGCCAGTTCGTGCTGATGAACACCTTCGGCAACACCATTGACGACATGACCGTCAACGACTGCATCGCCCTCAAGACCGCTTTCGGCGAGAACCCCAAGCGCTGCTACGGCGACAAGGGCAAGACGCCCCGCACCCGCATGGCCACCGCCGCCATCTTCCGGGAGAACTTCATCAAGGCACAGGAATACATAAAGAAGCAGGCCGATGAGGATCCCGCCAAGCGTCCCGCCTGCGACCTCAAGCTGGAGGCCATCTGCAAGGCGCTCCGGGGCGAGATCATCGTGAAGTCCCATGCCCACCGGGCAGACGACATCGCCACCGCTCTGCGGCTGGGCAAAGAGTTCGGTCTGCGCCAGACCATCGATCACTGCACCGAGGGCTATCTGATCCTCGATACGCTGAAAAAATACAACGCCACCTGCCTGCTGGGCCCGATCATCTCTTCCCGCAGCAAGATCGAGCTGCGCAACAAGTCCAACACCGCTCCCGCCGCCTTTGAAAAAGCCGGCGTGCGGTTCGCCTTCCTCACCGACCATCCCGTGATCCCGATCGAGCTGATGACCGCTCAGGCAGCCATCTGTGTCAGAGAAGGCCTCAGCGAGATGGGCGCACTGGAAGCGCTCACCATTAACGCCGCTCTGGCGCTGGGCATTGAGAAAGACTACGGCAGCCTCGAGATCGGCAAGAAGGCGGACATCTCCATCTTCGAGAACGATCCCCTCGACATCCGCAGCCGCACCACCACCGTCATCGGCAGAGGCAAGGTCGTATACGCACGATGAGCATCAGACTTTCCAACTGCCACACCCACTCGGTCTATTCCGACGGCAAGAGCACACTGACGGAGATCACCGAAGAAGCCGTCCGGCTTGGCCTTGTATCCCTCGGTTTTTCCGAGCACGGCATGCAGTGCAACAACCGCTTCAATGTCAAAAGCGAAAAGGCCTATGCGGACGAAATCGCCCGGCTTCGGGAACAATACGGAGACCGCATCCGGCTGTGGACGGGCATAGAAGCCGATTACTGGGGATATATGAAGATCGATTACGACTATGTTCTCGGTTCGGTCCACTATCCCAGCCCCATCACCTGCGGCAAGTGGTCGATCGACCACAACAAAGAAACCTTCCTTCAAACCGTCAAGGAAGGCTACGGCGGCGACATGAACGCATTCATCGCCTCATACTTTGAAAAGGTGGTCAAGGCGGCAGAGCTGCAAAAGCCGCAGATCATCGCCCATTTCGACCTCATCAGCAAATTCAACAAGGACCGGGATCTGTTCCCCACGGACGGCGACAGCTTCTTTGTCAAAAAGGGCATCGAAGCGCTGGACGCCCTCTGCGGCAAAGATCTTCTGCTGGAAGTCAACACAGGCGGCATTTCAAGGGGCTACATGACGGAGCCCTACCCCTATGCGACACTGCTCAAATACTGGCAGTCCCGGGGCGAAAAGGTCATATTCGGCAGCGACAGCCATCATAAGGACACACTGATCTACGACTTTGACAAGTCTGTGGACCTCATCCGGAGCTGCGGCTTTAAGGAGCTGTGGCGGCTGGGCACGAGGGATGAGCTGTTCGAAGCCGACCTGATATAAATAAACGGGAGGAAAGAACCATGGCAAACGATTGCGCATACTGCTATGAGGGAGAAGCCCTCGACAAGTTCGGCATCAAGATCTGCGAGCTGCCCGCTTCCAAGCTCTACCTGTTCAAGGAGCAGAGCCACAGAGGCCGTGTCATCGTCGCCCACAAGAAGCACGTCAGCGAGATCGTGGAGCTGACCGCCGAGGAGCGCAGCGCCTATTTTGAGGACATCAACCGTGTCGCCAACGCCCTGCACAAGGCGTTTCACCCCGACAAGATCAACTACGGCGCCTACGGCGACACCGGTCATCACCTGCATTTCCATCTGGTGCCCAAGTACAAAGACGGCTATGAGTGGGGCGGCGTATTCGCCATGAACCCCGGCGAGAAGACCCTCACCGATGCCGAGTACCAAGAGCTCATCGACCTCATCAAGGCCAACCTGTAAACAGAATAAGGAGTAACACCATGAGCAAGAACACCGCAGCAAAGGAATTTCTCTCTTCCGTCAGCGCAAGAGAGCAGCTTGCAAAGCTTTACGGCAATGACAGCACCGTACTGGACACCCAGGCACAGCGCTATCTGAAGCTGGCCGATACCCATGTCGCCGCCTTCGGCGAAAAGGAAGGCCTGCGCTTCATTTCCGCCCCCGGCAGGACCGAGGTCGCCGGAAACCATACCGACCACAACAGCGGACGGGTACTGGCTGCCGCCGTCAATCTGGACACCGTAGCCGCAGTCACCCCCAATGACAAGAACATCGTTACACTGTATTCCGAAGGCTTCCACAAGGCCTTTATCGTAGACCTCAACGACCTCACTCCCAAGAAGACCGAATATGAGACCACCAACGGCCTGATCCGCGGTGTTGCCGCAAGGATGAAGGAGCTGGGCTACAAGATCGGCGGCTTTGACGCCTGTGTCTGCTCCACCGTATTCAAGGGCAGCGGTCTGAGCTCCTCCGCCGCATTTGAGGTACTCACCTGCGCCATCTTCGATTCGCTGTACAACGGCTTCGTCGTCGATGCCAAGCTGCGGGCACAGATCGGCCAGTATGCCGAGAACGTATTCTTCGGCAAGCCCTGCGGCCTGATGGACCAAATGGCCAGCTCTGTCGGCGGCCTCGTAGCCATCGACTTCGGCAGTGCGAACCCCGTCGTCACCGCCATGGACTTCGACTTTGACGCCGCCGGATATATCCCCTGCGTCGTCTCCGTCGGCGGCGAGCACGGCAACCTGACCCATGAATATGCCGCCATTCCCGCCGAAATGAAGGCTGTGGCTGCAGCCATGGGCGGCAAGGTGCTGCGGGACATCACCCCCGAAAAGTTCGAGGAGCTGCTCCCCTCCCTCAAGAACAAGGTTCCCGACAGGGCGCTGCTGCGTGCCTATCACTACTATGACGAAAACAAACGGGTCGAGAAGCTGGTCGCCGCTCTCGGCAAGGGCGATATCGATACCTTCTTCGCCCTGCTGATCGCCTCCGGTGAATCCTCCTGGAAGCTGCTTCAGAACCTGTACGTTGCCGGCAGCAGCAATGAGGAAATGCCTCTGGCGCTGACCATGTCCGAGCGGATGCTGAGCAAGGGCGGCGCATGGCGCATCCACGGCGGCGGCTTTGCCGGCACCATCCTCGCCTTCGTGCCCAAGAGCGTCATGCCCGAATATGAAACGAAGATGAACGCCGTATTCGGCAAGGGCGCCGTGACCGCACTGCGCATCCGTTCCGTCGGCGCTGCACAGATCCTTCTCTGAGGATAGAAACACATGGAATTCAAGCATAAGCCGGTGCTGCTGAACGAATGCCTCGAGGGCCTGAACATCAGGCCCGACGGCATCTATCTGGACGGCACGCTGGGCGGCGGCGGACATTCCGGCGAGATCGTCAAACGTCTCACCACCGGCAGGCATTTCGGCATCGACCGGGACAGTGCCGCCATTGCCGCAGCCACCGCACATATCTCATCGCCCCTGTTCACGGCGATACGGGGCAACTTCCATGATGCCAAAGCCCTTCTTGCGGAAAGAGGCATCGAAAAGATCGACGGTGCGCTGCTGGACTTGGGCGTGTCCTCGTACCAGCTGGACGAGGCCTCCCGGGGCTTTTCGTATCATGCCGATGCGCCGCTGGACATGCGCATGGACACCAGTCAGGCGCTCACCGCCGCTGTCATCGTCAATGAGTGGCCGGAGCAGGAGATCGCCCGGATCCTTCGGGACTGGGGCGAGGAAAACTGGGCCGTACAGATCGCCCGGGTCATCTGTGACCGCCGCAAAAATGCCCCGCTCCTCACCACCGGACAGCTGGTGGACATCATCGACGCTTCCATTCCCAAGAAAATGCGGGAGAAGGACGGCTCACACCCGGCACGGCGTTCCTTCCAGGCGCTGCGCATCGCCGTCAACGACGAGCTGGCACCACTGGAAAATGCGCTGAAGGACATCGCCTCGATGCTGAATCCCGGCGGCAGGCTGTGTGTCATCGCCTTCCATTCGTTGGAGGACCGCACGGTCAAAAACACCTTCAAGAATCTGGCCGAGCCCTGCATCTGCCCCAAGCAGTTTCCCGTCTGCGTGTGCGGCAGAGTCGCCACGGTTAAGATTGTCAACCGCAAGCCCATCACCGCCTCCCGGGAGGAGCTGGATGAGAATCCCCGTGCAAGAAGCGCCACCCTCCGGATCATCGAACATCTGTAAAAGGAGCACACTCATGCCCGAATTGAAAACACCGCACGGCACAGTGGCACTCCCCGCCTTCTTCCCCGACGCCACCTACGGCGCTCTGCGCATGACCGGGTTTGAAGACGGCGAGGACGCCGCACTTTCCGGCTGTGTGATGAATACCTATCACCTTTTCAACCGCCCCGGCGCCAAGCTTGTCAAGGCGCTGGGCGGTCTTCATGCGTTTACGAGCTGGCAGAGGACCATCCTCACCGACTCCGGCGGATTCCAGTTGTATTCGTTGATCCACGAGAACAGCGATTACGGCGAGATCCGTGACAACGAGATCATTTTCCGCCCCGATATGGGCAGCGAAAAGCTCACCTTCACCCCCGAAAAATGCATACAGGCCCAGTTCCAGTACGGCAGCGACATCATGATGGCTCTGGACGTGTGTACCGCCCCCGATGACCCCTACGAGGCACAGCGCCGCTCGGTGGAGCTGACCGTCAAGTGGGCCAAGCGCTGCCGGGACGAGTTCGACAAGCTGGCCAAGGGCAAAAAGGAAAAGCCGCTGCTGTTCGGCATCGTGCAGGGCGGCAGCGACCGGCAGCTCCGCCTCGAATGCGGACAGCGGCTGAAGGAGATCGGCTTTGACGGCTTCGGCTTCGGCGGCTGGCCGCTGGACAGCGAGGGCAAGCTCTGCACGCAGATGCTGCAGGACTGCGCCGATGCGATGGACGATGCGCTGCCCAAGTACGCCATGGGTATCGGCAAGCCGGAGGAGATCGTCGCCTGCGTCAAAATGGGCTACACGCTGTTCGACTGCGTGATTCCCACCCGGGAAGCCCGCCATCAGCGGCTGTACGTGTTCAAAAAGGACATGGAGACCCACGAGGGCGTGATGCGGGAGGACGGCAAATTCTACTCCTACACCTATATCATGGATGACAAATACATGCGGGACACCAAGCCCGTGGATGAGAACTGCAGCTGTATCCTGTGCAGGCGGTATTCCAGAGCCTATCTCCACCACCTGTTCAAGATCGGCGATCCGCAGGCGCAGCGGCTGGCCAGCGCCCACAATCTGCGCTTCTATGCCCGTCTGATGGAGCTGATACGCAATGAATGAGCTTCCGTTTTTGAAAAAATACAAGGAGGTCTGCCCCGATACCGTGCGCCGCATCTATGAATCGGAGCTCGCCAAGGGCAGGAACCCCAAGGACGCCGAAAAGCAGACCAAGACCGAGCTGCACCGCATCACCGGCGCATTTCTCACGCCCGTACAGGTCAAGCTGTGCACTAAGCATCTTGAAAATGACGATCTCATGCAAACACTTTCGATGCACGCCTCCACAAAGGAGCGGCTGGACAACATCGAAAGCTTCTACCGGACATTGTTCGAGGAGTTGAACGTGCAGACCGTGCTCGATCTGGCCTGCGGACTGAATCCCCTGTACCTCGCCTCCGCCGGATATGAGGTCACAGGTATGGACATCAGCGGCGACTGCATGAACATCATGAACGCATGGGCGGAAAAAAAACAGTGGAAGCTGACCGCTCTGTGCCGGGATCTGCTCTGCGAGGAGCGCTTCCCGCAGGCCGATGTCACCCTAATCATGAAGCTGCTGCCGCTGATGGAACAGCAGAAAAAAGGCTCCGCTCTGGAGATCCTGAATAAAACGACCTCGGACACCGTCATCGTCACCTTCCCCACCAAGTCGCTGGGCGGCAGGAATGTGGGCATGGAGCAGCACTATACGGACTGGTTCGAGGCGCTGATCGACGGCAGATATACTATAATCAAACGGCAGGTAATTACTGATGAGCTGTGCTACACTATACGTCGTTGCGACACCGATCGGCAACCTGAATGACATTTCGCCCCGGGTTAGGGAAACGCTGGAAAAGGCAGACCTCGTGGCGGCGGAGGATACCCGGGTCGCCATGAAGCTTCTGTCCCATCTGGGGCTCTCCAAACCCACCATCTCCTGTCACCGCCACAACGAGGATGCCCGCAGCGATGTCATCATCGACAAAATGCTGGAGGAGGACATCACCGTGGCGCTGACCTGCGATGCAGGCACGCCCGCCATTTCCGACCCAGGCCAGCTGCTGGTGGACGCCGCATGGAAGGCCGGGATCCCGGTCGTTCCCGTCAGCGGCCCTTCCGCCACGGTCACAGCGCTGAGCGCCTCCGGCTTTGATGCGAGGGAGTTCGCTTTCTACGGGTTCCTGCCGAGGGAGAAAAAGCCGCTGCAGGAAAAGCTCACCGCCATCCATGAAAGCGGCATCCCGATCGCCGTGGTATACGAATCGCCTCACCGCATCGTCAAGCTGGTGGAACAGGTCTGCGAGACGCTGAGCGGCTGTAACATCGCCGTATGCTGCGATCTCACCAAGCTTTACGAGAAGATCTACCGGGGCAGCTGTGACGAGGTACTGTCTCAGCTGCGGGAAAATCCCAATGTGGAAAAGGGCGAATACTGCATGGTCATCGACCTGTCGCCGCTGCCGAAGCCCGAAAAGGAAAAGGTCGTGCTGCCCGCCGATGTGATCATGCTGAAAGCGATCCTTGACGGAAGCGATCTGGACGAGGCATTCGAGGCCGCCAAACAGGCAGGCTGCCCGAGAAATGAACTGTACAAAGCCAAGCTGAAAATACAGGACATGTTTGAGGAGGAGTAACACCATGAATATCCTGATCACCAACGACGACGGCATCACTTCCGCCGGTATTCTCCGCCTCGCAAAAGCGGCACAGGCTTTCGGCAAGGTCTATGTGGTCGCTCCGCATGTTCAGCACAGCGGCAAGGCAAGGGCGCTGACTCTCGGCGGCACGATGGAGCTGTACAGAGCCGACTTCCCGCTGGAGGGCGTGGAAACCTATGCCTGCACCGGCACCCCCACCGACTGTGTGCGGATGGGACTGCACAAGGTCATCAAGCCCGACCTGCTGCTCTCCGGCATCAATGACGGTTACAATGCGGGCTCGGACGCCGAGTATTCCGCCACCGTCGGCGCAGCGCTGGAGGCTGCCCATGCCGGGATCCCGGCCATCGCCTTCTCCGAAGCCGGTTCCTTTTCGAGAGAATACCCCGGCCGCACCGATACCGCCGATGCGAATCTTGAAAAGGTCATCGCTCTGCTCTCCGTAAAGGCGTTGGAAAAAGACAGCATTTTCAATGTCAATTTCCCCCACTGCGCTCCCGATGAGGTCAAGGGTATCCTCGAAAACCGCAGCCTTGCCGACCGCTCCTACTATATCGAGCAGTATCCCGACGAGAAAAACGCCGACGGCAGCCTGCATATTACCGTCACAACCTATATAAACGAGGACGAGCCCGAGGGTACCGACATCCACGCCATTGCCCACAACTATATTTCCGTCAGCACGCTGCACTGCATCCGATAAATAAAAACAGATAATAAATGAAAGAGGTGTTTCGTTCGATGAATGCAACAACCTATATGAACCGCCTGATCGATTTTGCCGTTGCCAAGGGTCTGGTCGAGGAAGAAGACAGAGCCTACACGCTCAACCGTCTGCTGGAGATCATGAAGATGAGCGCTCCTGAAGAGGTCTGCGAAACCGCCGAACCCCTGCCCGAGACCGTCACCACCATCATCGATCCGCTGACCGAGATCGCCGCCGCCAACGGACTCTGCGCCGATACCGCCGGAGAAAGAGAGCTGTTCGGCACGAAGCTGCTGGGCGAGATCACGCCTTCCCCCGCCGTAGTGCGCAGCCGTTTCGCCATGCTGTACGACATGCAGGGCGCAGAGGCGGCCACCGAGTGGTTTTATGAAATGTGCCGTGCCTGCGACTACATCAAGGTCGACCGCGTCTCCAAAAACGTGCGTTTCTTCTCTGATTCGCCCTGCGGCGAGCTGGAGATCACCATCAATCTCTCCAAGCCCGAAAAGGATCCCCGGGATATCGCCGCCCAGCGCAATGCGCCTCAGGTGGGCTATCCCAAGTGCATGCTCTGCAAGGAGAACCCCGGCTATGCGGGACGCACCGGCTTCCCGGCACGTCAGAACCACCGCATGATCCCCCTGACCCTGAACGGGGAAAAGTGGTACATGCAGTATTCTCCCTATCTGTACTATAACGAGCACTGCATCGTACTGAATGAGACCCATCGCCCCATGCATATCTGCGAGGGCACGTTTGACAGCCTGTTCGATTTCGTGACGCTGTTCCCCCACTACATGCTGGGCTCCAATGCCGATCTGCCCATCGTCGGCGGCTCCATTCTGAGCCATGACCATTTCCAGGGCGGCAACTACAGCTTCCCGATGGACAAGTCTCAAACATGGATCGATCTCACCTGCCCCGATACCGCAGTCAAGGCCACGGTGCTCGACTGGCCCATGACCTGCATCAACCTCAAGGGCAAGGACCGCAAGGCCGTCAAGGCGCAGGCAATGAAGATCCTCGATGCATGGAGAGCCTATTCCGATCCCGAATGTGACATTCTGGCGCAGACCGATGCGCCCCACAACACCATCACACCCATTCTGCGCCTCATCGATGACGAATGGAGCCTCAACCTCGTGCTGCGCAACAACCGCACCAGCGAGGAGCATCCGCTGGGCATCTTCCATCCGCATGCGGATCTGCACCACATCAAGAAGGAGAACATCGGCCTGATCGAGGTCATGGGTCTGTTCATACTGCCTGCCCGTCTGCTGACCGAGCTGAACGATCTCGCAGGCTACCTCACCGGAAAGCTGGACATCACCGCCGCTCCCGCAGAGGATTCTCCCCTGTTCAATCATTATGAATGGGTCAAGACCATCGCCGCAGAGAAGGGCACTGCGCTCACCTTTGACGAGGCCATTGAAGCCATCCATTCCGCCATGGCCGTCAAGTGCGCCCGGGTGCTGAGCGATGCGGGCGTGTACAAGCATACCGATGCCGGACGTGCCGGTGTGCTGCGCTTCCTGAACACCGTCGGCTATACGGAGGCATAAGAAATGAACGCAAAGGTCGTTTATAATAAGGATGCGCTCCTTCGGCAGCTGGACGGATATACAAGCCGCAAGGTGCTGGCCTATAACGAAAACCTGATGCTGGTCGAGGTGCATTTTGAAAAGGGCGGCATCGGCACCGTACACACCCATCCACATACCCAGTGCACCTACGTGCTGGAGGGCAGCTTTGAATTCAGCATCGACGGCGAAAAGCATACCGTCAACAAGGGTGACACCATCTGCTTTCAGCCGGATGTCCCCCACGGCACCCTGTGCCTCGAAAAGGGCGTCCTGCTGGACTGCTTCAGCCCGATGAGAGAGGACTTCATCAAATGACAAAACACCGCCGGCTCCCGAAACGGAAGCCGGCGGTGTTTTCTAAGGTTTCAAACGATCAACATGATCCTGTGATCAATGTCTGTCCCAGTATGCCTGAGCCAGATCGAGCCACTGCTGCAGGCCGGCTGCTTCGAGTTGCTCAATGTACTCGTCCCAATCAGCCACGGGATCCTTGGCGCCGGTGGTGAAGGAAGCGATCATTTCCTTGACATAGGTCTGTACGGTGGACATCACATCGTTGGTAGAATCGATCTCATCAACGGTGTAGACGGGATCGACGAACAGCTGATCGGGCAGGATACCCAGCTGCTTGGTCAGGGTTGCGGTAATATAGGTCTGATAGCCGCTCATGTTCTGCTTCTCCCATGCATCCTCCCAGCTGGTGATGAACTCGGCAGCGGGGGTCTTGGTGGAAGCGGAGGAATAGGTGGCAGCGGGCAGCATGCAGAACCAGTGTACATCGTACATGACATTGTTCTCATTGGACCAGGGATCGACCTTGCCG
>JAZLHZ010000374.1:0-9022 GCA_045617085.1 Clostridia bacterium
CGCTCACTGGCTCGGATTTCCTGAATCTCGGAGATCAGGTGTTCAAAGTAGTCCTCGTCAAAGATTTGACCGTTGGTCAATCTGTCTTTATCCAGAACATAGCCCTGTTTCGTAAAGGTGTCCAGAACCTTTGTTGCCCACTGTCTGAATTGAGTTGCTCTGCCGGAGTTGATACGATATCCGACAGCGATAATGGCAGACAGGGAATAGAACTTATACCGGTATGTTTTTCCGTTATCCGCAACTTGTGCAAAATTTGCACAAGTTGAATCCTGAGATAATTCGCCGCTTTCAAAGATGTTTTTCAGATGTTTTGTGATCACGCTTCTGTCCACTTCAAACAGTTCGCCGATGGCTTTCTGAGTCAGCCAGACATCATCATTCTGCACTCGGACTTCAATGCCTTCCTCATGAGCGTCTTTTGTGAATACAAGAAAATCTATCGTACTGTTTCGGATTTGCAGCTTATTTTTTATATTATCAGCCATAACTGATCACCATCCCCGATATATTACATCTCAGTTCTTTCTGTTGCAGTATTCGTGTTACCGTCTATCTTATTCAGGATTTCCTTTAGTTCATTCCTGTAATATTGACAATGGCAGATCATTCGTTTTTTCATTCCGTCCGACATATCATTGATCGTGAAAAGTGTCGCCGTGAATGATTTGACAGCTTCCAGCAGGGATTCAACGAGTTCCTTCATTGTACATTCGCAGGTCAGAATATTTCGGTCATGGCCTTCTCCCCATTCGATACATTTGACATATAGGTGACAGTCGTCTTTTTGTATATCGATCCGGAAGGGCCCTTCCCGGAAGCGGAATTGAAAAGCTCCTTTCTTTTCCCAAAGGGATGCTCGGATGGCAAGAATCCATTGCTCCAGTTCTTCGTCTGTCCAATCCTTATAACCGTCATAGGGAAAATACTCGCCATTGATGAGGAAATACATTTCGGAACAATAATACCATGTTCTCCGGTCTTCGTATATTTCAGGACTTTCGGCGTCGATCAGCAGTTCAATGCTCATTTTATGGCCTCCGTAAAATCTGGGCGATTTTGCGACCTGCGGTACTTGATTGTAGGTATCCGGGATACCGCGGTATCAATATTCGTATTTACCGGTTCCGTTATATAATATCATTCTGCAGGCGAATCTGTTACATGATTTTATGTTAATTTTCCGAGATACGTGATACAGTATTCATTTCTGCTTTATACATCATCGGAAAACTCGTGAGCCTGTTCTCTCAGCCGCTTCTGCAGCGTGTCCGCCTCGATGTGGTAATTCCGGTAGGACATCAGCGAGAACTCCTTTTTGATGCGTTCTACCGGCCAATCGGGGTCGTCCGATGTGATATAGAAGCAGTTTTCCTCGGACAGCGTGGAAATGTGCACACGGCTGCCGAGCTTTTCGATGATGGTATCGATGGTCTGCCACTGCCTGTCGATGTGAAACACCTCGCCCGAAAGGTCGATATCGGCGATGGCCAGTCCGTTCCAGCGGGACGAGGAGGAGACGGTCTGTCCCATCGGGTCGATGATGCGGGCGTGGTTGGTGCGGACGGTGGAGGCGACATAGTACATATTGTAAACCGCATAGGTGTCCAGCAGATTGCCTCCGTCATAGGCGGCGTCCCAGATCACGAGGCGGGCGCCCTTTTTCGCCAGCTCGTTCCATCCCTCCCTCCAGCCGATGTCAAAGCAGGTCTGTATGCCGATGGTGCCGAAATCCGTATCAAAGACCGGGAATTCGCTGCCGGGAAGCACATTGTTTCCGGTGTATTCGGTGGTGACGATGTGCACCTTTCGGTATTTGCCTGCGATCAGTCCGTTTCTGTCGATGAGGGCGGCGCAGTTATACTGCATACCGGGATATTTCTCGCTCTGTTCATAATACGAGGTCAGGATATAGCTGTGCAGCTCTCTTGCCTTTTCGGCAAACCTCGTCAGCATTTCGTTCTGGATCTCGACGTAGTTATCGGGCTTCTGTCCGTTGTCTCCGGTCTTTAAGAATATTTCCGGGAAGCAGATCAGGTCGGTATGCTCGTTTTTGAGTTCGTCCAGCATGTGCAGAGCGGTTTCGAGCATTTGGTTCCAGTCCTTGCCCCGCTGAAATTCCTCCCGCATGGCCCATACGGCAAGACGGCATTTTCCGTTCATGGGTACTTCCTCCTATTCGAACAATCGGGCATTCTTCTTGAAGAACTCGTAGTAGACCCTCGTGTTTTCCAGCTCCCACCACTTTTTGATCGAGACCGGATCGGAATCGAGATCGTAGATGCGTGCCCCCTCCATTGCCAGCAGGAAGGGCGAGTGTGTCGCAATGATGAGCTGGGCGCCGCAGTAGTAGGCCATTTCGGTCAGCAGCGTGACCAGCTCCTGCTGCATCCTCGGCGACATGCTGTTTTCCGGCTCGTCCAGGCAGTAGAGCGTGTCGTTTTTCAGCTTCATCTCGAAGTATTTCAGTGCCGTTTCGCCGTTGCTGTTGAGCTTCACTTCATCGCCGACGGTGCTGCGGATGAATTTGCGTCGTGATACCGAGCGGCTGCGGGACATGACCTGGAGCCGCAGCGCTTCATAGTCGTCCATGCTGTTGAGCTTGACTGTGTCACCGTATTTCATTCTTGCATAGGTGTCCCGGGCGGCTTCCTTTTCGGCGCTGATCTCGTCGTTGTTGGTGCGCACGGTCAGCATATAGTCGAAGATGTCATCGCTGGTGATGATACGGCTGCCGTCCGGAATGCGGTGGCGGAAGCCCTCGTCGTCGTAGCCCATCTCGTAGTCGCAGGCATTCGTGAACAGGCTGAACATTTCGCCGGAATTGAACGGAGCGATGCGGTTCAGCTCCAGCTTCTGCGCAATGACGTTCAGCAGCGTGCTTTTGCCGGAGCCGTTGCCGCCGTAGAATATCGTGATCCTGTCAAAGGCGATATGATCGAACCGCTTGCCGGAAAACAGGCGGCAGGGATAGGGATTGTCGATATAGCCGTGGGCTCCGCCGTTATGGGCGGCTCTTTCGGAAAGCATCCGTTCTTCGGTTTCGGGGGAAGGAAGGGTGAAAGAATCGATGTACATGTTTACCTCTGTATCAGTCGTTTGAAAGTGAAGCGCTTTGTGATGGCCTTGTCCATGATGCCGATGACCGTGCCGTTGACAAGGGCGCAGAGGATGGTGCCCACACCGATGCCGATGAACTTGAGCCAGCCGTTCAGCACGAAGGACAGAAGGATCGCCAGCAGCAAACTGCAGATGTCATAGGCGGTCTTGAACTTGCCGATATCCAGCTTGTAGGCGGAGGAGACTTCCTTGACGCACAGCTCATAAACCTCGGGTGCGATGTAGGTGTGGAACATGCAGGTGACGCCGAAGGAGGAGAGCAGAAGACCGACCACGTAGTATACGATCCTCGGCAGTATGGCTTCCGTTACCAGCGGCCCCGTGACCCACATGAACAGGTCCAGTACCAGCCCGTAGACAAAAGCGGTGGCAAAGGAGATGAGGTACGAAAGCCTGAACTTCCGCACGGCGATCACGGTGATGAGGAAGATGAACGCCTGCATCACGTATTCCGACATGCCGAAGCTGAACCAGGGCAGCGATTTGGAGACCCACAGGTGCAGCACGTACGCCGGAGCCACCACCATGGACACGCCGAAATCCGCCCTCGCCATGAACGCTACGCCCAGCGCAATGAACACGATCCCCAGAACATACATGATCTCTTCGCCAACAGTTTTCTTTTGCATGAGTATCGATCCTCCGTCTTGCATATTATAAAAAAAGGGAACCGATATGTATGGTTCCCAAGTATCCCGTAAATGCCGTTCGGCAGTTGCTTTTTCACCCGCCTAAGGCAGGGCGGGGCTCCCTGCTTGTTTCTGCCTTCCCCTGGCATGACTTGCGTCACGGGGGCATGACATCCGCAAAACTTGGGGAAGCTCCTTTTTATGAGATGTGGGTAAAAGCAAAAGCCGTGGCGCACACCACAGGATAGGCCGAATTACGGTTAGTATTATACCGCACCTGTGGTTGTTTGTCAAGAGGCTCATGCAAAAAAGTCAGTATTCGGGATCGATCTCCGGGAAGCGGCGGCGGGCCCTGTCGCCCATGATTTCAAGGAGCTTGATGTGGCGGGTGGAGATCGTGCCGTCTTTCTCGTTGAGAATGATTTCACGGCCGCCCCGCATGTCGTCATCGGTGGTCATGTCATAGCCGACGGCGCTGTCATACGCCATCGTGATGCCGAACAGGTTCCCGGAGAAGTCGTTCAGGTGCTCGTGTCCGAAGAATATGCCCTTGACATCGCCCCGCTGCTGACAGGCCATGAACAGGCCGTTGCTGAGCTCCGAACCGCAGATCTTTTCCCGCTGAGTCCCTTCCATGTGACAGATCAACGGATTCTTCTGCACCAGCAGGAACTCAAGCAGCGGAACGTGCATGAACATGACCGCCGGGATCTTTGCGCCGGCTTCCTGCTCCATCCGGCGGGAGGTCTCGTAATACCATACCACCTGATCGAACAGCGGCGAAGCCTGACGGGTGCCCATGCCGAAGGGATTGGGCAGGATGTAGGTGTATTCGGGATGACCGAAGGCCTTCTGATAGTCGGTAAATTCGCAAAGGGAGTCCAATGCCCAGATGTTGAAGGCGATACGGCTGCCGTCGGAAGACAGTACGGGGAGAACATAGTTGCCGACACCGTGGATGTCCTCGGGGCCGCGCTGAGACAGGCAGCAGGGGAAGACTTCATAGACAGGTTCCTGCTCCTCAACGCTCATGCGCTGCTCGTGGTCATGATTTCCGTAGACATGCGCCCACGGGATGCCCCGCTTTTCGAGGATATCCACCTCTTTGGCGAGAAAGTTATGCAGCCGTTCGGGCGTGATGGCGCCCAACTGGTCGCCGCCCAACATGACGAAATCGGGGTTCGTGTGCTCGACCAGCGCATCGATGCCCTCCTTGAGCTGGGGACTGCACTTGTCGTGGCCGTGGAAGTCGGAGATCATCAGAACATGGAAGGTCCCGTCCGGACGGAATCTCAGTGTTTTCTTCGGTGCGGGGATCATAAAGACCGCCTCCTTTTTCCGGTGCTTTATCGGAATGCTTTGATCTTATTGTAGCACCGAAACGGGAGACGGTCAATAAATGAAAAGGTGGATTCGGAAAATCATCATCTGCCCCGGGAACGGATCAGAGGCAAATGCGGCGGTTTCCCGTTATTTTGCGAGGATCTTTACCAGCAGGATGGAATCCTTGGGGAGAACGTATTCCATGTTGTAACTGCCATTGAACTCGGCGGCACCGGCATATTCCAGGTTTTTCCTGTCGTCTGCGACAAGGTATTCCGCACGGTACTCGGAGCAGCCGCACAGCTTCATGCCGATGCGGTAGGTGATCTCTTCGTCTCCGAAATTGCTGATGAGCACGGCGCCGTTGCCTGCTTCGTCCTTTGCGGCGAGGCAGTAGACATCGTCCTCGGACTCGACTTTGACCTGTGCGCCCAGCTTGTACAGCTCGTTGAAGGCGGGGAAGGCGTAATAGTTCTTATAGGCAAGGCCGCAGCCGTTCATGACGCTCCAGGCGGGCTTGTTGGGGGTAAAGACATAGAAGCAGGCGCTCTCCAGCTCGGTGTTCTGCATGACGGTCATCGCAGCAGCATTGAACGCCATGGCCTTCTGGGAGTGGCGCATCTCGGACTTTCTGGTGGCGATCACGGGATCGAGGCTCCAGAAGGGCTCACCGGCGGGAGCGAAGCCGCAGTTGTTCCACTCGGCGATGTACATGAAGGTGTCGGTGAAGCCGTACTCGTTCAGCTTTTCCCTTGCATAGGCGGTGTTGGCGGCGTACTGCTTGGGGTTATCGGTATAGGTGTCAAAGCTGAAGAAATCGAGAGGCGCATTGGTCTCCCTGACATACTTCAGGAAGTTGGGCAGGAATGGGAGATGTACGTCCATGGCTGCATAGCCGCCGACATAGACGTCCGGCGCATAAGCCTTGAGTGCTTTGGCAGCCTTCTCGTACAGAACGAAGAATTCATCCTCGGTGCCGCCCCACAGCTGACCGATATTGTCGGCTTCTTCCCAGATCTCCCAGTGCTTGATGTCATAGTGAAAGCCGTTTGCCCAGCCTTCGTTATAGTGCTTCAGGATGCCGACGCATACGTCTGCCCACTTCTGCGGATCCTCGGGAGGCAGGATGCCCACCTTGACGGCATGGTGCTCGATGGTCTGGCCCAGACGGTAGCGGATCGGGATGTTGTTCTTGACGATGTGATACAGATACTCGTCGGTCTTGCGGAAGTCATAGGAGGCGGGATCGGCGGGGTCCTTGCTCATGTCCGGGAAGATGGCGGTGATGTCCACCTCTGCCGGAGGAACGCTCAGGGTGTCATGCAGGCGGACATAGGGCACACCGGCCTTGACATACAGCTCGGATGCATCCACGGCGCAGTGCAGGGGATAATGCGGGCCGTTGCAGCCGGCGTGCATGGGCTTGATCTTACCGACGGTCTCGGCGAAGTTGATGCTGATGTTCTTCATGATTCGTTCTCCTTTATGCTTCTTTGATCTTGATCAGCAGGATGCTGTCTTTTGCGAGAATGTATTCACAGGCAAAATCTCCCGTGAAGGAGGCGGCACCGGCAAATTCCAGATTCTTCTTGTCGTCCGCAAGATAGTATTCGGCACGATATGCCTTCTTTTCCAGCTTCATGTCGATGGCAAAGGTCTCTTCCTCGTCGCCGAAGTTGGAAACGTACATCGCATACTCGCCGCTGCCGTTCTTTGCGGCAAGGGTGTACTCGGTGTCGGCTTCGACCTTTACCTGTGTGCCCAGCTGATACAGGGCATTGAAGGCGGGGAAGGCGTAGTAGTTCTTATGGGGCGTGGCGTGGCCGTTCATGACGCTCCAGCCGGGCTGACGGGGAGTCAGGACATAGAAGGCGGCGCTTTCGAGGCAGGAGTTCTGCATCATGGCCATGGAGGCGGCGATGAAAGCCATGCCCTTCTGGCTGAAGCGGTTCTCTTCCTTCTGAGTGGCGATATCGGGATCGACATTCCAGAAGGGCTGGCCGTCCATGAAGCCCATGTTGTTCCACTCGGCGATGTAGGTGAAGGTATCGGTGAAGCCGTACTTGTCCAGCAGCATGCGGGCGGTGTCGGCAGATTTTTTGATGTCCTCGGGATGGTTGGTATAGATGTCGTAGCTCAGGAAATCGAGGGGGCAGTTGTTGTCCTTGACGAACTGAAGGAAATGCTCGACAAAGGGATTGTAGATGCTGGCCCAGGCGCAGCCGCCGACGTAGGCATCGGGTGCATAGGCCTTCAGGGTCTTGGAGGCCTTGTCGTACAGCTCGAAGAATTCCTCCTCGGTACCGGCCCACAGCTCGTTGTGGGAATCGGGCTCTTCCCAGATCTCCCAGTGCTTGATGCCCAGCTTCATGCCGTTTGCCCAGCCCTCGTTGAAGTGCCTGTAAATGCCGACGCACACATCGGCCCACTTCTGCGGATCCTTCGGCGGGAAAATGTTGAGCTTGATGTCGTGATGCTCGATGGTCTGGCCGAGACGGTAGCGGACGGGAATGTCGTTCTTGTAGATCTCACGGATATAGGCATCGCTGGTGGGGAAGTTGTAGTTTGCAGGATCGGAAGCATCCTTGCTCATGTCCGGGAAAATCGCCGAAATGTCGATCTCGGCAGAGGGGACCCGGTGGGTGTCATGCATGCGGACATAGGGAATACCAGCATTGACATACAGATACGAGCCGTCTGCACAGTTGTGCTGGGGATAGCGGGGCGTGTTGCAGCCGGCGTGCATGGGCTTCATGGCGCCGACGGCTTCGTTGAAATTGACGTTGATGTTCTTCATTTTGCACTCTCCTTTATGATCCTTTAAAAACGGGGAAGTGAAAAGCGAAAACAGAAGTTTTCTTCTTTTCACCTCCCTGATTTCATTTTACTTGGCGTTGCCGGCGGTATCGATGCCGGCGGCGTTTTCCAAACCGAGGCGTTTGGTGGCTTCCTCGCGCATCTTGTACTTGAGGACCTTGCCTGCGGCGTTCATGGGGAAGGAGTCAACAAATTCAATATAACTGGGGACCTTGTGGCGTGCCATGTGTCCGGCGATGTAGGAGCGCATTTCCTCTACGGTGACGGGGGCGGCATCCTCCTTCAGGATGATGCATGCCATGGCGGCTTCGCCGTACTTCTTGTCCGGCACGCCGATGACCTGAACGTCCTTGACGGAGGGATGCGTATAGATGAACTCCTCGATCTCTCTGGGATACAGGTTCTCGCCGCCGCGGATGATCATGTCCTTCAGCCGTCCGGTGATGCGGAATGTGCCGTCGCTGTTGCGGCAGGCCAGATCACCCGAATGGAGCCAGCCGTCGGCGTCCACAGTGTCGTGGGTCGCCTGCGGCATTTTGTAATAGCCCTTCATGGTGTTGTAGCCCTTGGAGCAGAACTCGCCGTTCACGCCGTCGGGGACTTCTTCACCGGTGGCGGGGTCGATGACCTTGCACTGGATGTGGGGGAATGCATAGCCGACGGTTTCGGTACGGACATCCAGCGGATCATTCCAGGCGCTCATGGTGGAGCCGGGAGCGGACTCGGTCTGGCCGTAGACGCTGACGCTGCCAGTCATGTTCATTTCATCCGGGCGGGCAGCACGCTTCATGAGCACCGGCGGGCAGCCTGCACCGGCCATGATGCCGGTACGCATATAGCTGAAGTCGGTCTTGCGGTAGTCCGCATGGTTGAACATGGCAATGAACATGGTGGGAACGCCGTTGAAGCAGGTAATCCGCTCCTGATTGATGCAGGCAAGGCTCACCTTGGCGGAGAAATAAGGCATCGGGCACATGGTAGAGCCATGGGTCATGCAGTTCGTCATGGAAAGCACCATGCCGAAGCAATGGAACATGGGAACCTGGATCATCATGCGGTCTGCCGTGGACATATCCATGCGGTCGCCGATACACTTGCCGTCATTGACGACATTGTAATGGGTCAGCATAACG
>JAZLHZ010000375.1:0-18860 GCA_045617085.1 Clostridia bacterium
GCGAACACGACGCCGCCGTGGGTGAACTGGGGAGCTCTGCGGCCATGATGACGCGCATTACCGGTGCCCTTCTGGCGATAGATCTTACGACCGCCGCCGCGGACTTCGGTACGGGTCAGAGCAGACTGGGTTCCCTGGCGCTTTGCATTCAGCTGAGCGCGAACTACGGTGTGAAGGGCAGACTCATTTACCTCAGCAGCGAAGACGTTCTCGGAGAGATCCATCTTGCCGACCTCGGCGCCCTGCATATTATATACTGCAACAGTAGGCATTTATTTGTCCTCCTTCCCTATTAGTTCTTGGCCTTGACCGAGTTACGGACGAGCAGCAGTGCGCCCTTTGCGCCGGGCAGTGCACCCTTGACGAGGAGCAGGTTGCGCTCAACATCGACACGGATGACTTCAAGATTGAGGACGGTGACCTTTTCGCTACCGTACTGGCCGCTCATCTTCTTGTTCTTGAATACTCGGGAAGGATCAGAGTTAGCCGACATGGAGCCGACGCCGCGGTGATACTTGGAGCCGTGAGCCATGGGGCCGGTGTGATGGTTCCAGCGCTGGATAACGCCGGTGTAGCCGTGACCCTTGCTGATACCGGAAACGTCGACCTTGTCGCCCTCTGCGAACACGTCAGCCTTGATGGCATCGCCGACCTTATAGGAAGAGATGTCGTCGAGTCTGAACTCGCGCAGGTAGCGCATCGGTGCTACGCCGGCTTTCTTGAAGTGGCCGAGCTCGGGCTTGTTCAGCAGTCTCTCCGCACGCTTCTCAGCGAGCTCACCGAAACCGACCTGAACTGCCTCATAACCGTCGGTAGCCTGGGTCTTGACCTGCGTTACAACACAGGGACCGGCTTCCAGTACGGTGACCGGTACGAGACGACCGTCCTGAAGGAAGATCTGGGTCATACCAATCTTTTTGCCGAGAATTGCCTTGTTCATTGTTACACCTCCGAAGAGCATTACAGCTTGATCTCGATTTCAACACCGGCAGGCAGGTCAAGCTTGGTCAGTGTTTCCATCGTCTGGGGAGTGGGGTTCAGGATGTCGATGAGGCGCTTGTGAGTCCTCAGCTCAAACTGCTCACGACTGTCCTTGTGCTTGTGGGGAGAACGCAGGATGGTTACGATCTCCTTCTCCGTGGGGAGCGGGATGGGGCCGCTCACACGGGCGTGAGTGCGCTTCGCAGCTTCGACGATACGGGCAGCAGACTGGTCAATGAGAGCGTGCTCGTAAGCCTTCAGCTTGATCCTGATCTTCTGGTTTGCCATTGGGGTTCCTCCTTTTTGAACTCATGCACACGCAGCCGGGCGTGCCCTTATTACTTATTCACGACGGCGCATGAGCCCCGTCGTCCGATCTGTCGGACTGGTCCCCGTGAGTTACCGAAGCACTTACATGCCTGATTCCTGCTCAGCCATCGGCCTCGCAATCTCCCGGTTCATCCCTTCCCGTGCTGCTTCCGTATTCTCTGTTCTCTCATCCGGTCGAGGTACCGGTGAGCCGGCTGTCAGGGCATACTTCCACATTCACAGACTCTCGTATTATAGCACAGGTTCATTCCGTTTACAAGAGTATTTTCGGTTAATTCGTTGAGAGTGTTTGTTAAGCCTTCTCTCAACCGTTCAACAGGAATATTATACCATATTCCTACCTATTATAATAGCATTTTTCTGTTATCTCTTTTTTTATTTTCTGCTTGCAAAAACCGCTCCATTATGCTATACTGTTTAATAATAAAGCCTCTCAAAGTCCCTTCCCTCATCAGAGGGAAGGGGGGACCGCCGCAGGCGGTGGGTAGGGCTGACAAAGTAAAGAAATCGGCATATCCGATTCAATACAGGAGGTTCTTCTCATGAACGTATCCGCATCTCTCAACGCTTTTTACGATCCCGCTTATAAGGTTCCCGCCGCCGAGCAGCTCGTGCGCCTGTATGACGGCGGCTTCCGCATCCTCGATATGAACTTCTGGGACTGGTGCAACGGCACCGGCTCCCCTTTCCTCGCCGATGACTGGCAGGACTGGGTAAAGGGCATCGGCGAAAAGGCCGCATCCCTGGGCGTCGTCTTCACGCAGGCGCACGCCAACGTCTACAATTTCTATAAGAACCCCGATGACGCAGCGCTGTACGAGACGTATGTCCGCTCGATCAGGGGCGCAGCGCTCCTGAACATCCCGTGGGTCACCTTCCACACCTCCTTCCATCCCGACCTGAGCACGGAGCAGATGCGGAAGGACAACATCGAATTCTATAAGCCGCTGGCAGAGCTTGCCGCAAAATACAACACCGGTATCGCGCTGGAGAACATGCCCTCCCGGTATCCGGAGGATGCCGATGCGCTGATCTCCATGGTCGATCCCCTGACGGCTTACGGCACCGTCGGCGTCTGCTGGGACACCGGCCATGCCCACATCTCGCATCTGAAGCAGGGAGAAGAGATCCGTAAGCTGGGCAGCCGCCTGCATGCCCTGCACGTACAGGACAACGACGGCGTTTCCGACCACCACATGCCGCCCTTCTTCGGCACGATCGACTGGCACGACGTCATGGATGCGCTGCACGACATCGATTACAAGGGCGATTTCACCTTTGAAGCCCACATGATCGTCCGCCGCCTTCCCGAATGGTGCAAGCACGACGGCGTCAGGACGATGTTCGACGTCGGCGAAGCGCTGGTCAGCGGCAGATTCTGACAAAACACATATATAAATAAGGAGAAAACAGTCATGGCAGTACCCGAGAGAAAAGACGTACCCGTCGAATATACCTGGAAACTGGAAGATATCTATGCATCCAACGAAGCCTGGGAGGCGGACTTTGAAAAGGCCGGAGCCATGGTCAAGGTCATCTCCTCCTTCGCCGGAAAGCTGGGCGAACCGCAGGTGCTGAAGCAGGCGCTGAACGCCTACTTCTCCCTCAACCAGACCGTGGATTCCCTGTTCACCTATGCGCGTATGCGCCGGGACGAGGACAACCGCCGCACCGAGTATCAGGCGCTGACCGACCGGGCTCAGAGCCTTGCCGTCTCCATGAGCACCGCCTGCGCCTATATCGAGCCGGAGCTGCTGGAGCTGGACGCTGCCTATCTCAAAGAAGTCATGGACACCGAGGGCTTTGAAAACTACAAGGTGTTCCTCAGCGAGATCGAGCGCCGCCGCCCCCATACCCTGACCGCCGCCGAGGAGCGCATCATCGCCATGACCGGCGAAATGGGTTCTTCTCCCGACACTGTCTATTCCATGCTGACCGATGCTGACATGAAATTCCCCGTTATTAAAGGAGAAAACGGCGAAAAGACCGAGCTGACCCACGGCAACTACATCCCGCTGATGATGAGCACGGATCGGAAGGTGCGCAAGGCCGCCTATACCGCCCTGTACAATACCTATAAGAAGTATTCCTCCTCCATCCCCGCCATCTATGCCTCCTCTGTCAAGTGCGACCTGTTCTATGCCTCCTGCGCCAAACACGGCTCCGCCCTCGAAGCGGCGCTGTTCCCCGATGCGGTGCCGCAGAGCGTGTACGATAACCTCATCGCCTCGATGCACAAGCATCTTCCGGCGCTGAACAAATACATCCGCCGCAACGCCAAGCTGATCGGCGTAAAAAAGCCGCAGATGTGGGACCTCTATGTGTCCGCCGTGGACGGCTTCGACATCAAGCTGCCCTTTGACGAGGCCTATCAGCTGATGATGGACTGCCTGTACCCCTTGGGCGAGGATTACCGGGAGGTCCTGAAGAAGGCGAAGGACGAGCGCTGGATCGACGCCTTTGAAAATGTCGGCAAATCCTCCGGCGCCTATTCCTGGGGCACCTATGCCTCCCATCCTTTCGTGCTGATGAGCTACAATCCGTCGCTGGATTCGCTGCTGACCGTCGCTCACGAGATGGGACATTCGATGCACACCTATTATTCCTCTCATACCCAGCCCTATCCCACCGCCGACTATTCGCTGTTCGTCGCCGAGGTCGCCTCCACCACCAACGAGGTGCTGGTGCTCTCCGAGCTGCTGGAGCGGTACAAGGACGATAAAAAGGCGCAGGCCTACATCATCGGCTACATTCTGGAGGGCTTCCGCACCACAGTCTTCCGCCAGACCATGTTCGCCGAGTTCGAGAAGGAAGCCCATGCGATGGCGGAACGGGGCGAATCCCTCACCGTGGAATCCCTCAACAAGCTGTACGGCGGCCTCAACGACACCTACTATCCCGCCGTCGCCCACAGCGACCTGATCGCCTACGAATGGATGCGCATCCCCCACTTCTATCGTGCCTTCTACGTCTACAAGTACGCCACCGGCTACTGCGCCGCCTTTGCGCTGGCCAATATGATCCGCACCGGCGGTCCCGAGGCCGTGGCCCGGTACAAGAAATTCCTGTCGCTGGGCAGCAGCATGCACCCCATCGACCTGCTGAAGGTCGCCGGAGTCGACATGGAGAGCCCCGCCGCCGTGGACGCTTCGCTGAAGAAGTTCGACGAGCTGGTCGAAAAGTATCTGGAGCTGACAAAAGAAGAAGTATGAACAGTCAAGCGGAACTGCACCGGCATCATATCCGATAATAAAACGGAGGAATCTGCATAATATGAAAAAGCTTACCGTAAACTTCAGCGAAGCCGTCGGCGCCATCAAGCCGATGCACGGCGTCAACAACGGCCCCATGACCTGCAATTTCTCTCAGGACTCCACTCCCTGGTTCCTGGAGGCCGGCATCCCCTTCTCCCGCCTACATGACACCGAATATCCCTTCGGCAGCGGCGAATACGTCGACGTGGGCTGCATCTTCAAGAACTTCAACGACGACGAAAACGATCCGAAGAACTATAACTTCGCCCTGACCGACGAATACCTCAAGGCGATCAAGAACGCCGGTGCAAAGACCATCTACCGCCTCGGCTGCACCATCGAGCATCAGCCCGTCAAGGTGCACATCATTCCCCCGAAGGATCCGATAAAGTGGGCCCGCATCTGCGAGCACATCATCCGCCACGTCAACGAGGGCTGGGGCGACGGCATGCATCTGGGCATCGAGCGCTGGGAGATCTGGAACGAGCCCGAGGGAAAAACCAACATGTGGACCGGCACGCCCGAAGAGTTCTATGAGCTGTATACCGTGACCGCCAAGCATCTGAAGGCCTGCTTCCCCAATCTCATGATCGGCGGCCCCGCCTTCACCTCCGCACGAAATCCCTTTATCGAGGGCTTCTTCGCCTATATCCGCGACCATAAAGCTCCGCTGGACTTCTATTCCTGGCACCGCTATGCCAAGGAGCCCGTAGAGGTGGCGCAGGAAGCCGCCAAAGCCGACGCCATCCTGAAAGAGTACGGCTACGAGGGCGCCGAAAGCATCTGCGATGAGTGGAACTATGTCCGCACCTGGGAAAACGTCTATCCGACCTATCAGATGATCCGCACCCACGTGGGCGCCGCCTTTGACGCCGCCGTCATGTGCGACTGCCAGCACAGCCCCTGCGACATCCTGACCTTCTATGATGCACAGGGCCGCATGTGCGGCAGCTGGAACGGCCTGTTCGATCTGGGCATCATGACCGTACACGGCAAGCCCGCCGTCATGAATAAGCGCAAGGGCTTCTATTCCTTCAAGGCCTTCGGCGAGCTGTACCGTCTGGGCACCGAGGTCAAAGCCGAGATCGGCGAAGGCAGCCTGCACGTCTGCGCCGCCAAGGGCGATAACGGAAAAGCCGTGCTGATCGCCAACTTCAAAGATGAGGACTGCCCCGCCGAGAAGGTGCGCCTCTCCTTTGACGACAAGGACGCCGAGTTCGACCTCTACCACCTTGACAAGAACAACGACTTCGTCAAGACCGCCACGGTCAGGAGCGGCTCCCTCATCTCCATGCAGCCTCAGTCCGTCGTATTCCTCACCACCGCCAAAGCAGAATAAAGGAGGACAAAACCATGCGTTTCCGTCAGGTCCATCTCGATTTCCATACCTCCGGCAAGATCCCCGGCATCGGCGCAGATTTCTCCAAGGAGCAGTTTCAGGAAGCACTGAAGCTGGGCCATGTGGACTCCATCACCGTATTCTCCAAGTGCCATCACGGCTGGGCCTATCATCCCTCCGAGGCCAACGTCATGCATCCGGGGCTGAGCTTCGACCTGTTAGGCGCTCAGCTGGAAGCCTGCAAAGAGATCAACGTCAACGCCCCCGTCTACATCTCCGCAGGCTTTGACGAGAAAGAGCTGCTGAACCATCCCGAATGGTTCAACGTCAGCCCCGACGGCGTGGAGACCGCCACCTATTCCAAGGCTCACTACCATCTCACCTGCTACAACACGCCCTATCTTGACACACTGTGTGCACAGGTGGAGGAGGTCATGGCCCGCTACAATCCCTGCGGCATATTCCTCGATATCTCCGCCCCCAGAATGTGCGTCTGTGCCTCCTGCGTAAAGTCCATGCTGGAAAAGGGCATGGATCCCGATAACGGGGACGACATCCGCAGGCACGGCGAAATGGTGTATGCCGAATACTGCCGCCGCATCGAGGCCTCCGTCCGCAAGTACTCCAAAACCGCCACGATCTTCCACAATGCGGGACATATCTCCCACGGCAGACGCGACATCGCCGGCTTCGACACGCATCTGGAGCTGGAGAGCCTGCCCACCGGCGGCTGGGGCTATGACCATTTCCCGATGAGCGCCGCCTATGTCCGCACGCTGAAGAAGGATTTCCTCGGCATGACCGGCAAGTTCCACATCAGCTGGGGCGAGTTCGGCGGCTTCAAGCATCCCAATGCCCTGATCTATGAGACCGGCCTTTCCGCCGCCTGCGGCGCCTGCTGCTCCGTCGGCGACCAGCTCCATCCCAGAGGCGAAATGAACCTCTCCACCTACAAGCTCATCGGTGCAGGCTATGCCGAGCTGGAAAAGAAGGAACCTTGGTGCCGTGATGCCGTCAACTATGCCGATATCGCCATCCTCTCCTCCGAGGCATGGGCGGGCGCAGCCAACCGGGACAGCGATGCAGGTCTGCCGATGACCGGTGCCAACCGCATCCTCCTCGAAAAGAAGCACCTGTTCGACATCATCGATCTGGAGCAGCCGCTGGACGGCTATAAGCTCCTGATACTGCCCGACATCATCAAGATCAATGCCGATCTCAAACAGCGCATCGATGCCTTCCTCGCAAAGGGCGGCAAGCTCCTCCTGACCGGCGAGTCCGGCGTATACGAGGACAAGGACGAATTCGCCTTCGACACCGGCGCCGAATATCTGGGCAAGAGCAAATTCGACGTGACCTACATGATCCCCGAATACCCCTGCACCAACGGAAAGACCGCCTATGTCATGTATGAAAAGAGCCATGACATCAAGGTAACGGACGGCAAGGTATTCGCCGAGCGCAACAATCCCTACTTCAACCGCCAGCCCTTCTATTTCTCCTCTCACCGCCATACCCCCAACGATCCCGCCGACCTGTGTGACGGCGCCGTGCTCAATGGAAATATCGCCTATATCGGCTGGAACGTGTTCACCGATTATGCCAGGTACGGCGAGCTCCATGCCAAGGAGCTGGTCTCCTATGCGCTGGACAGCCTGCTGACCGACCGCCGTGTCATGGCAGCGCTGCCCGACCGCGGCATCGTCACCGTCACCAACCAGCAGAAGGAAAACCGGGACATCGTGCATCTGCTCTTCGCCCACACCACCGTCCGGGGCAGGAACATCGAGGTCATCGAGGACGCCGTGCCGCTGTATGATACCAAGGTCTCCCTGCTGGCCAAAGCCACGCCCAAGTCGGTAAAACTGGTGCCGCAGAACGATTCCATCCCGTTCATCGTCGAACACGGCAGAGTGGAATTCACCGTCCCGAAGTTTGCCCTGCATCAGATGGTTGCAGTCGAATATTGATTTCAAGATCAGCGGCGAAGCCGCCAAAAGTCCTTCCCCTGCTCACAGGGGAAGGTGCCGAGCACAGCGAGGCAGATGGGGCAAGATATGTATCGACAGTGGTGTTTTCACCAACTACATAGCTTTATCCGCCCTACCCACCACCTGCGGCGGTTCCCCCATCCCGCTGAGGCGGGAAGGGACTATTGGCGGCTTCGCCGCCCAACTGTAAACTGCACACTGCGCACTATACAAAGAAAGGGTTTTCACTATGAGCAACACCAACTGGTTCTCCGAAGCCCGCTTCGGCATGATGGTCCACTGGGGTCTGTATTCCCTCCTCGCCGGCGAATATAAGGGCGAGCAGATGGGCGGCATCGACGGCAAGGGCGGCGACTTGGGCGAATGGGCAATGACCTATTTCCGCATCCCGATCAAGGAATATGAGCAGCTTGCCACCGCCTTCAATCCCCTGTACTTCGACGCCGAGGAATGGGTCCGAATGGCAAAGGACGCCGGAATGAACTACATCGTCATCACCAGCAAGCACCATGAGGGCTTTGCCCTGTTCAAGAGCGAAAACGACCCCTATAACGTGGTGGACGCCACGCCCTTCAAGCGGGACATCATCGCCGAGCTTTCCGCCGCCTGCAAAAAGTACGGTCTGAAGCTTGGTCTGTACTACTCGCAGGAGCTGGACTGGCATGAGGAGAACGGCGGCGGCTATACCCGCGGCTACAAGAACCCCGCCATGCAGCGTTCCAGCTGGACCAACAACTGGGACTTCCCCGAGAACGACAAAAAGGACTTCTCCCTCTGCTTTGAAAAGAAGATCAAGCCGCAGGTCAAGGAGATCCTCACCAAGTACGGCGACATCAGCCTGATCTGGTTCGACACTCCCGGCGTCATCACCGAGGCACAGAGCAAGGAGCTGTACGACCTGGTCAAGGAGCTGCAGCCCAACTGCCTCGTCAACAGCCGCATCGGCAACGGCATGGGCGACTACACCTCCCTCGGCGACAACCAGATCCCCTCCGGAAAGAAAGAGCGCTCCATGCTCTACGAGACCGCCGCCACCATCAACGACACCTGGGGCTATAAGTACTACGACCACAACTGGAAGACCCCCGAGGACGTCATCACCCTGTTGACCAGCCTCGCCTCCCGCAACGTCAACTACCTGCTCAACGTGGGTCCCGACCATCTGGGCCGCATCCCCTACGGCGCACAGAACACCTTCAAAGCCGTCGGACAGTGGCTGAAGGTCAACGGCGAAGCCATCTACGGCAGCGAGCCCTCACCCTATGACGTGGAGCTCACCACCGGCCCCGTCACCGCCAAGGGCAATGCCGTGTACTTCATCCTTTCCAAGCCCGAAGCCTGCGCCACCTTCCCCGGCATCACGAAGAAGCCCGCCAAGGCAGAGCTGCTGGGCGGCGGCGAGCTGGACTTCACCTATGCGGACGGCGCCGTCACCGTAAAGCTCCCCGACCTGACCGATGCGCTCATGCCCGTGGTCAAGCTCACCGATGTCGAAGTCAGGACAGGCATACTCCCCATGCCCGACGGCAGCTTCACCCTGTCTCCCCTCACCGCCGCTTTGTCCGGCAAAGTGAGTATAGGCAACGGCGGCGAGACTGATAACTGGACAGACGAAACCGGCCTCCTCACCTGGCACTACGATTCTCCCGCTGCCGGCAGTTATTCCGCTCAGCTCTATATCACCGGCAATCACGGCATCGAACCCTGCAGCACCAGACTGACCTTCACGGTCAACGGCACCGCCAACACCTTCAAGCCTGCGCACGACCACGACAATGACTCCATCGCCATGCGCCATCACAAGAGCATGATCTCCGAAGCAGGCACCTGCCGCATCGAAAAGGGCGAAAACACCATTTCCCTGCGCCTTGCGGAGAAGGTCACGACCGACATGCTGCGCCTTGCCAAGATCGTATTCACTCCCGAAAAATAATACAAGGAAACCGACTATCATGAAAAAAACGATCATCCTGACCGCACTGCTGCTTACTCTGCTGTTTGCTTTCGGCTCGGCGTCGGCGCTGACGGCGGTCACCACCATCTATCCCCAGTATGACTTCCTGCGCACCATCTGCGGCGACCGGATCGACGTCACGATGCTGATCAAGCCCGGCGCCGAGGTGCACTCCTATGAGCCCACGCCCAAGGATGTGCTCGCCATCGCCGCCTGCGACCTGTTCGTCTACGGCGGCGGCGAGAGCGACACCTGGGTCGAGGGCATCCTTGAATCCAGCGGCACCGAAGCCAAAGTATTTGCCATGATGGACTGCGTGCCCCTGCTGGAGGAAGAGGAAATCGAAGAAGACGAAGAGGATGCCGCACACATGCATGAGGAAACCGAATATGACGAGCATGTCTGGACCTCGCCGAAGAACGCCATGCTGATCGTGCAGGCGCTGTGCGACACCCTCTGCGAGATCGACCCCGACGGCAGCGACGTCTACACCGCCAACACCGCAAACTGCCTTGCAGAGCTTGCGGAGCTGGACGGGGCGCTGACCGAGGTATGCACAAATTCCGAGCTGCATACCCTCGTGTTTGCCGACCGGTTCCCGCTTCTGTACTTCGTGAAGGATTATGAGCTGGACTATGCCGCCGCATTCCCCGGCTGTTCCTCCGAGACAGAACCGTCCGCCGCAACGCTGACACGGCTCATTGAGACCACGATCGACCGAAAGCTCCCTGCCGTGTTCCGTCTGGAAACCTCCAACGACAGCATCGCCAGAACCGTATCCGATGCCGCCGACACCGAGATCCTCGTCTATCACGACTGCCACAACATCACCGCCGATGACTTTGCTTCCGGCAAGACGTATCTTGAATACATGTGGGAAAATGTCGAAAGCCTGAAGACCGCACTGAACTATCCCGCAAAGTGAGGCATGTATATGCGCTTTGACAACACATACTGCAACCCGCTGCCGATCCCCGATATCCCGTGGGGACGGGACAAGTGGTTCCTGCATATCGACGGCATGTTCACCTCGGATACGAGACCCGAAGGCGTGCCGCAAATGCCGTCCTACCGCTCGATCTCCGATCCCACCGTGTTCTATTGGGACAACAAGTGGTATCTGTATCCCAGCTATGGCATGGCATGGGACAGCGAGGATTTCCGGACATGGAAGCATGTCCCCACCGAACCGGAATGTCCCAAATACAGCCCCGGCATCATCCCGTGGAAGGACGGCTTCCTGATGACCTCGTGGAACTGTCCGCTGTACTATTCACAAAGTCCCTTGGGGCCGTTCACGAAACTGGGTGCCTTCAAAATGCCGGGCGGCAGCGAGTTCGTGCCCTGCGACCCCTGCCTGTTCCGGGACGAGGACGGCAGGCTCTACCTCTATGCCTTCCACTCCGAGCCCATCGAAAACAGCCGCTTCTTCTCCTCGCAGATCTATGGCTGGGAGTTGGACGGAAACGACCCGACCCGTATTGTCCGGGGTCCCGTCGCCGTATTGAAGATGGATACCGCCGCCTGTCCCTTTGAGCGGTTCGGTGCCGCCAATCAGAACCCGTATTTCGGCTGGGTCGAGGGACCGCACATGATCCGGCATAACGGCAGGTACTATCTCATCTACGGTGCACCGAACACCCAGTACGACACCTACTGCATGGCAGTCGCCTATTCCGATACCGACCCGCTTTCCGAATTCACCCGGCAGAAGCGCAATCCTCTCACGATCAACCGCACCGGCCTCGTCCGGGGCTGCGGCCACGGCTGTGTGGAGCACGGACCCGGCAACTCCCTGTGGGCGTTCTACACCGTCGCCGTGCCGTATGTCCACATCTACGAGCGCCGCATCGGCATGGACAGGGTGGAGATCGACGAAAACGGCGAAATGTACTGCCCCTTCGGCGTGACCGATACGCCGCATTATTCCCCGTTGAGCCCCGACGCCGGAAAGGCCTGCGGCCTGTATCCGCTGAACGTCTGGTGCAGACCCACGGCCTCCTCCTGCGCAGCAGGCAGGGATGCGCTCTACGCCTGCGACGGCAGCGCCTTCTCCTTCTGGCAGTGCGCCGGAGATGACAAAATGCCGACACTGACCTGTGACCTCGGCGACCCCTACGAGGTCTGTGCCGCCCGCATCTTCTGGCGGGACATCGGCCTCGACTACGAGAACGGCGTCCGTCCGCAGCCCGTCCGCTATGTCATCGAGGGCAGCACCGAAGATGCGCCCGACGACTGGTTCCTCCTCTGTGACCGCTCGGGTTCCGAGGATGAATTGAACATCGACTACCGCACGTTTGCGGAAAAACAGTGCCGCTTCGTCCGCCTGCGCAGCACCGGAAAGCCTGCGGGCATCACACCGGCGGTCATCGATTTCACCGTATTCGGCTATATGGATTAGCCTTGCAGATCAGCGCCTTCCCTGTTGAACCGGGGAAGGCGTTTTTATACAATTATACATTATTATCTGCCTCGCTCAACCGATTGTGCCTCCGTAATAGATGTTATCTTAATCAATTGTACTTGCATGAATAACAGATATGTGGTACAATAGTATTCGGAGTTATATACACATTTACTCACGGGAGGAACGAATACTTTGGAAGCAAACGCATATTCCGAACAATTCACCGTTGAAAACATAGATCAGCTCATGGAGCTTTTCGGCGCACACGACGAGAACATCAGCCTTATCGCCGCCGAGACCGGAGCACAGATATTCGCCCACGGCAACGAGATCACGATCTCGGGAGACATCGAGAGCGTGCCGCTGGCAAAGACCGTACTGGAACGGCTGGCAGCCATCATCGCCAAGGGCGAGACCATTGACCGCACCCGTATCCGCTATGCCATCGAGCTGGCCCGGGAGGGCAGCGCCGACCGCATCGACGAGATCATGCACGACGTCATTGCCATCACCTACCGGGGCAAGCAGGTCAAGTGCAAGACCCTCGGCCAGCGGCAGTACGTGGATGCGATCAAGAACAACACCGCCGTATTCGCCGTGGGCCCCGCAGGCACCGGCAAGACCTATCTGGCGATCGCCATGGCCGTCGTCGCATTGAAGAACAAGGACGTGGAGCGCATCATACTGACCCGTCCCGCCGTGGAAGCCGGCGAGAAGCTGGGCTTCCTGCCCGGCGACCTTCAGCAGAAGGTGGACCCGTACCTGCGCCCGCTGTACGATGCGCTGGGCGACATGATGGGTCTGGAATCGTATCAGAAGCTGCTGGAGCGGCAGGCCGTTGAGGTGGCACCTCTGGCGTACATGAGAGGCCGCACGCTGAATAACGCCTTCATCATCCTCGACGAGGCGCAGAACACCACCTCGGAGCAGATGAAGATGTTCCTGACCCGTATGGGCATGGGCTCCAAGATGATCATCACCGGCGACGTGACGCAGATCGACCTGCCGATGGGCAAGAAGAGCGGTCTCGTCGAAGCGCTGGAGGTACTGAAGGGCGTGCCGGATATCGGCATCGTCACGCTGACGCATAAGGACGTGGTGCGCCACGAGCTGGTACAGGCCATCGTCAAGGCTTACGAAAAACACGACAAAATGAAAAGGAGTACGAACTGATCATGACAAAGAAAAAGCACGGAGAACACCGGGTGCTGCGGGTGCTCTCCAAGCTGGCAATATGGGGACTGACCTATATCCTGCTGCTGAGCATCATGTTCCTGGTATTCGCTCCGGAACGGTATGATCTGGCCGCCGGTCAGGTATCTCCGGTGACCATCACCGCCTCCAAGGACGTTGTCGATACGGTCAACACCAATATCCTCATCAATGAGGCGATGTCCGCCGTCTCCGTCAGCTACACCCTGGACGAGACCGTGCTTCCGTCCATTCTGGAAGCCGTCGAGTCGGATTTCGAAGCGATAACCACCATCTGCACCGCACACCTTTCCGATGACAGCGGCGACGACTCCTATGCCCTCGCCTTTGCCGGAGAGCTGCTGCCCGATGTGGACCTCAGCAGCGAGGACATCGCCCTGCTCAGCAAGGCTTCTCCCGAAATGCTGTATGATTTCAAGCTCACCGTGCTGTCGGATTATACCGAGGTGCTGGAATCCCGCGTCGCTCAGGACGGCGAAGACGAAGCCTGTGCCCGGCTGGAGAACATGCTGCTTGCTGCCGAAACGGGACCGGACGAGGACACCATCCGCCTGCTTTCCCGCATCGTCAGCGTACATATGCAGCCCAACATGCTGATCGACGAGGAAACCACCGAGTTCAACAAGCAGAAAGCCGCCGATGCGGTGGAGCCCGTGATCTTCCTGAAGGGCAGAAACATCGTCCGTTCCGGCGAGATCATCACCGCCGCCCAGATCGCCATGCTGGACAGTCTCGGCATGCTGGCCAGCAATACCAAGATCGACCTGACGATGTATCTGGGACTTGCGCTGCTGGTCATGCTGATCATGTCCTTCGTGTTCATCTACTCGATAGTATTTGAACGTCAGCTGTTCCGCAACCGCCGTCAGAACATTCTGTTAGGCGTCATTCTGCTGCTGGGTATCGGCATTTCCGCCATTCTGATGCAGATCAACCAGTTCTTCATGCCGGTGGTCATCGGCGTGATGCTGACCGCCCTGCTGCTGACCCCCCGGCTCGCACTGGTCATCGACGTATTCCTCGCATTGGTCGGAGGACTGATGGGCTTCGGCATCGTCGGCTCGTTCTCCTCCTCCGTCACCATCATCATCATGTGCGCCATACTTTCCGGCGCCGTCGCCACGGCGATCCTCTCCCGGCATGCCCAGCGTACCGCCATCCTCGGCGCAGGTCTGGCCGCCGGTGCCGTGTCCGCCGCCACAGCGCTGGCCGTGGGACTGATCACCGAGTCCAACACCTCCAACATCCTGAACTGGGCCATGTGGGAGGGTCTCAGCGGCGTCGTTTCCGGCGTGCTGTGCATCGGTCTGCAGCCGGCACTGGAATGGCTGTTCAACCTCGTGACCCCCGCCAAGCTGATGGAGCTGAGCAACCCCAACCACCCCATCATCAAGCGGATGATCCTGGAAGCCTCCGGCACCTATCACCATTCGATCATCGTCGCCAACCTCGCCGAAGCCGCCGCCAACCGCATCGGCGCCAACGGTCTGCTGGCCAGAGTCGGCGCCTACTTCCACGATATCGGCAAGCTGAACCGTCCGTTGTACTTCAAGGAAAACCAGATCGGCGAAAACCCTCATGACAAGACCGACCCGATGGTCTCCGCCGCCATTCTGACCGCACATCCCACCGACGGCGCAACGCTGGCAGCCAAGAACCACCTGCCCCAGCCGGTCATCGACATCATTCTGCAGCATCACGGCGACACCCCGGTCGTATACTTCTATGACCGCTGCGTCAAGGAGATGGGCGCCGAGAACGTCGATATCAACGATTTCCGCTATCCGGGTCCCCGTCCCGCCACGAAGGAAGCCGCCATCGTCATGCTGGCGGACACCGTCGAAGCCGCTGCTCGGGCCTGTCCGGACCGAAGCACCGCCGGGCTGGAAGCGCTGATCCGCAAGCTGATCCGCTCCAAGATCGATGACACCCAGCTCAATTCCGCCCCGCTGACTCTTTCCGACATTGAAGAAGTCACGCAGGCATTCCTGACGGTACTGTCCGGCGTATTCCATCAGCGGGTGGAGTACCCCACGCTGCAGATCCCCAAGCGGGACAAGAACGCCGAGGCTCCCAACCCCGAACCCGCAAACGTCAAAAATCAGAACACTGAGATAAAGAAGGCAGACAAATAATGCTGAACATAGAGATCAATACCGAAAACGTCCCCGCCTCCGCCGTATCGTTGATGGAAGAGGTCGCCGCCGAGGTCGCACGCCTCGAGGGCATTCACGGTGTCGGCGCCGTGGTATCCATCGAGGACAACGAGGCGATTCACGAGCGCAACCTGCAGTACCGGAATGTGGATTCCGCCACGGACGTGCTGTCCTTCCCGACGATCAACTATCCCGAAGGCACCACCGCCAAGGACAATGCCAAGCGCATCGAGCGGGAATACGACCCGGACGAGGGCTTCTGCAATCTGGGCTTCATCGCCATCTCCATCGACCGGGCAAGAGAGCAGGCGGCGGAATTCAACCACAGCCTTGCCAGAGAGATCGGCTACCTCACCTGCCATGCGATGCTGCACCTGTGCGGCTATGACCATATCGAGGAGAGCGACCGTGTGGTAATGCGTGCACACGAGGAAGAGGTCATGAAGAATCTCGGCCTGAACCGGGCTGCCGTCACCGACAAGGAGCTTTTCGGCATGGCCTGCGACATGCTGGACAATGCGTATGTGCCCTATTCCCATTTCAAGGTGGGCGCCTGCGTGCTGACGAAGGACGGAAAGACCTTCACCGGCTGCAACATCGAAAACGCCTCCTACGGCGCCACCAACTGCGCCGAGCGCACCGCCATTTTTAAGGCGGTCTCGGAGGGCTTCCGGGAGTTTGAAGCCATCGCCATTGCCGGAGAGAACACGGCCCCCATGCCCTGCGGCATCTGCCGTCAGGTCATGTGTGAGTTCGCCGAGCCCTCGCTCCGCATCATCGTCGGACAGAAGGACGGCAGCTTCACCGCCTATACGCTGGCAGATCTTCTGCCCAACTCCTTCACGCCGAAGGATTTAGTATAAATAAATAATACCGTAAAGAGGGAAATACATCAAATGGAAACCAAAAACTACCGCAGCGGCTTCGTTGCAATTCTCGGCCGACCCAATGTCGGCAAATCCAGCATCATGAACCAGTTCGTCGGCGAAAAGGTCGCCATCGTCTCCAACAAGCCTCAGACCACCCGCAACAAGCTGATGGGCGTCGTCACCCGTCCCGACAGCCAGATCGTATTCGTAGACACTCCCGGTCTGCACAAGCCCCGCACCAAACTGGGCGAATTCATGATGAAGCAGGCGGATGAGGCCCGTGACGGCGTGGACGCCGTGCTGTGCGTCGTCGACGCCCAGCATATCGGCTCCGGCGACCGTGCGGTCATGGAGGACGTGCTGAAAATGGACTGCCCCAAGTTCCTCGCCGTCAACAAGATCGACCTGGTCACGCCCGAGGTGCTGATGCCGCAGCTGGCTACCCTGCACGAGCTCGGCTTTGACCAGATCGTCACCATTTCCGCTCACCGCGGCGACAACATGAAGGAGCTGCTGGACATGCTGTTCAATGCCATGCCCGAAGGCCCCCAGTACTTCCCCGACGACATGATGACCGACCAGCCCGAGCGGCTGATGATCGCCGACGTCATTCGTGAAAAGGCGTTGCTGTACCTGCGGGACGAGATCCCCCACGGTATCGGCGTGGAGATGCTGCAGATCAAGAAGCTCTCCGACAACCTCACCGAGATCCATGCCAATATCTACTGCGAGAAGGCCTCCCACAAGTCCATCATCATCGGCAAGCAGGGCTCCATGCTGCGCACCATCGGCAGCGCCGCCCGGGGAGACATCGAGCATATCATGAACACCAAGATCATGCTGCACCTGTGGGTCAAGGTCCGGGAAGACTGGAGAAACTCCTCCGGCGACCTGAGAGCAACGGGTTATGAGGAATAATCCATGCAGAATCTGTACAACGAAAAGCGGGACGCCCTGCAGAGCAGCATCAACGCCTGCACCGACGTAAAGGAAGCCGCAGACTGCATCGGAAGGGTGCTGGAACAGCTCCGTCCCGACGTGAAGGCGGGCTTTGACACGCCCGCCATGCGCAGGGAAGCGGACCGGCTCATCGATGCCGCCAAGCAGTCCGCCATGCTGCTGATCAGTGCCACCGAAGCGGACATCACGCCCAAGCCCCTGCCGAAAAGCAAAAAACAGCTGGCAAAGCGCATCCCGTCCTTTGCGGCGCTCATCGCCTCGGCAGTGCTGGCGTTCCTCCTGATCCTGGAGGACATGAACAATCCCGCATTGCTGGCGCTGGTCTGCACCGTCGGCTGTGCGCTTCAGCTCTGCATCCGGGACGAAAAGGCGCTGCCGCAGGTGGAAGTCCGCACCCGGGTCAACACCGACGAGCTGATGCACATCACCGACCGTCTGATTTCCGCCATCGACAATTGCCTGGAAGCCGCCGAAGAAGAGCAGCACGAGATCCGGGCGGCCATCCGTCCCGAGATCACCGGCGACCTGCTCACTCCGATGCAGATGCTGATGGAAGCCGTCTATACCGAAGACGGCAGCTATGCCCTCAAGGCCGCTCCCCAGCTGATCGACGCCCTCGGCAGCGAAGGCATCACCGTGGTGGAGTACTCCGAGGAAAACCGGGACCTGTTCGATATGTTCCCCGGCACCGAGGCGGGTCTCACCATCCGTCCCGCCATGGTGAAGGACGGAAAGGTACTGGCAAGAGGACAGGCAACGGAAGGGATCAATTAGCAATGTGCAATTAGCAATTAATTGTTGGGCGGTTTCGCCGCCCCAACTGCTCACTGCAAACTGTACACTCCGCACTTCTCACTATTTCAGAAGGTTTTTTGTTATGGAAAACAATTACGACCAACTCTCCACCACCACCGACTATTTCGGTTTTGACCTGGGCGACGGCGAAAGCGCCGTGGCCTGGCTCAAAAGCACCAGCCGCACCGAGCCGCAGCTGATCGAGCTGCGGGGCCGGAAGAGCGTGATCACCGCACTGGCCTCGCACTCCGAGCGGGGCATGTTCATCGGCGAAGAGGCTTGCCATCTGACCGGCGCCGACTGGCTGGAGGTGCGCTTCAAGAGCCGGTACCTGAAGGACAGGACCGGCGCAGGCAGTCTGCTGACGATGTTCACCAAGGAGATTCTCTCGGCGCTGAAGGCGGACGGCAGACTGGACAACATCGGGGACGCCAGCTTTTTTATCGGCTGTCCCTCCGGCTGGAGTAAAGGGACCCGGGCCGACTATGCGCTTTTGTTCAAAAAAGCGGGCATTCCCGACTGCACTGTCATCAGCGAGAGCCGGGCAGCCTTCCTGTTTGCCAGAGAATCCGGTGAGCTGAAGGTCGGCGAGGACCTCGTGACCCTTCCCAC
>JAZLHZ010000376.1:0-41070 GCA_045617085.1 Clostridia bacterium
CCACCAAGGAAGTTGCGAAGGGCGAAAACGGCGCACCGCATACGCTCTTCAAGGTTACGATTCCCGAAACTGCAAACGAAGCTGCTACCAAGGGCAACGATAACATCGTTAACATTGATACACTCGTCAACTACTACAATAGGACTTCCATTACTATTGATAAGTACGTAGACGGTCAGAAGGCAACTTCTGCAATGGACGGACTGTTCACCATCGAGGTAATGAATGGTGATACCGTAGTAAAGAGCGGTACTGTTAAGGATGGTTCTGTGACATTCTCCAATGTTGACGTCTATGATGCTACCGGCAACAAGATCACTTATACCGTGTCCGAACCCGATTCTTCTGTTCCCAATGGATACTATAAGGTCAGTGACGGTCAGACGACACAGCTTAACGTTGGTTCGAGACAGACAAAAGATATCAACGGCAATACGCTGAAGGTCGAGAACTCCAGCTACTATAATCTGAAGGTACAGAAGAAGTACCGCCGTGCATGGGAGTGGCAGTTTACTGGCTATGAGCGTGAAGAGCAGGGGGCTATGATGGGTCTGTATTATCTCGACGGAGATACATACAAGCTCGTTGGTTCTGCCGATGAATATGTCAAGGCTACCGATTCTAACGGTTATGTTTCATTCGAAAACCTGCGCAAGGATACTACTTACGCTATCGTGGAGTGGGCTCCTTCTACGCACAGTGATTTCAAGCTGTATCCCGGTGCCGATGCTGATCTTGAACCCGCACAGGGACTGACTGAGATTCCTGCAGACGATATCGATGATTACAACGCAAGAATCCAGCCTGCAAGTGATACTAATAAGGGCACGATTGAACTGGATCAGATGTCTGACTCCGACAGATGGATACAATTCCAGCTGACTAAGTATCTGGATCAGGATTCCTATGATGCCTCAAAGGGTGAAGCTCCTATTTACGGATGGGATATTGTTAAGCAAGACTATGTTGACGAAGAGGGCGTACTTCATCCTGCAGATACCAAGAAGAACGATGCAATCTTTGCACTGTATCGCTATGTGGTGCCCGACGGTGCAGGAACGTCTCTGACATTTGATCCCGATACATGGGATCTTGTGGATATATATGCCTCCGGTTCCGCCTACGATTACAACGGCCACAGAATGCCAGGTGTTCTTATTACCGACGTTGATATGGATCCGGGTAGTAACGTCGTTTATATGCTGATGGAGTTAGACCCCGGCATTGGTGGAGAAATAAACCCCAACTTTAAGTATAATTTCTTCAGTTACAATTCCAGCCACTACACTTGTTCCGTTGGCGGTGCACACGTTAACAATCTGTGGTTTGATCGATTCAACACCCGCTACGCAATAGATGTGCTGAATGCGAACCCCATCGGTTCCAGTGGCAACGGAACTATGGTTACCCATCTTCGTCTGACCAAGTGGAAGGATACCATTACCGCAGGCGTAGCAGATAAGAATTATACTCCTCTGCCCGGTACCAAGTTTACCATCTCTCTGCCGGATGGTACGGTTCTTGATACCATTACGACCGGTCTGGATTCCACTACGGACAGCCAGTTTGCCGGCGTACAGAGTCTTCCCTTTACTATGGAGGTTATCGGCGGCAGTCTTATCGAAAAGCTTTCGGTAACTGATAAGGAAAATCCAGCCAAGAAAAAGAGTTATGATGTTACTCCTGTAATTCTTGACGGTAGTGAAGAGGCAGGATATGAGATTGTGGGCGTTGAGGTTCTTGTAACCGAGACGTATGCTCCCGGCGGATACAATTATCTCGATACTCCGTATCATACCTATCTGTGCTTCAAGCGAGTATATGTCGATAACATATGGGTAACAGAGACATTCAGTGATGCATTCTATGTAACCGAGGCAACCGGTAATTATGACCTTGCTGAGGATTATCAGAACGATGCTAACAATTGGTACTGTGTGGATGATCCCGCTAGTGAATTTGGCGTAACTGGCCCTGCGATTGATAAGGGTGGCAACAAGCGCCGTATCGTCGACTATCCCAAGACCAATACCATTGTCACTGTCTACAAGTACGGTTATACTCCCACTGCGGAAACCGCAAACAAGAGCGGTGAATGGCTGTTCAACAATGCACAGTCCATCAACCTCGATTATATCCCGATGAACGGTGTTTCTTTCGTGCTGCGTCACATGAACGCCGACGGTAAGTGGGAATCCTGGAATTATAAGAAGAACATAGCTACTACCTCAACAACAGATGCGACCTTTAAGACCGGTGCAAATGGCAGCTATGTCTTTACCAATGGTTTGGAGAAGGGTACTTATGGCATTTACGAGAATAACATGGGTAGTTTCGCCGATGTGTATGCTCAAGCTTTCAATTCTTCCCGATATCGAATCTTCATTGTCGGCGATGATAATGTCACCCTGCATCTGTTTGACCCGAAGATAACCGGTGCCATCGTATACAAGAAGGACATCGACGGTAACGCAATAACCGATGCCAGCGGAAAGATCACGTTTACACTGGCTCCTGCATCCGGTTCCGGTACAAGCTACTCTCTGGTACTTGACGAAACCGGTACTGCAAAGCAGGTCCCCGCTATGACTCCCACCAAGGTCAAGGGCTTTAACAGTAATACATACAAGCTTACAGAGACCATCGATGGTGCAGACTATTCTTCCATCTATCTGAAGGCTTATGCCGATTCGACGGAGAATGCGGCACTGAAGTCGATCCTCGGAAACGGTTATCAGATCGGTCTGAACTATAACAAGCTGACTTCTACAAACAGCGACGTTCCCGCAGGTGAACAGGACTACGGCATCACCATCATGAATGGCGTTCGGATTCCCGAATTCACCATTGTGAACCCGCCGATGATTCAGTATACGCTGAAGAAGTTCGATGAGTTCAACAAGGCACTCACCGGTGCGAAGTTCAATGTATGGTTCATGCCTTTTGACAAGTGGGAAGGCGAGATGGAAGTTGCTTCCTCCAAGCTCACTCCCTCTACTGCCAATGGCTGGACGCAGGTAGGCACCAATATCGCTACCGATACTGCAAAGAAGGGCGATCCCGGTATCTATGCCTTTGTCGAGTCCACAGTTCCCGCAGGTTATGAGAAGATCCTCGTCGGCGGCAAGAACATCATATACTATGCGGTCATTACCGGCGGTATGGATGTTACGGTTAAGGGCCTGACCGATAAGGTCACTGTTACCATGCCCAACGGCGCCAGTGAGGAGATCACTACGCTGTTCAGCGGCGAGGATACTGTCACTGTCAATGCCATCAACCGTGAAAAGGTAAAGGCTGAGGCCACCAAGACCGTCAAGGCAACTCAGGCAAGCGGTGCGCTGACCTGGGAAGTAACCCTTGATCTGTACGATAAGGCTACCGGCGGTACCAAGCTGGGCTCCGCAACTCTGACTAACAATACTACCGGCGCCGTCAAGTTCACCAACAACGGCAAAGATGTACTGCTGAGCCAGAATACGGTTTACTACGTACAGGAGACCTGCACTGATGACTATAAGCTGACCGGCTTCAAGTGCGACAGTGAGGTAGCAGATACCACCGAGTGGACCAAGACCACCCGTTATCCCTTCACTTCCGGTATTGTGACCGGCACCGAAGGCGAGAATACCACCGTCAGGGTTGAAGTTGAGAATACCTATATGCGCGGCAAGGTCACCTTCCGCAAGGTCGACGAACTGAATAAGGAGCTGCGTCTGAGCGGCGCCGAGTTCGAGGTTCGTGATGCTGACGGCAATAAGCTTGACGACAGCACCGTTGTTACCGAGAAGAAGGATCTTAACGGCAAGGTATACTACGAGGCAGATATTCGCCTGACGAATACTGCCCCCACCGCCTACTACATTTGGGAAACCAAGGCTCCTATCCATTATACCCTGATCGACGATGTTGCCATGTTCCATGTAACATTGTCTGCAGAGGATAACGTGAAGGAATGGGCGGATTCCGACGAGCATTACGTTACCAACAAGAACGGCCGATTCATCACGCTGACTAAGCTCAACAACATGTATGCTGCTGAGAATAAGGGTTATGCTGATGAAGGCGATGCAACATTCAGTCTGTTCCATCTGAACAAGACCACGGATGAATGGGAAGTTACCGAGCGCGATGTTACCATTGACGAACTGGCTCAGATTAAGTGGCTGGTACTTGATGGCGAGACATATGCATTCGTTGAGACTGCTCATACGGAAAAGTATCTCGGACTGGATTCCGTATACCGTGTTGTCGGTTCCGGTGAGAACAGCACCGAGACCAAGGTAGAGCTGCAGACCATTACCTGCAAGGGTACCGAATACAAAAATGCAGTAGTTGTCAACAGTATCGACGATGATTACTACTACGACGTATTCAACATTCCCTATGTCAGCATCAAGGTTCTGAAGGAAGATGCCGGCGGATATCCCGAGAATGTTCCGGCCATGGCTAACTTCAAGATCTTCGAGATACCCGCTGGCGATGCCACAAAGGTCGATGACGCATATTGTGAGACCCTTCTGACAGGTACAGCTGCATATTCCGGCAATACCAATACCGCAGCAACCTGGACGAAGTGCGATCCCAATAAGAACTATGTTATCATTGAGACTGAATCCGCAAAGAAGAACGACGGTAAGAAGACTTCTTATGACACCCTGAACAAGGATGATGCCCGTGTCGTATGGCATATCGTAGTTCCCGCAGACGTGAATGCTCCCGCAACGAGAGAGTACACGCTGAAGAACGTATACGGCGAAGCCAGCATTACTGTTACCAAGACTGTTGTCAACAATCCCGACTCTGATGATCCTGTTGAGATCGCAGATGATGAGGAGAACTCTGTTGCACACAGCACGGTAGAGAGCCTGTTCAAGGGCGACCGTAATGTCGTCTACACCATCACTCCCACTGTGACCGATCATAACCAGCCTCTGGCAAGCCTCGTCATCGACGAAAACGGCATTACCGAGTGCGATTATGACATCAAGAGCATCGTTGTCGGCAAGGTATCCCAGAATCCCGCCGGCCTGTTCAAGACCGACGTGACCGACACTTCCGTCAAGGCAGATGTCTCCTGGCTGGATAAGGACGGCACTGTCATTAAGAAAGACACTGTCACCGTTACTGCTCCCGCCGCCGAGGAAGAGGATACTCCTGTTACTCTGAATGCTCCCGAAGGCGCCAAGAAGTTCAGTATTTCCTACTACAATACTGCTGTACAGAGGGCTAACAGTGCTTATGCCCTTGGTATCGTTGAGTCTGTCGGTCCTACTACCGTAAAGATCAACGTAAAGCAGGTTGAAGATGGCACCCTTGAGAAGCCCGTGACCGAGATCAAGAAGTTTAACAACTCGGCTACGGCTACTCTGACTTATCCCAAGTGGGCCAAGGATGGTTCCGGTACGACTACAGTGACCTCGTCCGAAACCAAAACTGCTCAGATCAACGTCAATTCCTTCGTGCTGCCCATGGCAGACATCGAGAAGGCTTCTCTGCTCTACGGCGATACGCAGGACAGCGCTATCGATATCGTTGACGGCGACGGCCGACTGGATTACCAGATCACCGTAAGGAATGACGCAGACAGCAAGGTAAACTTCATTGACCCCGTTGTCATTGAAACCCTGCCTACCGGCGTATCTCTGGACTATACCGCTACCGATGCATCCAGCGCTGCACTTGATCCTGTTGAGATCGGCGAAGCTTCCGCCGGTTCTGAGATCAGCGGTACCTATACTTCTAAGGTTGCAAAGGGATCCGGCAAGACTGCCAATGCAGAAACCGCAGTCATTATCAATCTGACCGGCGAACTGTTGCCCGGTGAGTCTGTGGTTATAACCATCCATACGATGGTAGATAAGTCCGCAGCTCTGTATGGTACCATGCTGAAGAACTACGTATACCTCAGCTCTTCCGCAACGAGCTATCATACCACCAGTAACCCCCACGGTTATCCGTTCACCGATGCAAATGGTAAGTTCACTGCCATTAAGAACCTGCCCAGCACTGCAAACGGCATTGATAAGACCGCAAAGGGTCGTGTCGACACTCTTACCAATGTATTGGGCGATTATGCAGGTAACGAATATCTTTGGGAGCATGCTCAGGCCAATGTTGCATTGAAGCAGGGCACTTCCATGACGCTGCAGAAGTCTGCAAAGGGCGACATGGACAGCAACTACTTCACCGATGCAGCTTATCTGGGTTCTGCAACACGTACCAACAGCGATGCAGAGCAGACCGGTACTGTAGACTTCCGTCTGAGCGCCGTCAACCGAGATAAGGACAAGGCACAGAGTGCAATCGTTATCGGAGACTTTGTTCCCAAGCAGACAACATACGGCTTCAACGCAGGTAATACCCAGTCTTCCTGGTCTTCCGTGTTTGACTGCGTAACTGATGTCGTTATGAATGGTGAGGATGTGCCTGCTTCCGATTACACCATCTACTATTACACCGGCGATACCAATGGTGCCATTGCTGCAATTCAGAATGCAATCGAACGTGCAAGCAAGAATCCTAATGATATTGCTGATGGTTGGTCTACTAACAATCCCGGCACTTCCACCACCGCTTTCATGGTCGTATTCGATCATGAATTGGCCATCCAGCCCGGTGAAAATGCAACCGTAGGCTACACTGTACATCCTGTGGATATGCCATATGCAATGAACGATCAGTTCGCACAGATCGCATTCACGAATGCCGTCAACGCCTGCTATGCATATGCCGAAGGCAGACTGAGAGCTTTGGAGAGCAACATCGTTTCCATTACACTGATGGACGGCTATGTCTCTATTGAAGGCGACCTGTGGATTGATGAAGACCAGGATGCAACCCAGGGCGATGCAAACAGACGTGACTATTCGGATTACAAGATCATTCAGAAGCTCAATGGCAGTCTGAGCTTTGTCATCAACGACCTGCGTAAGTCTGCCGGCGGTGCATCTGCAACTCCTGTTGACGGTACGGCTGACTATGAGAGCATCAAGCATTTCAGATTCAAAGATCTGGGTGCCGCAAAGCCCAACGGCAGTGAGGCAACTTACAACGGTGAAGATCTGAATCTGATGTCTCTGAAGACCAGTGATCCGTATAACTATACCATTTCCGCAACGCTGAGTGACAGCAGTCTGACGAAGATATTCAAGCTGACCGAAAAGGGAGCTAAGTATTATCTGTCCGATGACCCGGATGCAATGCCTTCCGCAAATGCACACGACAGCAACTTCACTACGACGAACGGAACCTACTATACCACGAAGCCCTTCTATATCCGTTATTCCAAGAATGTGGATAAGACGAAGGATATCGGCTTTATGATGTACAGAGGCCTTGAGATCACCAAGACCGCTGATGATGATTCCAATACATTCATCCCGGGCGTGAAGTTCAGCCTGTACGGACCGTTTGAGGATTCTACCATTGTTGAAGGCGTAACCTACAGCTTCACCACACCGCTGAAGTTCACCCAGGACGCCACCACCGGCGTGTACACCCTTGATAGTAAGGGCACTGTGACCGAGCTGGTAACTGATGCCAACGGTAAGATCAAGATCGAGGGCTTGAACTGGTGGAAGGAATACGGCATCAAGGAAGTTTCTCTGCCCACCGGCACTCCCGATGAGGACGGCTATAAGCTCGATAAGGATCATCCTGCAACCTGCATTGCCAAGACGACGGGAACAATTGTCGAGGCTGTAGAGGGCACTTATAACGAATGGATCCTGAAGGTTCCCGGTACTGACAAGATCGATTATGAAGATAAGCTCAGCGTCGGTAACGTTCGTGAAACCGAGCAGGATTTCGAAGCCATCAAGCTGCTGTGGAATAACGATTCTCAGGAGGAAATGGAGTTTGACACCGGTGACTTCACCTTCGAACTGGTTGACTCCAAGGGCAACGTACTCCAGACTGTTGACGTATTCAGCGACGGTTATGCAGAGTTTGAGGCCGAGAAGATCTATGGTACCGGCGAGTTCGTCTATACCATCAGAGAGAAGATCCCCGCAGATAAGGACAAGAAGCCCGGTGTCGTCTACACCACCGATACCATTACCGCTACCGTAACAGTAACTTGGGATGAAGATGAGCAGAAGCTCATTCCCAGCCTTGAGTATACTGCAGACGATTACGATGATAAGGGTGAGCTTGGCGTACTTATCAACAATTACATCCCCGCACCTGTAAAGGTACAGCCCGGCGTCAAGAAGGTAATTGACGGCCAGCCCATGCCCGAGAAGTTGGAGCAGACCTTCGTCTTCGATCTGACTGCTGTAACCACAGGTGCTCCCGTACCTGATCCCGCTCAGATCAGCATTGTCAATGACAACGCAGGTGTGGTAAAGCTGTTCGGCGAGATGGAATTCAACAAGAGCGGCACCTATGAGTACAAGCTCACCGAGGCGCAGCCTACCACCAACGGTGCACTGACTAAGGGCTTTGAGGGTTACGATCAGACGGAACACAGCCTGAAGGTTGTTGTAACTGACAACGGCGAGGGACAGCTTGTTGCCAAGTATACCATTGACGGTACGGCAAACCAGACTGTCGCAGTTGTAACCTTTACAAATACCTACCAGCCTCATCCCACGACTGCAAAGCTGAATGTCGTAAAGACTTTCAGCAGTGACAGCAATGAGCGTGATGAGAACAACCTGAAGACCTTCGAATTCACGCTTACACCCAAGACCACCGGTGCTCCTATGCCCGAGATCAAGAAGGATGACGACACTACCGAGACTCAGAATTCCGTGACCATCACTGATGACGGCACTAAGAGCTTCAGCGGTACTGCATCCTTTGCGGATATCACTTACAATGCAGAAGGTACTTACGAGTACGAGCTGACTGAGAATGATATCAATGACGAGCATTATTCCAAGGATACCACCGTACATGCTGTAAAGGTCGAAATTAAGAACAATGCCGGTGAGATGGTCGCCACTGTATATCTCGATGGTACAAAGCAGGACACTGCGGCAGCCACTGCGGCATTCGAGAACGGGTATCACCCCACTCCTGTCAAGGCACAGTTTGCTGTCAATAAGTACTTCGATACAAGCAGCAATGCTCGTCCGGACAATAAGACCTTCACCTTCACACTCTCCGATGGCACTAAGTCTGAGAACGTGACCATCACAGACGTGAAGGATAAGACCGGTTTGATCAATACAGAACCTAAGAAGTTTGCTGAGATCACCTATACCGAGGAAGGTACCTACACCTACACCGTAACCGAGACTGCGATTGAAGCTATCGGTTATTCCATCGTCGGTGCAACCAGCCACACCATCGAGGTTACTGTTACCGATAATAACGGCACACTGACAAAGGTTGTCAAGCTGGACAACACTGAGGTAACGGATGCAACAGTCCTTGCTGAGTTCACCAACAAGTACGAGGTAGAGGATGTTTCCGAACAGATCAAGGTTACAAAGAAGTTCAGCACTGACAGTGCAATCCGTCCTGATCCCAAGACGATTACGTTCACTTTGGCGGCAAAGACGGGTACTGTCCTGCCCGAGAACTATGTAACTGAGATCACGATTCAGGATGACGGAACGAAGGGCTTCAGCGGCGAGAACAGCTTTGCTGCGATCACTTACAGCGCTGCAGGTACCTACGAGTACACCGTCACCGAGACTGCAATCACCGATACCGGTTACTCGGTCGACAAAGCCTCTCACGATGTCAAGATCGTTGTAACAGACAAGGACGGCGTATTCGAGAAGACGCTGACTGTTGACGGTAACACTGTTGATACCATCGTTGCAGCCTTTGAGAACAAGTACATTGTAGTACCTACTACAGCAGAACTCCCCGTCGGCAAGAAGGTCGAAGGCAAGATCGCTGAAGATTGCACCTTCAACTTCACACTGACCGGTGTTTCTGCGCTGGATGCAAACAATACTGCACTGACTGCAGTTCCCATGCCTGCATCCAATACCGCTTCCATCAAGCTTACTCCTGCAAATGCCAATACAGGTGCAAGCACGAAGTTCGGTGCGATCACATACACCGAGGCTGGTACCTATACGTATAAGGTGGTTGAGGAGAAGGTAACTATTGATGGTTACGTCGAAAACACCCAAGAGTTCACGTATACTGTCACCATAACGGATGGCGGCAACAAGCTCAGCGCTGTTGTAACACCTTCGACCAGTGACGGCAAGGCTCCCGTTTTCGTCAATACCTACAATACGGAAGGCAGCACTACCAAGCTCACGGTAACTAAGGCATTTGCTGAGGGCAGCGATGAGCGTGCAACCAAGAAGGACTTCACCTTCAAGCTGACTCCTGTTACTACCGGCGCACCGATGCCCACCAGCGACACGATTGTCATCAACGATAAGGGGCAGGGCGATTTCACCATTAGCTATACTGAAACCGGTTCCTACACCTACACGTTGAAGGAAATCATTCCCGATCCTGCCGATCGTGGCTACACCTACGATACGACCGAGTACACCATGAAGGTCGAGGTCATCGACGTATCTGCCAAGCTCTACTCTGTTGTTACCCTTACGAAGGTCGTGAATGGTGAGACTGTAACAGTTGGCAGCGATTATACGATCAATGCCAGCGTAACGGCTCCCTTCGTGAACGGCTACAATGCGGATGACACTGATGTCACCATCAATGTCCTGAAGTCCTTCACTGAGGACAGCAATGCACGTAAGGACGGACAGAAGAAGACCTTTACCTTCACTCTGACCGGCAGTACCGGCGCACCGATGCCCACGAATAAGGTTGTGACCATTACGGACAGCGATGCGGTTGGTAAATCCTTCGGTAAGATCACTTACTCCAAGCCCGGCGAATACGAGTACACTGTAACCGAGACCATGGTAACAGACGACAGCTATGCCGGCTATACCATGAAGACCGGTTCTGTGGTCGTCAAGGTCAAGGTAACTGATGAGGACGGCTGGCTGAAGTCTACTGTCACTGTCGGCGATAGTATCTACACAACAACCGCAGATAATGCCTCTGTCACAGTTGATACTCCTTTCGTAAACGAGTACAACCCCACTGACACCGACGTTACCATCAATGTCACCAAGACCTTCACGGATGACAGTAATGAGCGTCAGGAAGATCTGAAGAAGACCTTTACCTTCACTTTGACCGGCAAGAACGGTGCACCCGTGCCCGCTGACAATGTAGTGACTATCAAGGACTACAATGAGACCGGCGTATCCTTCGGTAAAATCACTTACACTGCAGAAGGCGAATATGAGTACACCGTAACCGAGACCATGGTAACAGACGACAGCTATGCCGGCTATACCATGAAGACCGGTTCTGTCGATGTAAATGTCAAGGTAACTGATGAGGACGGCTGGCTGAAGTCCACCGTAACCGTTGGCAGCAAGACCTATGAATCTACTGCTACCGTGGCTTCTGTCACCGCTGATACTCCCTTCGTGAATGAGTATAACCCTGCAGACACCGATGTTGTCATCAAGGTTACCAAGAGCTTCACGGAAAGCAGTAACGAGCGTCAGGAAGCACTGAAGAAGACGTTTACCTTCACACTGAAAGGCAATACCAACGATACGCCCATGCCCGCAGATGGTACGTACTCCGTCACCATCAAGGACGACGATGAAGTTAAGGTCTTCGACAAGATCACCTATACCAAGGCCGGTACCTACGGCTACAAGCTGACCGAGGCCATGCCCGAGGGTGCTGCAGACAAGAACTACAGCATGATAACCAAGGAACTTGACATTACTGTTGTCGTCACCGATGATGACGGTCAGCTCAAGTCTAAGGTCACTATCGGCAATACTGTTGTCAACACCGATCCTGCCGTTCACGTAACAGCAGAGCAGGCAGTTGCAAGCTTCGTCAACGAGTACAAACCCACTCCCATTACGAACAAGCTGCCCGTAAGAAAGCAGGTTCAGGGCGCCGAGGTTCCCGAGGATCAGGCGATTGAGTTCGAGTTTGTACTGGCAGCCAAGGATAGCGCTCCGATGACCGCAGCAGGTGGCGAAAAGGTTACCATCATGGGTACCAATACAATCAAGTCTGCTGACTTCGGCGAGATCGAATACACTGCGGCCGGTGTCTACGAGTACACTGTAACAGAGTCCAAGAAGACGGTTCCTGGATATACCTTCGATGACAAGACGCATACCTATAAGGTAACCATTAAGGATATCGACGGTAGCTTGGCAGTTGACAAGGTAGAATACGACACCGACAATTCGCCTCTGTTCATCAACAAGTATGAGACCAAGGATGCAAGTGCAAGCTTCAACCTGTACAAAGCATTCAAGGATCAGAAGTACATTCCTTCGACTCATCAGACCTACACATTCAAGCTGACTGCGCTGGACGGCGCTCCGATGCCCACCGGTGTTACCGGAACCGAAAAGACCTATTCGATCAGCGAGATCGGTCAGGCGGGTACCGCTACCATCACATATAAGAAGAGCGGCGTATATAAGTACACGCTTGAAGAGGTCCAGGATAACACGGATGCACACTTCACCTATGATACGACAAAGTATGACATCTATGTTTATGTGGTCGACTTCAGCGGACAGCTTAAGGTATTCGTCAGCATGGACGGCGCACTCAGCGCAATGCCGGGTGAAAGCCACTTCGTGATCAACGATACCAAGGATGTAACCTTCACCAACGATTATAAGGCTGAGCCTTCCTTCGCAAACTTCAAGGTAACTAAGAAGTTCACCAATACCAGCAACGATCGTCCTGCGGATTACAAGCAGACCTTCGAGTTTACGCTGACGGCACTGAACGGTGCTCCAATGCCCGAGGGTGCTGTGGACGGCAAGAAGACCGTAACAACCACTGATGTTGGTTCAGCAGACTTCGGTCAGATCAAGTATGTCTATGCCAATACGTATGAATACACCATCAATGAGGTGAAGAAGACACCTACCCCTGATGGATATACATACGATGAGCATACTTACAAGATCAAGGTCGTTGCAGAAGATGATGTTACCCAGCTGAAAAACACGCTGTATGTTGACAATGTCAAGGTCAATGATGAGCCTGTTATCAGTCTGGAGGATGTCAACTACGACTTCACCAACGATTACAACCCCGCAGATGTAGATGTAACGTTGAATGCGATTAAGACCATCACCGGCAACGGCCGTGAGAATGACCTTAAGAAGACGTTCACGTTCAAGCTGACCGCATTGAATGGTGCTCCGATGCCTAATGACACCATCGACTTCGTTGAGATCACCGATGCGGATGAAGAGGCATTTGATGCGATCACCTATACCAAGGTTGGCACCTACAACTACACGCTGGTTGAGGAGACTTACGATTACTACGGCTACTCCGTTGTGGTAGGTTCTCACAACATCGAGGTAAAAGTTAAGGATGAGATGGGTCATATGAAGGCAGCTGTTGCTGTAGATGGAAATGTTGCAGATAATGCAACCTACACTGCAGTAGCTGTTGACCAGGATGTCACCTTCACCAACAACTATAACCCCGATGACACCACCGTAACGATTCATGTGGACAAGCAGTTCACCGAGACAAGCCATGAGCGTATCGAGGAATCCAAGCGGACCTTCCGATTCACTCTGACTCCCGACGATGCTGACAATCCCATGCCCATCAAGGACGACACCGTGCAGAACGAAGTACAGATCAAGGATGCAGGCACTGCTGACTTCAACAGCATCCTGTTCACTGAGACCGGTACGTACGGCTACACGCTGACCGAAACCATGGACGTTGAGGATGATGACTACACCGGTTACAATATGCTGGATGCTGAACATCACTTCACTGTAACAGTTGCTGACTATGACGGCAAACTGGTTGCTCTGGTTGAAGCAGATGACAGCACACAGGCGGAGACCACCGAATATGTCACCATCAACAATGTTAAGTACTATTACGATCCGGAAGGCCGAATGATCTTCACTAACGATTACACTCCTGTTCCCACCGATGAAGAGCTGTTCGCAAAGAAGACCATCCAGTATGTACTGCCGTACATCGAGAAGACCTTCACTTTCACGCTGACCGCAAAGGAAGCAGAGCAGCCAATGCCTGCAGGTTCTGTGAATGGCGTAAAGACCATTACCATTACCACGAAGGATAATGCAACCGAAACCTTCGGTAATATCCACTTCGATACGGCAGGCGTATACGAGTACACCGTCAATGAAGTGCTGTATGATGATGAGACGATGGAGGAGAAGTTCAAGGGTTATACCTTTGATACTTCCGACCATAGTGTCGTTATTACAGTAACCGACAACAACGGCGAACTCGAGGTAGAGACTGTAATTGATAGTATCACCGTTGCTGATGATGAAGATGCAACGACTGTGATCACCAACAACTATCTGCCCAGACCTACCACACTGGAGCTGCCTGTTGCCAAGGCAATCACCGGTAACGAAGTATTCACCGGTAAGGACTTCATCTTCAATATTGCTCCCAAGAACGATGACGGTAAGACCCCGATGCCCGCAACTACGACCGTGACCATCAACAATGTCGGTTCCGACACATTTGATGCGATCGAGTACACGAAGGAGGGCGAATGGAGCTACATCATCACCGAGAGTAAGACTGATGAGAAGGGTTACACCTACGACAATACCGTTTACGAAGTATCTGTCAAGGTAACAGATAATGATGGTCAGCTTGTCCGTACTTGGGTATCTGATCCGGATCTGGACGAAGACGGCAATATGCTGTTTACCAACGACTACAATCCCGACGATGCAGAAGTTGTGCTTGAGGTTATCAAGAACATTGAGGGCAACGAGCGTCCTGAGGATTGGAAGCAGACCTTTGTATTCACCCTGACTGCCATCGATAATGCTTCGATGCCTGAGGATGGAATTGACTACGTGGAAATCACAGACATCGGCACCGCTGCATTTGATAAGATGGTATACGATGAGGTCGGTATCTATGAGTATACGCTGGTCGAGACTATCGGCGATGCCCATGGCTACACCTATGATGAGTCCGTACTGAATATCGAGGTCAATGTAACTGATAACGATGGTGAGTTGATTGCGGAGGTTACCATTACTGAGGATGACGAAGAGGTCTCCAAGACCGAAAATCTGAATCAGGTAAGCGCTGAGGCAGAATTCACCAACGATTACACACCTGACACCGTATCTGTTGATCTGCCCGTATCCAAGAAGCTGATCGGCAATGATACACCCGAGGATAAGCAGTTCACCTTTGAACTGACCGCCGATGATGAGACCAATCCGATGCCTGAGGAGGGCAAGGAACTGGTCACCGTGACCGGACCTGCAAGCGATGTATTCGGAACCATCACCTTCACGAAGGTCGGTACTTACACTTACACTGTTGCTGAAGTTGAAGGCGACGATTACGGCTATACCTATGATGCATCCACTCACACCTACACTGTTGTCGTAACGGACAATAAGGGCGTGCTTGAACTGGTATGGCATGTTGATGACGACGAGGATGAGACTACTGCCGAATTCATCAACAGCTACAATCCTGATGATGCAACCGTGGTACTGCCCGTAGAGAAGCAGATCCCCGGCAACGAGACTCCCACCGATAAGGCATTTACCTTCACTCTGACAGCTGTGACCGAGAATGCTCCCATGCCCGTGGATGCAATTGACGGAAAGAGCACTGTTACCATTATGGGCAGCGGCGAAACCGCATTCGGCATCATGAGCTATGACACTGTCGGCGTCTATGAATACACCGTAAGCGAAGTGATCGGCAGCGAGACCGGCTATACCTACGACGAGACCGAGTATGCCGTGACCGTAACCGTAACTGATACTGAAGGCATTCTGGCTGCAGAGGTCGAGATCGGCGACGCTGATGCACTGGTATTCATCAATCCCTATGTACCTGTTGCCACCGAGGTTGTCTTCCCTGTAACCAAGGTTGTTGACGGAAAGGTACCCGAGACTGATAAGGACTTTACCTTCACGCTCAGCGCTGTCACCGAGGGTGCTCCGATGCCCGATGAGGACGTTGTGACCATCACCGGCAACAGTAGTGCAGAGTTCGGCAAGATCGACTACACCGCAGCAGGCGAGTATGTATACGAGCTTGTTGAGACCGATGCAGGCGAGACCGGATACACCTACGATACAGAGGTACGCACCATCGTCGTTACCGTTACCGATAATGACGGCGTCCTTTGCACCGAGTGGAAGGTAAATGGCGAAGCAGTTGATACCATCACCTTCACCAATATCTATGAGCCCATCCCCGCAGAGGTAATTCTTGAGGCCACCAAGAAGCTGAACAACATGACGCTGAAGGACGATATGTTCACCTTCACCTTGAATGAAGCCGAATACGAGCTCATTCCCGCTGATGCAGAACATAAGACTGAACAGCTCGTTGCAAAGCTGACTCCCATCCAGGAGGTCAAGAATACTGCTGACGGTAAGGTTGTATTTAACAAGCTGACCTTCACTGAGGAAGGCGAATACAACTACGTGATTGCTGAGACGAAGGGCAATATGGAACATATGACCTACGACACCAAGACGTTTGCCGTCAAGGTAACCGTAAAGGATGTAGAGGGTACATTTGTTGCAACAGTCGAAAAGGCAGAAGAGCCCGTGTTTAACAACACTTACACTCCTGTCATCCCGAAGACCGGTTACGGCAGAGAATACACTGCTGAACTGTGTGCCCTCGGCGGATTGGCCCTGATGATGCTGCTGGCAGCAATGCTCAGAAAGCGCAAGAGCGTCAGATAAGCTCAAAAACTCCGACCGAACCTCATAACGAGGTTCGGTCGGAAGTGTAAAAGGGGAATGTGTGTCAAGAAAGAGGCAATCAATGAAAAGAACAATCAATCTGAGAAAGACAATTATCGTAGTTGCTGTACTGATACTGGCATTTGCATGTACGATGCTGCTGATCAAAAATGTTATTCCCGACATTAAGGCAGCCAATGTTCAGCAGAACACGAAAGAGCTGTACCATGGTAAGACCATCTCTATTCTGAACTATCTGTTCCCGACAGCACTGGCAGAAGAAACAGATAATGAAGAAGAGGAGTCAGAGGCGATAATAAAAGAAGAAATTGAAATTCCACCAATACAGGAGGATTTCAAGGATCTTTATGAAGCAAATGAACATATAGTTGGCTGGTTGACTGCGGGAAAGAGCATCGATTATGCTGTTGTGCAGTATGACAATGATTTCTATCTCACGCACGATTTCTATGGCAAGGCCGACAGCAACGGCACGATATTCGTCAATGAAGCAAATACAATCTATCCGTCAGATGATGTTCTGCTGATTCATGGTCACAATATGGGCAGCGGAGCAATGTTCGGTACACTGAAGCACTTTGAGGATTACAAATATCTTTGTGAGTATCCCATCGTGACCTTCCGCACGATTTATGACGAAGATGAAGTATACTATACGCCTATTGCTGCTTTCAATGCGTCCATGTTAGAAGGAACAGAATTCTACTTTGATATCACAAAGATCAATTTCGAGGATGATCCTGATACCGAAGAAGATGACGCAAAAGAGATGCCTGTGCGCAAGAGTTCGGCTTACAGTGAGTATCTGACTTCTCTTTCCGAATGGAGTTTGTGGCAGCCGAAGACAGACGTCAATACCGATGATAAACTGATCATGCTTGTGACTTGCAGCTATTATCATACAGACGGCAGATTAATGCTGGTATGCAGGAAACTAAGAGAAGACGAGACACCTGAAATGATCACTGAGCTTTATGCAGAGGAGCTTAATACAACCAACTAAAACAAAAAACTGCCTTCCAAATAATTACGGAGGCAGTTTTTTGTTTGTGTGTAATTACAGCTTCAGCTTATCCAGCAGTTCTTTTGCTTCCTTTACGATCAATTCACCGACACCGGCTTTGAAACGGGAAGAACGGGCTTCGTAACCGCCCTCAGCATAGGAATCATACATCGGGAAATATCCTTCAGCAGTGTTTGAATTGCAGCAAGGCATGATAACGTCCCAACCATCAGTTGCTTTGATTCCGGTACCGATACGGGTAAAGGGCTCGCCGGGAATACCGACTAATGCCATTTTACCGAATGCAATGACTGCGATTGTCATCGGGAAAGCAGCGGGACCGTGTTCAAGTGCAATCATGCGCTGAGCTTCGGCAATTAATGTGACTTTGCCCATACCTGTGTTGGGAATCTCATCATCCTTGCCTTCCTCATGCAGCTTTGCAATGCGGTAGGCATTATCCATATCGGATGGCTGCGGCATATTGGAAGGTACATCGATGATCTTCTGAGCAAAACGAACAGAATCAACATCTACAAATTGCAGATCACCGAATACCTGAAGTACGGCACCGGCAACAGCCTGGCCCATGAAACGGGCATGTTCATAGCCCTTTGTGGTTTTAGGTGCTTGATTTTTCATACTGTCAGGCAGTGCTTTGGGGAAGACATTGATATGATTGACATCGCCTTGAGCACCGTTGAAGAATGCACACTTGATGTTGGGCAGTGTCTTTTCCAGTGTTCTTCTGGTGAAGCCCGGCCAGTCTGCGGATATGAATTCACCGCCAATGACATCAGGATGTGTTCCGAAATTGACAAGGAGGATATCGTCTGCGTTCTCACGGACAAAGCGAAGTACGTTGACCCGTTCATCAGGTGTACCAACGGGCTTGTCGATATTCGGATTATTTACGCCGGGATTTGTTTGTATGCTTCCGTCCTTCATAAAATAGCGACGGACAAAGGAAATACCCGGTACATTACCGATTGCATAGCCGAGATGTGCAGGTTTCAAGTCATCCACAGCCATTTTGGCAACATCACCAAGTCGCCGATACATGAATGCGGCATATTCCTCGCTCAGCTTAACAACCTCATCAGAAGCCCATTGCGGCGGTTTGCGCCGTCCCCACATGGGACCGGTATGAATGTGGGTTGCACACATAAAAACGCCTTCAAAGGGAATTTCGGTGACTTCTGCAATGTGATTACGGATCTGTTCACTCATGGCGCGGTGCGGTGTGGAAAGAGTATCAATGGATATAAAAACGGCCTTGTCATGACCGCAGGAAACGGCAATGGCATTTGCTTCCAATTCATCAAGAACTCCCTTAGCATGACGGGCTTCGAAGTAGCCTGTGATACCGACGCCCAGAGGAGGAGTAATGTTGACACGTGCAAAGCCTGCACAAAGAAGATTCGTGCTCATAAATATGACCGCCTTTCCATGTATTATTGCTTTAGTTCATTCAACATGCTGATTGCTTCATTTAGCATCAGTTCGCCGACACCGGCCTTAAAATACGAGCTGCGTGCCTCATATCCGCCTTCATCATAAGCATCCTTTGTCGGGAAATATGCTTCTGCTGTCGTTGTGTTGCTGCATGAGAGAATGGTGTCCCATCCTTTTGTTTCTTTCAAAAGTATTCCGATTCTTGAAAATGGTTCTCCCGGAAAACCGACAATTGCTGTATTGCCGATAGCAACTACTGATAGAGTCATCGTGAAATAATCGGGACCATGTTCCAGTGCAAGCATTCTTTGTGCTTCTGCAATAACAGTTACTTTTTCCATTCCGGAGAGAGGTATTTCGTCATCATGTCCCTCGACATGCAGGCGATGAATCTGACGAATCTTTTCCATGTCGGTATCAGACCCGGGCACATTTGCGGGAACATTGATTTCATGTCTGAGATATCGAATGGAATCTACGTCCACATACTGCATATTCCCGAAAACCTCAAGAATAGCACCGGCAATAGCCTGACCCATAAACTCGGAATGTGCATATCGGCTCTTGACACAAGTATCTTTCATGCTGTCGGGCAGTGGCTTCGGATGGATATTGATGTGATTGACATCTCCCTCTATTCCGTTAAAGAATGCACATTTGACATCCGGTAGAACCCGTTCTATTGTACGTCGGGTAAAACCGGGCCAATCGGCAGACACATACTCACCGCCGATGACATCGGGATGTGTTCCGAAATTGACGAGCAGGATATCATCGGCATCTTCTCGAAGAAAACGTAATATATGCACACGTTCATCTGGTATACCGACAGGTGTATCTACATCCGGATTGTTGATGCCGGGATTCGTGTGAAGGCTGCCATCCTTCATGCGATATCTGCGGATAAATGAAATCCCGGGAGCAAGGCTTTCAGCAAATCCAAGATGTGCACTTTTCATATCGTTCAGTGCCATTACAGCTGCATCAGTCAGCCTTTGCTTCATGAAGATATTGTATTCTTTTCCCAGTTGCTTGTTTTCATCATTTGCCCATTCGGGAGCAAGCAGTCCCTGTCCCCACATGGGTCCTGTATGGATATGTGTGACACAGATGAATATTGCCTCGCAGGGGAGTCCAGTCACCTCGGAAATATGTCGTATAATATCATCAGAAATGTCTTTATACGGCATCATAGGATTGTCTACGGAAATAAATATAGCCTTTGTGTCTTCGCAGCCTATTGCTATGGCATTGATTTCCAGTTCGTCCAGAACGCCCTTCATGTTACGCGCATCGAAATAGCCGAGAATCGCACTGCCAAGAAATGGCGTGATGTTCAAACGGGAAAAACCTGCTTTCAACGTGTTAATACTCATAACGTCGTTCCCTTCCGATAAACGCTATCCTGCCCCATAGTGATACGGAGCAGGATAGTATTGTATTTACAGTTTAAGCTGATTGAGGATATCTTTCGCTTCTTTGATGATCAATTCACCGACACCGGCTTTGAAACGAGAAGAACGTGCTTCATAGCCTCCTTCTGCGTAGGAATCTTCCATGGGGAAGTACCCCTCAGCAGTGTTGGAGTTACAGCAGGGCATAATGATATCCCAGCCATCCGTATCTTTGATACCTGTTCCGATTCTGGTGAAGGGTTCACCAGGAATGCCGACCAGTGCGATCTTGCCGAATGCGATGACAGCAATGGGCATCGGGAAAAAGACCGGACCTTTAGCAAGTGCAAGCATACGCTGCGCTTCAGCAATGATCGTAACCTTGCCCATGCCGGTGGAAGGGATCTGATCGTCCTTGCCTTCATCATGCAGCTTAACGATCTTAGCTGCTTCCTGAAGGTCGTCATTTTCCGTAGGCATGTTGGAGGGGACTTCTATGATATGCTGCGCAAAGCGGACGGAATCCACATCCACATATTGCAGATCCCCGAAGATCTTCATGACAGAGCCTGCAACTGCCTGACCCATGAAGCGGGCATGTTCATATCCGTTTCCTTTGACATATGCACCTGCATTCATGCTTTCGGGTAATGTCTTGGGGAATACGTTGATATGATTGACATCTCCCTGTGCACCATTGAAGAAAGCACACTTTATTCCGGGAAGTGCAGTTTCCAGCGTCCGTCTGGTAAAGCCGGGCCAGTCGGCAGATGTCTTTTCGCCGCCGATGACGTCCGGATGTGTGCCAAAGTTGACAAGTACAATATCATCGGCATTGTCTCTCTTGAAACGAATGACATTGACACGCTCATCCGGAGCACCTACAGGACTATCAATGTTGGGATTGTTTCTGCCGGGGTTTGTTTGAATACTGCCATCTTTCATGAAATATCTTCTGATAAAAGAGATTCCGGGAACGGTCGTGATACCATATCCCATATGTGCAGGCTTCAGATCGTCCACAGCGAGCTTGGCAACGTCACCGAGACGTCGATACATGAAGGCATCATATTCGTTGCTGAGTTCCATATCCTCCTTTGTAGCCCATTCCGGAGCCAGCAGACGCTTTCCCCACATAGGACCGGTATGTGTATGCGTTGCACACATAAAGACACCTTCATAGGGAATACCGGTAACATCCGAGATATGGCGGCGAACATCCTCACTGATCTCACGATCGGGCATTTTCAAATTATCTACGGAAATGAAAACCGCTTTGTTGTCACCGCAGGAAACCGCAATGGCATTTGCCTCAAGGTCATCCAGAATACCCTTGGAATGTCTGGGATCGAAGTAACCGGTGATAGCTACACCGAGCATGGGATTGATGTTGACACGTGCAAAACCTGCACAGAGAAGATTATTGCTCATGATAAACAAACCACCCTTCGTTTATTTTTATTAAGATTATATCATGCAGATTAAGAAAAGTCAATCTGTTTCCGGAATTTCCCCTTGAATTTGACAGGAATATGTGCTATAATACCAGTAATATTTGAAAAAGAGGTGTTATTCATGGCGAAAAATTACTGCTCAGCATTGAGCGAGATCGATGCCAAGTCGAAAATCATCTGTGACTGTTCCGATTACCTGTGGGATAATCCCGAACTTGCATTTACCGAATTCAAGTCTGCAAGATATATCTGCGATCTGCTGAAAAGTGAAGGCTTTGAGGTGGAAGAAAACCTGACCGGTATCCCTACTGCTTTCTCCGGACGTTACGGCAAAGGTCATCCTGTGATTGGTCTTCTGGGCGAGTATGATGCGCTTTCCGGCCTGTCTCAGGAAGCTGAAGGATTGACGAATGTTCCGCTGAATGGCGTGGCCTGTGGTCAGGGGTGCGGACACAATCTGCTGGGTGCCGGTACTGTCGGTGCAGCTATCGGAATCAAAAAGTATCTGGAGGAATCCGGTGTATCCGGTACTGTGATTTTCTATGGTACTCCCGCTGAAGAAGGTGGTTCCGGCAAAGCTTTTATGGCTCGTGACGGTGCTTTTGATGAATTAGATGTTGCTCTTTGCTGGCATCCCGATTCCAAGAATGCTGTGCGCACTGCCAGCAGTTTGAGCAATTATCAAATTTTGTACAAGTTTGACGGACAGTCTTCTCATGCAGGCGCAGCACCCGATAAGGGCAGAAGTGCATTGGATGCAGTAGAGCTTATGAATGTCGGTGTACAGTTCCTCCGGGAACATATGTCTGATGACTGCCGTGTTCATTATGCCATCACAGATGCCGGCGGAATCTCTCCCAATGTTGTCCAGCCTCATGCTGAAGTCCTGTACCTGATCCGTGCGGTCAACAACGTTGAAGTCAAGGCTTTGTATGAGCGTGTTAACAAAATCGCTGCCGGTGCTGCCATGATGACCGAAACAAAGGAAAGTCATGTATTTATTAAGGCCTGCTCCAATGTCATCAATAATGGAGTTCTGCAGAAGGTTATGCAGGGCTGTATGGAAGAAATCAATCCTCCTGTTCCGGATGAGAAGGAACTGAAATTCGCAAGAGATATGGCTGCGGTTGGTATAGGTACAAAGGATGCAGCAATTATCGAGAAACCCTACAAGTACGAGGTCCAACCTTTCACGCCTGCAACCGGTGTTGGCCATGGCTCTTCCGATGTTGGAGATACCAGCTGGGTATGCCCCACTGTCTGGTTCAGCGGATGTACCGAAGTTACCGGAACACCCGGACACAGCTGGCAGGAAACTTCTCAGGGTAAGGGCACCTATGCCAAAAAGGGTATGCTGTATGCTGCAAAAATCCTCGCTGCTACTGCGATTGAAGTGATTGACAATCCTGCATTGGTCGAAGAGGCAAAAAAGGAGCATAAGGCTACTGTTGGTGCGGGTTATGAAGCCCCCATTCCCAAGGATGTCAAGCCGAAGGCTCTGACCAGTCTGTAAGAACACTCATTTGTAGTATGGACAAGAATGCTTTATTTGACAGAGAAATAGTCAATGTAGCTTATTCTACCATTGGCGTAGCTCCGATCAATACAGTGGAGCATTATCTGACAGCCTCCAAACTCGGTTTTAATGCCTTGAAGAGCGATGTTCGTATCACCAAGGACAACGTGCTTGTTATGTGTCACGATGCCGGTTTCACCTTTGATAATAACGGCAGGATAGATCATTTTGTCAGAGATAATAATCGAAAAATCATAGATATGACTGCCGATGAGGTATTGAAACTGGAACATAGCGAATTTGTCGATGAACTGGGACATTATGCACATCCTTGCACCTTTGAAGACTTCGTCAAGGTATGCAGGGAGAATGGCAAGATCTGCTATCCTGTTATTCGGGAAGAGTATATGGATCAGGTGCTTCCTGCACTGTATGAAGTGATATATCGATACAGGATGGAAAACAACACCATTATCAACTCCATGTGCTATGCTTCTTCAATGGCAGCCAGACAGTATGACAAAGATATCATGCTTTGCTATACGTTGCATGGCGATGTACCAATTACAAGAGAAGATATTGATAAGACGGCAGCTCTCGGCAATGCGGTTCTGTGCGGATTCAATTTCTGCAGAAAAGGCGACTGGGTGTTTGACGAAAGTCAAAAGGATGCCATGGAATATGCCAGAAAGAAAAATATCCGGGTATGGCAGGCTCAGGTCAGAAAGTATGCTCAATACAGTGAATGCATTGAAAGAGGCATCACGGGTTTTCATATTGTAAAACCATATCTTCCCTATGCACGCCAAACGTTGAGCTTCAGTGTTTCTGTACATGACTGGGTTGCTTCGTTTGATAACATTCTCGGCAGTGATCGGTATACAGCTAATATTTCCACTATAGATGGAAAGATCGTAGTCAGCGATATATGGCTTTCCGGAAGTAAAAGAGGATTTGCCGATGGTATAATGCCTTTGTGGCTCAATAAGTTACCCTATGAACTGAGCGCAAGGAATCAAAACGGGCTGTTTGTTCCCGTTATCTGGAAGGACAACGCAATCCGGATTGATGCTGATATCTCTGCGGAGAATAGGATAATCGTTTCAGTCACTGTATAATCCAATAAAATAACGCACCTGATGAAACATCGTTCATCAGGTGCGTTATTTTATTGATCAGAATAGTTTCTCCTTATCAAGCGCCCATATTCCGCCGTTGACTTCTCTGCCGCTTGCCCATTTGCCGCAGGTGAAATCCGGGAAAGCCTGAGGAGTACCGCCCATTACTATTGACTGCTCACTCAAAGGAGTGATTGCCATGTAGGTGGCAGCATCGTAGACATCAATCGGCGGCAGCGTACGGTTCCTTGCAGCATCTGCAAAAGCAGCCATCACGAGATAATCCATACCGCCGTGTCCTTCATGACTGTCGGGGTCGTAATTCTGCCATAGCGGATGATCATATTTCTTATAAATCTCCTCCATGGCTTCCCAGTGGCCTTCTTCATGCATATCCTCAATATGAACGCCGAAACCTTCTGTATAGATGCCTCTGGTTCCCTGAATGACATTGGAACGGCTGTATGGACGAGGCAGGGAAATGCAGTGACGTAATGTCATAACCTCTCCTCCGGCACATTTCAGCATACTGATGGTAACATCTCCGCAGGCATACTGTTCATTGGAAAGTTTATGATCAGGTTTCTTTCTGCCAAGATAATCCTTCATTCCGCAAGCCGCTGTTGTCATAGAGGAAATGCTGACGAAACGGTTGCCGTGGTTGATATTGAGTATCTTTCCCATAGGCAGTGCACCGTGGGTAGGATACAGATCACCGCTGCGGTAGAAATTGTTGTTGCAACGCTGATGCGTCGTGTCGCTGATATGCTCTCTTAAATCATGGAGATACCCGCCTTCGGCATAGACTACTTTGCCGAACAGTCCCTGGCGTACCATATTGAGTACAGCGAGTTCATCTCTGCCGTAACAGCAATTTTCAAGAAGCATCATTGGTGTGCCGGTACGCTCGTAGGTGCGAACTAACTGCCAGCATTCCTCGATAGTTGTAGCACCACAGACCTCACAGGCAGTATAAATGCCTGCTTCCATAAAGTCCACGGCAATCGTCCAGTGGGTGATCCAGTTGGTGGCAATATATACCAGATCAATATCGCCTCGGTCGATAATTCTGCGATAATCGGTATATCCCTGTGCTTTTACGCCCAGTTCAGTCATCACATTGATGCCCTCTTGAAGCCGCTCAGGTAAAATATCGCAAACTGCTACGATATCGAGGTCATCGATGGATTGAACAGTGCGGATAAGGTTCATTCCTCGTGAACCGAGACCGATAAAGGCAGCTCTTAAATGCTCTTTCATATTATTGTATCCTCTGTTTATAAATTGATGGGTGCATCAGAAATGCCATGCTTGATGATATCATTGCGTTTGCGAATGATTCCATCGGCTATGTGACGTATCTTTTCGCAAAGCCACATACAAGCCAACGATCCTTCAGTGAAATTGGCCTCGGCATACATATTGATGCGATGCTGCATCCTGAGGCTTTCCACCTGGTTTAATGCTTTGGAATTACCGGATGGATATACAGCAAATGTAGCACCGCCATATTGATTTACGACAGAGAAAGCAGGCACATCACTGGGACCATCGCCGATATAGATCATATTCTCAAAAGGAACTCTGCGCAGATCCTTTTGTATTGATGAATTGACATTGATACCATCGATCCGTCCGACACCCTTGTTGATTTCAAATATGGCTCTTGTTTTTGTTGTATTGTCTATGGTATAAGCAATCTCACTGATAATGGGTTTTCCGTCTTGAGCAGGGGATTCGATAAACTCGCAGCCCCATATGCCGTCAACATATTCATATGCTGCAGAACCCTTGATGACTGCTGCAAATCCGGTGCTTACGATATAATGTTCTACACGAATGTCCTGTTCCCGATATCTTTTGTCATTTTGCAGCAATTCCTTGGTAATGCTGAAAATCTGCGGAACACCGGGATAGAAACGTTGCTTTTTTCCGTAATCAGTCAGTGCAGCATTGTCCAGACCGGCGAGCCTTCCGTCATGGGCGTAGTTGATGAACTGGTTGAGATAGATCGTTTCCCGATTGACGCGGATACCCTGTTCACTTTCATATTTAGCAGGCAGAGTATCAGTTTCTGCCCAGAAGGCTTTTCCGTCTATACCGTAGTCTTCAAATATCGGGTCCTGCATATATCCGTCAACAAGAGTTTTGTCAAAGTCCCAGATCAGTGCAATAATGTTTGACATGAAGGCTCACCTCCGATCTGTATGTTATTTCATTCAGGCATTCTTCAGGAAGGCACGATAGCATTTGAAGGTCTCATAAATGTCAGCCTTAGAGATGATCTCAAAGGGAGCATGCATGGACAACACAGAAACACCGACATCGATGGTCTCCATACCATACAAAGCACAGATGTAAGCAATGGTTCCGCCGCCGCCCTGATCAACCTTGCCCATCTCATCGAACTGATATTTGACATCGTTATCGTCCATAATGCGTCTGAGATCAGCAATGTATTCGGCATTGGCATCGTTGGAACCGGACTTGCCTCTGGAACCTGTGAACTTGCAGAAGCATACACCGCTTCCAAGATAGCCTACATTATTCTTGTCAAATGCGGAAGCAAAGGAAGGATCATAACCGGCAGTAACATCGCTGGACAGCACACGGCTGGAAGCGAGAGCTCTGCGTACCTTCAACTCAGAGAAGTCACCTGTGGCCGCAACAAGCTCTGCAACAGCATTCTCGAAGTAATGTGCTCTCATACCTGTTGCACCCACAGAGCCGATTTCTTCTTTATCTACCAGCAAAGCGCAGCAGGTCTTCTCGGGTGTTTCGGTGAGGGAAAGAACGGCATCCAGAGAGGGGAATGCACACACTCTGTCATCGTGTCCGTAGCTCAGGATCAAGCTTCGATCAAAGCCCATGTCTTTGGCGTAACCGGAGGGAACAGCTTCCAGTTCGGCAGAAAGGAAGTCCGCTTCTTCAATGTCATACTTTTCCTTGAGCAGCTTGAATACATTGACTTTGACTGCTTCCCTGACTTCTTTCTTTTCGCCATTCTCGTCAAGTTCTGCATCAAGCGGACGGTTGCCGACAATGATATTGAGCATTTCTCCGTCAATGAAGGAACCAGCTGGCTTGCTCATCTGTTCTCCACCGAGATGGGGAAGCAGATCGGAAATGCAGAAAACAGGATCAGAGGCGTCTTCTCCGATGACAACAGTGATCTTTGTGCCATCCTTCTTGCAAATCACACCGTGAAGAGCCAGCGGGAGTGCGACCCACTGATATTTTTTAATGCCGCCGTAGTAATGCGTATCAAAGTAGCAGAGCCCCTTATCTTCAAATACAGGGTTGCTCTTGATATCCAGACGGGGAGAATCGATGTGCGCACCAAGAATATTGAGACCCTTTTCAAGCGGCTGCTTTCCGATGTAGAATACCATGATGGCTTTATCCATGCAGACAGAGTACAGCTTATCGCCGGGCTGTACCTTTGTGCCGTTTGCGATGACGTCGGTTAAATTTTTATATCCTTTAGCTTCGGCGAGCTTTACGGACTCGGTGACACATTCCCGTTCGGTTTTTCCTTTGTTCAGGAAATCCTTGTATCTGCCGCAAAACTCTTCAAGCTTGATCAGTTCGTCTGTGCTATAGCTGTACCATGCGCTTTTGTTTTCCATAATTCATACCTCCGGAAAAATATAGTGTATATATGCGAAATGGACATCCGCATTTACTCTTCTATTATACCATATATTTTGTGAAATGCAATAGCTCTATTAAATTTTCGTATTGCACTTGACAAAACATGAATTATTGTATACAATAGAACACAAATTCAAGGAAAAACAATTGATCATACACAGAGGTGACAGGAATGCTTGAGATTTCAAATAAAACGAACTTACTGGAACAGAATAGCTACAGGTATTCGCTTCAGGACGTGCCGGATCCTAATCTATATCGAGATATCTATCCCTATAGTGAGGTTCCTCGTGTAGCGTTTAACCATCGACGTGTTCCTGTAAACATGCCGGAGGATATTTGGATTACGGATACATCCTTCCGAGATGGTCAGCAATCTGTTGAACCATATACCGTAGATCAGATTGTGAAGCTGTATCAGCTTCTTTCAAGGCTCGGCGGTCCTTACGGTATCATTCGTCAGACAGAATTCTTCGTATACAGTGAGAATGACAGAAAGGCAATAGACAAATGCCGTGAGCTGGGCCTGAGATTCCCGGAAATTACCACATGGATCCGTGCCAGTCGTGAGGACTTCAAGCTTGTCCGTGATATGGGAATACATGAAACAGGAATCCTTGTTTCCTGCAGTGATTATCACATCTTCAAAAAAATGAAAATGACCCGTAAACAAGTCATGGACTATTATCTGGCAACGGTTGCAGATGCGTTTGAGGCCGGTGTTATGCCCAGATGTCATCTGGAGGACATTACCAGAGCAGATTTCTACGGGTTTGTTGTTCCGTTTGTCAATGAACTGATGAAGATGTCAGAGGATGCGGGAATCCCTGTAAAAATCAGAGCGTGTGACACGATGGGTTACGGTGTGCCGTATACGGAGGTAGCACTTCCGAGAAGCGTGCCGGGAATTGTCTACGGTCTGCAGCATTATTCCGATGTTCCGAGTGAAATGCTGGAATGGCATGGTCACAACGATTTCTATAAGGCAGTAGCAAATGCTTCTACCGCATGGCTGTATGGCGCATCTGCAGTTAATTGCTCACTGCTTGGTATCGGAGAAAGAACTGGAAATATCCCGCTGGAAGCCATGGTCATGGAATATGCTTCCTTGAGAGGTTCCCTTGACGGCATGGATACGACAGCGATTACAGAAATTGCCGAGTTTTTCAAAAAAGATATCGGCTATGACATTCCCTCGATGACGCCATTTGTCGGCAGAAGCTTCAATGTTACAAGGGCAGGTATCCATGCAGACGGACTGCTGAAGGATGCAGAGATCTATTCGATATTCGATACAGAAAAGTTGCTCAACCGCCGTCCTGCCGTTCTGATCGGCAAGAGCAGTGGGCTTGCCGGTATTGCATATTGGATCAATGAAAACTATCAACTGACTCCTTCAGAAGCTGTTGATAAAAAGGATGAGCTCGTTGTCAAACTGAAAGAATGGATCGACAGTGAGTATGCCGGCGGACGTCAAACATCTCTGTCCACTGGTGAACTGGAAGAAAAGATTGAACAGCTGTCAAACGGAAGATTCAGCATGCTGTAATCACAGGAGGTCACAATGGAGTATAAAACCGTATCCTTGGCTGATCAGGTATTTGAAAGACTGGAAACCGATATCCTGGCTGGGAAATATAAAAGAGGCGAAATAATTACAGAGCTCAGGCTCTGTACGGAACTGGAGGTCAGTCGTACTCCCATTCGTGAGGCATTGCGAAGACTACTTCAGGAGCATCTGGTAGAAGAAACAGGAAAAGGAACAATGGTGCTCGGCATAACTCTCAAGGATTTTGAGGATATGTGTGCCATTCGGCTGAAGATCGAGGAGCTTGCAATACGAGGTTTCATTGATTGTTCCAGTGAAGACGCAAAGAAAGAACTAAAGGAAGCGTTGGAGTTTCAGGAGTTCTATCTCAATCGTTCAGATACCGACCATATCAAGGTCATGGATGGCAGGTTTCACGAGATCATCTACAGAAATTGCGGCAGCATGATCCTTTGCGATACATTGCTTCCTTTGCACAAGCGAGTACAGATGTTCAGAAAGATGTCCATTGACCGAACAGGTCGTGCGGAAAAATCTGTTGCCGAACACAGAGAGATTTTTGAAGCTATCATGAACAGCGATAAAGAAACTGCATCCAGACTGATGACAGCGCATGTTGCGAATGCCAGAGCAACCATTATCGGAAAATGATCGGAGGAAACAGTATGGGACTTACAATTGCTCAGAAAATCATAAAGGCACACCTTGTTTCCGGTGAAATGGAGCAGGGCAGTGAGATCGCAATAAGGATTGATCAGACATTGACGCAGGATGCAACCGGTACCATGGCGTATCTGGAATTTGAGACCATGGGCATCGACCGGGTCCGCACGGAGCGTTCCGTTGCATACATCGACCATAACACATTGCAGTGCGGCTTTGAAAATCCGGATGACCATCGATATATTCAATCGGTTGCTGCGAAGCACGGAATATACTTCTCTCGTCCCGGCAACGGTATCTGCCACCAGGTACATCTCGAACGCTATGGTATTCCGGGAAAAACGCTGATCGGTTCCGACAGTCATACACCTACCGGGGGCGGTATCGGAATGCTGGCAATCGGTGCAGGCGGTCTTGATGTAGCAGTAGCAATGGGCGGTGGCGCGTATTATATCACTATGCCCAAGATGTATAAAGTCAATCTTACAGGATGCCTGAAGCCTTTTGTCACCGCAAAGGATGTCAGTCTTGAACTGCTCAGGCGGATCTCCGTAAAGGGAGGAGTCGGTGCGATTATTGAATGGGGCGGCGAAGGTGTCAAGACTCTCTCTGTGCCGGAGCGTGCTACTATTACTAATATGGGAACCGAGACAGGTGCCACGACTTCTATATTCCCGTCGGATGAAGTGACTAAGGCTTTTATGTCTGCAGAAGGCAGAGCAGAGGACTATCAACCTTTGTCCAGCGATGATGATGCCGTCTATGACAAGATCATTGACATCGACCTTTCCGAAGTCGTGCCGCTGATTGCCTGTCCGCATAGCCCTGACAATGTAGTTCCGGTAGCAGATATGAAAAATGTCAAAGTGGATCAGGTCTGCATCGGTTCCTGTACCAATTCTTCACTTCAGGATATGTTAAAGGTTGCTGCACTGCTCAAAGGCCGGACCATTGCCGATAATGTCAGCTTGTCTATCTCTCCCGGTTCACGTCAGGTGCTTTCCATGCTGTCAGATTGCGGCGCACTGGTTGACATTTTGGCTTCCGGTGCAAGGCTGTTGGAATGTGCCTGTGGTCCCTGTATCGGCATGGGTTTTTCTCCGAATTCTGCGGGCATTTCCCTGCGTACATTCAATCGCAACTTTGAAGGCCGCAGCGGAACAAAAGATGCGTTTGTTCATCTTGTTTCTCCTGAAACAGCCGTTGCATCTGCGCTTACCGGCTATGTGACCGATCCCAGAAGCCTCGGCGATATGCCTGAAATCACAATGCCCAAGCAGTTCCGAATTGATGATACCGGAGTTATTGCTCCAGCATCAAAAGAAGAGGCCGTAAACCTGTCTGTTGTGCGTGGTCCCAATATTAAGCCTTTCCCGGAATGCAAGCCGCAGACAGACAATCTATGTGCACAGCTTACGCTTAAGGTCGGCGACAATATCACTACCGATCATATCATGCCCGCCGGTGCCAAAGTATTGCCGTTCCGCTCTAATATCCCCAAGATGAGCGAGTTCTGCTTCGGTGTCTGTGACGAGACTTTCCCTGCAAGGGCAAAAGCAGCCGGACAGAGCATAATCGTCGGCGGTGCGAACTACGGACAGGGATCCTCCCGTGAACATGCTGCATTGGTTCCGCTCTATTTGGGCGTGCGTGCAGTTATTACGAAAAGCTTCGCAAGAATCCATATCGCCAACCTGATCAACGCCGGCATTCTTCCTCTTACATTCAAGAATCCCGATGATTACGATAAGCTTTCACAGGGTGATGAACTGGAACTGAACAACATCTTTGATGGTATGGCAAATGGTTCCATCATTCTGACAGACAAAACCAACGGTACCAAGATCGAACTGGTTTGTAATTTCAGCACTCGTCAGCAGGCAATGCTGAAGGCTGGCGGACTGTTGGCTTATACAAAGGAGACGGCAAAATGACAAATGAATATATAGAAAATGCGGTAGATCATTACAGAAAGCTGCTTCTGGATCAGTTAGACAGATGTGACAGGATGGCAAAAGCAGAGCCTGCCGTTGATTACACAAAAAAGACAAAGATACGTATCGGTATTCTTGATGGTGACGGAATCGGAAAAATCATTGTTCCACAGGCGAAACGACTCCTGAATGTCCTGTTGAAAGATGAAATTGACAGCGGAAAGATCGAATTAGTAAATATTGAAGGCATTACTATTGAGAACCGTCTTGCTCTCGGCAAGTCTGTTCCGGATGAGACTCTGAAAGCCATAAAGAGCTGCGATGTACTATTGAAGGGCCCAACCACTACACCCAAAGGCGGCACACTGGAAAGCGCCAATGTTACCCTGCGCAGAGAACTCGATTTGTATTCCAATGTACGTCCTGTTGAGATTCCCGAGGAAAATATCAGCTGGACATTCTTCCGTGAAAACACCGAAGGCGAGTATGTCTTGGGCAGTAAGGGAATCGAGATTCCCGGTCAGCTCAGTATGGATTTCAAGGTGACTACGCTTCCCGGTACCCGCAGAATAGCCAAAGCTGCTTTTGAGTTTGCCAGAAAAAACGGGAAAACCAATGTGGCAATTGTTACTAAGGCAAACATCATGAAGAAAACGGATGGCAGTTTTAGTGCCATTGCTCATGAGGTCGCACAGGACTATCCGGAAATCACCTGCGAAGATTGGTATATAGATATTATGTGCGCCAACCTCGTGAATCCTGCTATCCGTTCCAAGTTTCAGGTGTTCCTGCTTCCTAATCTGTACGGTGATATTATTACAGATGAGGCTGCACAGCTTCAAGGCGGCGTAGGAACCGCAGGAAGTGCGAATACCGGCGACAAATATGCAATGTTTGAAGCTATTCATGGTTCTGCACCGAGGATGATAGAAGAAGGACTCGGCGATTATGCTAACCCCAGCAGCATCTTCAAGGCAGTAGAGCTGATGCTTAGACATATCGCTTTTTCTGATAAGGCAGATCATCTTGCAAAGGCCATGACAACATGTGAGGCAGAAAAGAAAGTCATTGTCACCGGTGACAAAACCGGCAACACTTGTGCAGAGTTTGCAGATTACGTCATTTCTCAATTGTAAAAAAACAAGAAGCAGACGATATTTTTTCGTCTGTTTCTTGTTTTTTCTCTTTTCTTTTCAAACAGAATCTGATATAATGGAAATGAGGTGATATCGAAAATGGTTTATGCAAGAAACGATTATATAGAAGTGGCGGAGGGTGTCTCCCTCTATACCGCTACAGTATTGCCGGATAAGAATGGCACTTATCCCACAGTTATTTACAGAAGTCCGTATTGTGATTCAGAAGAGAATCTCTGTGAATCAGATGTTTTGAATGTGGCAAAAAGCATTGCTAAACACTGGAATGCAAGAGGCTATGCCGTAGTATACCAGCATTGCAGAGGTCGGGGAAAAAGCGGCGGTGAATGTATTCCCTTTAAATATGAGCGAAATGACGGAAGAATATTGTGGCAATGGATACGAAAACAGTCTTTCTACAACGGAGAAATATATCTCAGAGGCGGCAGTTATACAGCATCGGTTCATTTCTGTTGTGCACCTTTTGACGAGGATATCAAGGGAATGGCGCTGGATGTGATGCCGACAAACGGATATGACCTTGTATACCGAAATGGTTTTTTCAAATCCGGCTTGATGGGCGGCTGGTATGCGGGAATGTATAAACAAAAGCAATTGCGGAATCGAAAGGTCTACAACGACAGAACAATGGACATCCTTCCATTGACGGAATTCCCCAAAGCTGTTTTTGATGAGGATTGCGGTGACGAAATCAATATCCTGATGCATCCGGATAGAGACGATCCTTTTTGGGAATACAAGGACAGCGGTGTTCAGAGCATGCGACATGTTATAGAGAATATCAATATTCCCACGCTGCTGCAAACAGCTTTGTATGATATGGCTACCGGCGCCGTGTTGGACACATGGAATCAGATCAACCCGAAATCCCGTTCTCACTGTGCATTGATCGTCAATCCATATGATCACGGCGGTGCACAGAACAATCAACCTTATGCATTCCCGCAGGGTAAAACATCAGAAGCCTTCGGAACATGGGATATTGACTGGTTTGACTGGATCAGAGGAAAGCATGCCTGTCCATTCAAACTTGGTAAGGTGACTTATTATCGTCTGTTTGAAAACAAATGGGCCGTTGGTACTCTTGATAATGCTCCGGAACAGATGGTTTTTAAATTTTCCAATAAAGAAGAACCCGTAACATATATTTATAATCCTTTTGCACCGGCACAGTTCAAAGGCGGTTTGTCCTGTAATTTCGGCGGTACAGCTATGCAGGATAAACCCAATTCAAGACAGGATATCAAAAGCTTCTATACTCCCGTATTCTCAAAGGACACCTTTGTAAGAGGAAAAATGAAAGCGAAGCTTACGGTATCCTCTGATTGTGAAGATACATGCTTCTATATGCGTATCAGTCTTGATAAAGCAGACGGTGCTTTGGGATTAAGAGATGATATCACAAATATTGTCAGATTCGTCCCGTATTATCAATGCGGTGATAAGACTTTTGTAGAGTTTTCATTCGATGAACATGCTTTCCTTATCAAAAAAGGGGAACGTCTTCGCATTGATGTTTCTTCATCAGCATCCAATCTATTTGTGCGTCATACCAATAACAAAGGTCTGTATTCTGTTCAGACAACGGCGAAAATTGCGCATAACACAATATACCCCAATGAATCGTCATTGACTATATTTACAGAAGGAGAAGGAACGTATGAGAAAGATACTATTTGAAGCACATCGAGGTGTGTCTACCGACAGACCAGAGAACACAATGAGTGCATTTACTGCCGCTTATGAACAGGGCTATGACATGATTGAACTGGATCCGAAATTTACGAAGGACAATGTCTGTGTGATCCTGCATGACAGAAAGCTCAATCGAACCGGGAGATATCTTGACGGTAGCGCCATCGAGAGTGATGTTTTCGTCAATGAAGTACCTGTTTCTTTCCTTGATGGAATTGAAGTAGGCAGCTGGTTTGACGAACAATATAAGGGTGAAAAACTGCCTACATTGAAAAGCGTCCTTGATTTCAGCCAAGAAACGGGGATCATGCTGAAGCTGGATAATGTGATCGCAAGCTTTACTCCTGAACAGAGACAAATCATGTATGCCCAAATCAGAGAAGCGGGAATTGAAAATCATATCGGTCTTACAACAGCCTCTGTAGCATATACCGCAGAGATTGCTAAGGAGCTTCCCAAAGCGGACATTCATTATGACGGAGATGTATCTGCAGAGAACCTGAAAGCACTCAAGAGCCTTTGCCTGACAAACCAACTTTATGTCTGGCAACGTTTTGACAATAAGATCACTTCTTGGTGTAAGGTCAAGCCTGTTACCGAAGACAGTGTTCGTATGATTCATTCCTATGACATAAAGGTCGGCGTCTGGCTGTTGACTGAACCGGAAGAACTGGATAAAGCGATTGCATTGGGAGCAGATATCCTTGAAACTACGGGAAGCATAAAACCAATCGATGACTAAGTGAAAATAAACCGAGTGACGACAAAAATGTCACTCGGTTTTCATATCTCGATGTTCTGTCTTGGGTTCATCATCCCGTAACTTCTGTGCGATTGCACTGAGTCTTCGGAAACGATTATTTACTCCGGATTTCGATACTGCCGGCGAAAGCATGGCTCCCAACTGTGTTAAATTGATCTCCGGATAATTCAATCTGGCTTGGGCTATTTGTAAAAGTGAGTCCGGCAGCTGATCAAGATAATCATGTCGTATAATTGTATCGATATCCCGCAGTTGACTTTCAGCAGCATCCAAGGTTTTATTGGAGTTTGCTTCATCACAATTGAGCTGACGATTGATGTTGTTATTGAGCTGCTTTTTCATCTGAGTGTCTTCACATTGCATATAAAACTTAAATGCACTCATTACGGCTAACAGATGGCCGACACTCTCCATCGATTTGATATAGACGATGAACTGGTTCTTCCTCTGTGCTGTACCACAGTGAATATCCTCGAGTCGCAGCAGATTAGAAATTGCCGTTGCAGTATCCTCATTAGAGAAAGCAAATTCTGCAGAGTATTCTTTTTCTATCGGACTAATGTATCCGCAGGCAAGGAATGCACCTCGAATATAAGCGCGTCTATGTTCGTCTATAAGTGTCGGTGGAATACGCCGGATACCTAAGAATGCTTCGCTGTCCAACATATTCGCCGCTTCGAGCAATATCATGGATTCTTCTGCAGATAAATGAAGTCTATAGCTGGTATGTTCTCCCAACTGAGAAGAACGCACAGTCTGTATCTGTGGCCGTAAAACAGTAAGCTGACGAATCAATGAAAAACAGTACCTTACCACCGAGGCATTTTCACTGGTCACAGAAAGAGAATACTTTCCGATTCCCTGAAAAGATATGCTGCCAATTATTTGCAGCAATGCCATCAGCTCTGCTTGCATGGATTTCATATCCTTCGGAGCATTTTTTATGATCTCCGACTTGACATCCGAAACAAATGCCATATAGTATTCCTCTTATCTGCCGATGATCCGAACCTCGGTTTCAAGATTGACACCGAATTTTTCGAACACTGTTTTTTGTACATGACGGATCACATTGCAAACATCTTCAAAGGTTGCTCCGCCGTTATTGACAACAAAACCTGCGTGCAGCGTGCTGACCCCGGCGCCGCCACAGCAATATCCCATAAGCCCTGCATCCTGTATCAGTTTACCGGCAAAATATCCCTCCGGTCTCTTAAAGGTGGAACCGGCACTTGGCAGAGACAGCGGTTGTTTTTCTCTTCTGCGGTGATTAAAATCATTCATCATGGCAAGAATATCTTCGCTATTTCCGCTTGTCAGTTCAAACACAGCTTCACATACAATCCAGTCAAATTTCAAAATATCGGTATTCCGATAGCCCATGTGCAGCTGGTCTTTTGAATATTCCTTTATCTTGCCATTCTCGATCACTTTTACGCTTTTCAGTACATTTTTGATTTCTCCATTATATGCACCAGCATTCATAGCTGTTCCGCCGCCGACAGTACCCGGAATCCCGGCAGCAAACTCCAAACCGGTCAATGCTGATTTTTGAGCCTCACGGCTGAGCTTTGCCAAGGATGCACCGGCTTGAGCAGTAATAATATTACCATCAATACGGATATTGCTCATATTGTCCGCAATTAATATCACAAGCCCATCAATGCCATCATCACTGACAAGAAGGTTTGAACCATTACCAATGACTGTATATGGCACATGCAGACATGTACAGATATCAATGGCTAAAAGAATATCATCTGCATTCCTTGGCTTCAGCATGACATCACAGGGACCGCCGATGCGAAATGTAGTATATTCACTCATTTTTTCATCTTTAAAAACGATGTCTTTTCCCAGTTTTTCGGAAAGTACAGTATATAGTTGTTCATTCATGATAATTCATCCTCATTTCATAATTGTCATCCGGCTGGACGTGCAAACAGTACAGTTCCGTCACCTGTGTTATTGGTACAAACGGTCTGTGTTTTTCCGGTATCTTTCAGATAGTACAATACACGCCGCATGGTATACTGATATATTTCATTGAATGTGATCTGCCTATCTTTATTGGAATCTGCTTTGAAGGAACATACTCTGTCGTTGATGATGTCCCACCCGGCGCCCTCACATAGGCTGCGGGCAAATATCGTAGCCATGCCTTGTTCGTCATTCTCACCTGTAAAACTGCGTCGAAAGCTGTCTTCCTTCCCGGCAGCGGATGTAAGTACGATATATTTGTCGGATTTTAAGCCGGACATTTCATCGGAAAAGGAGGAAATCACAGAAGAAGTGAATCTGTCAATTTGTTTGGTATTACCGATGAATGCGCCACTGGAACAGCAGTCGATAATGACAATGACTTTTCCGTTGATTTCAGAAAACAGCTGTTCTAATTGTGCAGCTGTGATCTTTGTTCCGTCATGAAGCTCAATATATGATGTACCGTCATACTCCCCGTGGCAATTTATGTAGAACAGGGAAATATCATCGTCATCGGCCTCGGAAAAAGTATCACGTATTGCGGTAATCAATTCTTCTCTTGATGCGTCCAGCTTCAGTGTGACGTTATAACCGTTATTTACCGCTTGCTTTGACAGCATCTCACTGACACCGGTTGCGGTATTCAAACCGCCAATTCGGTTTCTGCCATCATCGTAGCTGTATTCACCAATGACCAGCGCCCGGTACTGTACCGTAGTTTCCGCAACAGTAACAGGTATTACGGCACAAAGCAGAAACAAAAGAATGAATATAACTTTTTTCATACGTTTTTGATGAGGTCGTTGACTGCATATCCTGCCAGCATCAATCCGGCAACCGATGGCACAAAGCTTATAGATGCGGGGGCATGTCTGCCGTTTTCATCAAGTGATATATGGACAGGCTCTTCTTTTGAATACAAAACGGTATGATGGGGGATACCTATGTTTTTTAGCTCCCGACGCATCACACGAGCCAGCGGACAGACACTTGTCTTTGTAATGTCGCAGATCTCAAATTTAGATGGATCCAACTTGTTTCCGGTTCCCATGCTGCTTATTATGGGAATTTCTCTTTCCTTGCATATCTTGATAATAGCCAGTTTTGATTTGACGGAATCAATACAGTCTATTACATAATCAAAATCGTACCAGCATATATCCGGAATATTACTCTCATCAAGAAAGAAGTCCATAGCGATGATTTGTGCATCCGGATTGATATCCGTCATTCTTTCTTTCATTACCTCGACTTTTTTTCTGCCGACGGTGCTTATCAATGCAGGGAGCTGTCGATTGATATTGGAAACTGATACTGTATCATTGTCGATAATCGTCAGTTTGCCTACACCGCAGCGACATAGGGCTTCGGCAGTATATGAGCCAACACCACCGATTCCGATAACGGCAATATGAGAAGATTTCAGCTTATCAAACGCTGCTTCACCAATCAGACTGACGGTACGAATATGTCTTTCATTCATTATATCCGGAAGAATCCTTTCGATAACATTACAGAATATATTATACATGAAACCCATTAAACTGTCAAGAAGCAAATGAACCGAATAAATAAAAGAAGCTGCTTTCGTGTATAAGCAGCTTCTTGGATATATTGTTTTACTTGACAGGATCAATTTTCTTCAGGTCATACGGTGTTGTCTGATAGACGAAATAGTTTAGCCAGTTGGAATAGAGCAGATTTGCGTGAGAACGCCAAGAGACGATAGGTGCCTTTGACGGATCGTTATCCGGATAGTAATTTTTCGGAACCTCGATCGGACGGCCGAGATTGACGTCACGAACATATTCCTTATTCAGTGTACCGGCGTCATATTCCGAATGACCGGTAATGAATATCTGACGTCCTTCATTCGTCATCATGGCGTAGATACCGGCTTCTTCCGAAGAGGCAAGGATCTTTATTTCTTTATGAGCTTCCACGTCCTTGCGATCAATGGTGGTATGTCTGGAATGGGGCACCATGAACACATCATCAAAACCTCTGAAAAGTATGCTGTGTTTGTATTCTACTGTGTGCGGGAATATACCGAACATTTTCTTGTCAAGCTGTTTTTTCGGAATGCCGAAGTGGTAGTACAGCCCGGCTTGCGCACCCCAACAGATATGGAATGTACTGTGTACATGAGTCTTGCTCCACTCCATGATCATACAGAGCTCCTGCCAGTAATCCACTTCTTCGAAAGGCATATTTTCCACCGGTGCACCGGTAATGATCAATCCGTCGAAGTTGCTGTCACATACATCCTTGAATTCCTTGTAGAAGGCCAGCATGTGTTCTTCCGAAGTATTTTTTGACTCATGCGAAGAAGTACGTATCAACGTAAGATGGACCTGAAGCGGTGTGTTGCCCAACAGCCTTGACAACTGTGTCTCGGTATCGATTTTAGTAGGCATAAGATTCAAAAGCAGTATCTCCAGCGGTCGTATTTGCTGTGAAATTGCTCTTGTTTCCGTCATGACAAAGATATTCTCTTCTGTCAAAGTCTTTGTTGCAGGTAACTCGTTTGGTATTCTAATCGGCAATCGGATCAGCTCCGTTTCTTATTCTCAGATGGTTTCAAGTGCCTGAGCGATATCGGCAATCAGGTCTTCTTTGCTCTCGAGACCGCAGGAATATCTTACAAGATCACCGGGAACTCCGGCCGCAATCAGTTCTTCCTCGCTCATCTGGCGATGGGTCGTGCTGGCGGGATGCAGGCAGCAGGTACGTGCGTCTGCAACATGTGTCTCTATTGCAGCAATTTTCAGAGCAGACATGAACTTCTGAGCTGCCTCACGGCCGCCCTTGACGCCGAAGGACACCACACCACAGGTTCCGTTGGGAAGATACTTTTGTGCCTTTGCATATTCCTTGTTGGAAGGAAGACCGGGATAATTTACCCAACTGATCTTATCATGAGCTTCAAGGAATTCTGCTACAGCCTGAGCATTTTCGCAATGTCT